>NZ_JONL01000001.1:314984-629968 GCF_000711735.1 Maridesulfovibrio frigidus DSM 17176
GGATATGGCCAGCCTGCGACATCACATCCCAGAACCATTTCAAGTGCCCCTCTGTTAGGCTCAAAGTTCCGTCCAGATCTCTATATTTGTAGAATACAAAACCTCCATCCACCTCAAAACCGTACATTATTGCCCTCCAGTAAAAATGTCGTAATCCATAATGCCCTGAATAGATTCGTGATGCTGAACATCATTTTGCGGATTCGGAAAAACAGCTCCCAGTGCCGGATCCATAATCCGCGCCATGCAATCGAGCATGTCGTCATGCGGAGCGACTGGAAATGCTAGAAATTCGTCATCAATAAACTCCCGCACCAAATCTCTTTCACGGCCCTGATGATCCATGAACCGCCCTCGCCAAGGCAGCCAAAACCGTCCCTGCTCAAAAATAGGAACCAACTTTCGAATGCGGTCGGTTTTAGGAATATTTCCACCCATCGGTTCTATGGAAAATCTGTAATTCTGCTCGCCCATCACATACTGCATATGCTCAACATCCGCTTGCTGACCGTATTTCTCATAACCGACAATTTGCGGCGAATACGTTCTGTGCAATCTGAATAAAGCCCTTGCGCGCTCAGTCAGATTGAGACGATCTCGAATGCCATCAATCAAGTAATAATTCCGGTCCGGACCTAGCCCAATGACGAGCATTACGGTGTAATCACTACCAACCTTTTTCTCGCTTGCTGGATCCACAAGCAGATAGCGATTAAACTCACGCCACCTAGGCTTGCCGCCTTGAGCATGCTGGTCCCAGCGATTGATCCATTCTTCCTTAAACCCTTGAACATCATCAGCTCTTGGGTCCTGCATCATCTGGCAACCGAAAACATAAGGCCCCATTTCACGCCTTTTAGTTTCAAGCTGCTCTCTGGTAAGCAAAACAGGATCTCCTTCAAGAGTTCCATCCGCCGTTGCCGGAAAAATTCTCGGGATTGCGGCCTGCCGTTTCAAAATATCGCGGTAGGTATCATTAAAATGATAGCGGGTTCCAATATACCTCTTAACCCCTTCACGGGTACCTAGATTAATGGATAAAGCCCACGCCTCGGTAGTTTTGAAAATCATATCCGGTGTTGAAACAGAGTCCCGCGTAACCACATCATCATAAATTAATCTCGAAAAATGCTTGCCTGTCGGCTGTCCATCCACAAGCCCCCATCCTTCGACAGTCGCTTCCTTAGGATTTGATTTACGTTTGACAATTATCCCGTCCTCTTCCGACCACTTAGGTGAATCTTTTTTAGGATTCGCCCATAACACGTCTGAATAGCACTGCTTTAAAAGCTCGTTGCGCTCAAATTCCATTTTTATCTGACGCAGAAAACCCTTCGCAATGGGCCGGGTATGACTGAAAATTCCAACGGTGACTTCAGGGTCACGCAAAACATCCTGAATAGTCAGTGCGAACGTAATAATCGTCGATTTATAATGTTCACGGCTCCACAAATCGAGATGCCCATCAGAATCACGCTGAACGTCCTGACACCTAGCAAAAACCCAGTCATTGTTGGCATCCGCCCGTCCGAGAAGCCTTGTCAGCAAAAAAAACAAGTCGTTCCTGCCAAGCTCAGCCATTACCTGTAAAACTTCTTTCTTATCCTCCGCTTGACGAAGCACGGCGGCATACCAATTATTAGCACTGCTCAGATCCGTAAATTTCATCAAGCTTCTCCCTAAGTTCAGGACTTATTGTTTTGCTGGCCGCACGTTTTTTTGCAGGCGCAGCATCCTTTTTAACTTCACCGATACACCAAGCCTTCCTTTCCATGTCATGCCTTTTATGCATGATGTCGAGTTTCGCTTTTAAATCTTTCACCATATCCGAGTCGCTTGATTCCACAGCGAGAGCAAATACTCCCCGAAACCTTTCGAGCTCCTCCTTCTGACGTTTAACAACTCCACTTTTACTTACTTCTTTACTCACAAATTTCGCCCTCACAGCTCCGAATAAATTGAGATCTTTTTCGCGTGTTAATGAACACTTTTTTCTCCTAAAGCTTCATACACTCCAGCCTCTGCCTTTCTCATGCACTTGCGGCATAAATGCGCCTCACGGAAAACAATTTTTCCGGCAAAACGAGTTTCCATCCTAAAATATTCAAGATGATCAGTCCGTCCGCAACAATCACATCTACGTCCTTCAAAAGAGCCGCCTAACCATGTTGCCGTGTCGGCAAGTAATGCTGTAACAATCATTTGAACGCCTCATAAACAGCCCGAGCCGTAACCCCGACAAGAACAGTTGCAGTTCCCCAAACAGTACGTTCAAGGTTGCGGAACTTTTCCGCATGAGTGTGACACCGTCTAGCTCCATTAATTTCAGAAATATCCTCCTGAATTGACTTGACCCGTTCATCAATGCGAATCAGCAGATCCTGTAATTCACCTCTTTCTTCAGCCACCATTTTCCCTCCATGCTTTAGTTACTTTTTCCGCACTTCTACCCACAACATAACCGCCAAGACCAAGCTCCATCAGAGACCAAAGCTGCTTAGGCAAATCAAGTATCGGTGCTTCATCCCAGAACAAAGCCATATACGGATACAACAGGTAATTGTTTGCCACGATGGCGATAATCGTCAGCATTAGAATCGGCCGCCATGACCGCTGAAGCCAGTTGCCTGACATTTCAGCGAGCATAACTTTCAGCCTAGATTCAATTTCAACGAGCTCCCCGCGACTTTGGAGTTCCACAAGCCTAAGCTTAGCTTTCTCCCTTTCTCCAGCATCAGGCCAAATCTTATCAATAATGGTCGATCCAATATCAATAATTGAACCGATCATGCCATTCCTCCAGCTCCATCACGATGCTCTCTAGACTCCCAGCTACTTAGGCCCGGCACATTGCGTTTTGTTTTGTAATCACCAAGACAAAGACCTAGCTCCAGCCAGTCAGGATTATCCTCAACAAAACGTCCATAATTTTTTAACAATCGCCTGTTCTCTAATGGGTACAGAGCAGCGAGTGTTGCAGTTGAACTTTCATTCATTTCTTCCTCCTTATGTACAAAGAATATCAAGAAGGCCGGACCCGACTCAGCCGAGTCAGGTCCGGGAGTGTTTAAAAGTTCAAATAAATTTAGACAGAAGACGCAAAAAAGCCCTCCTCAAACAAATTTGAGGAGGGTTTAAAAAGCATAACAGACTAATATATAAAGAATATATATCTAAAAACAGATCATACTAAAATAATAAAACGCTACATTCTGATTAGCACTTTTTTAGCACCTTTCCGCTTTGCATGGGCAAAAGCAGCTGTAAAATCATCAAAATCATACGTATATTCGATTAAATCGGACACGGAAATGAGGTTTTGCTTGAGAATCGAGAGCGCAAGTCCCAGATCTCCGCACCGCGATCCCACAATTGATATCTCGTCAACCACAACTTTCGCCAAGTTTAATGAAGTAGGTTTGTGCGAAGTAGTTTTTGCAACTACCGTTCCTTCAGGACGCACTAACTCTATCGCATACCCGAGACCATCTTCACTACCAGTCGCTTCGACTACTAAATCATATTTACCATTAGTTTCTGTTAAAGATGCAGCCAAGTCAGACAGCTCCTCCGCGTTTTCAATACAGTGAGTCGAAACTCCCTGCGCCGCGGCAAGACCGAGTTTATCTTTATGCTTACCAATCAGAAGCACGTTAGGGTTATAAAGTTTTAAAGCTAGCGCGGTAAGTATTCCAAGCTTCCCATCACCAAGAACCATCACCTTCATATCACCTGTAATGTGAATCTGCTGACTAACTTCAAGTCCAGCAGCAAGAGGCTCCGCAAAAACCGCAGCTTCGCTGGCAATAGTATCATCAACAACGTAAAGATTATCTGCGGGAGCTTTTAAGTATTCCGCAAAAGCTCCATCGTGGTTCACAATTCCAATCACGGTTCTTCCGGGAGCATGCCTGCGATCTCCGTGATACGCACCACCAGTCCCCTTTCCAGTAGGAACATTAATATCAGCAATTACCCTTTTCCCTACAAGATCAGGACGATCAGGGCACTCTTCAACAACAGCAACAAACTCGTGCCCGGGGACACCTTCAAAGCCATAATACCCCTTGTGCAATTCGATATCTGTATTACAAATACCCGCAACAATGACTTTTAAAAGAGCCTCGTCCGCAAGTAGTTCGGGGCGATTTTTATCAACAATTTCTATTGTTCCATCTTTAAAATATACAGCTTTCACAAATCATTCCTTATCAAAATTTTAAGTTCCAATGACCGTATCAACCTTTGCGAATGACGGCTCATGAAGCGGTATTAATATATCAGCCAAAGCTTTAACCTCAAGCATAATGTCATATGCATTATAGGTATTAACACTAGTGCCGGGTGGAATAACTTCCATCTCCATCCCCGTAACCTCTAGCGGGGGGTAAAAGTTTTCCATTATTACGCAAAACCCTGTGATTGCGGCTAAGCCTCCATCAGTATCTATAAGTATAGTAAGCCCACCTTCGGTATGAACCGGCGTATGCATTACTCTAATACCGGGAACTATTTCACAATCTTCATCTACAATCTCAACCTGTCCGTTATCCTCGGCATCTTCAATATAATCTTCGAGATATCTAAAATCTAGTGGATGCGGATCATGAATATGCTCAAGCTCTTTGCGGTGCGCATAAATTTTAGCGTTCACACATTTATAATCATTTTCGCAATGATCATTATGCAGATGGGTATGAACCACAATATCTATATCTTCAGGCTTTAAACCATGCTTGGCTAAGCCATCCTCGAAAGTATAAATCTTACCACCAAGATCATGCTCTCTATCTTCTGAAATAATGGGTTGCATTTCACCCGTATCAATAAGGATATTTTTATCCCCACCTTCTAAATACCAACAATAAATCGGTATGATATAAGGAGATCCATACCCCTGTTGATATGTCATCATCCCCTTATCAAATCTTTTTGTTCCCATAACAATGGGATGAATTTTAAATTTACTCATTTTATCTCCTATCTGAATCAGTTCATCAAAGATTTCTTATTTATAATATGACAATGCTACTCCATAGATCACCGAAAGGTAAATGGTCCGCACCATAAGAGGATCCTAAAAAACGTGAAAAGTGGCACAACATTAACCTTAATCGTCATAAATAGTACAAAAACACACTCAAACAAATTTTCAAAAAATTTCTTGAGATCACAAACAACTAATTTTAAATGATTAATTAAAAGTTAGTTCTTTTTTTCACATTATATAGTGATTATTTATCAGTTTTAGAGCTAGTGTTATGTGAAAAAGTTATTTTTTTCTCTATTTCAGTTTTGCTTGAAGATTGTTTTGCAGGACTATAAATAGAGTTTAAGTCAAAAAGTCACCGATCAATTTGATCGGGTAAAAATTAATAAACGGACGAGGAGGAAATTATGAACTACAAGGAAATTCAAGAGTTATTGATGAAAGAAATGAGACTTTACCATTACCCTATCGCGGTAAAATTTTTCTATGACCAAGCGGAAGTAGATACTTTCAAAGAAAATGCAGAATTTTACGTCCCCCTCAAACCAATGACTTATTGCCAGTGGGAAATTGCTGCTCGCATGAAAGGTCAGACCGTTTACTCTGAAAAAGATGGCCTAATGTGCGGTAATGCACATTACAGCTTTGGCTGGAAAGATCTTGATGCTGCAGAAATCAAAGGGCACGCAAAATATACACGCGACCTCGAACAGGCTGAAAAGTTCGTTAAAAGTAAAACAACCCTTCCTAAAGGACTTATTGGCATCGCTGTTGCCCCACTAGGAGATGTTGATGGAATTTTCGAGCCAGATGTTGTTCATTTCTATGTTGATAACATGCAGTCCTACCACCTAGCAGTTGACTACATGGCTGCAACAGATACTCACCCACTTCGCCCGAATGTAACAATGAACTCATCCGCATGTGGTGGTACCGTTTACTCATATGTTGAAGATGAATTCAACATGTGCCCAGCGTGTTCCGGTAGCTACAATGCAGGTAAAACAGAACGCGGCGAAATCAACGTTATGATCCCTGGAACAAAATTTAAATCTGTTGTCGAAAGACTGGTTCAACGCATCGAAGAAAAAGGTAGCGGCGCAATAACACGTCCCGGTGACGGATTCCCCGGAGCTGATGTCTGTAAGAACTGCCCTTTGATTATCTTTAAGAAAGGCGAAGACAAATAAAAAAGCTGCACTGTTTACAGAGCAACAAAATAAACGGAGCGCATACAGCTTAAGTATGCGCTCCGAATGACAAATGAAGGCGCTAAGGTATTTCTTACTTATTAACCGTTTCCGCTGCAACGAAAGCGATTAAGAGAACTACTTAGCAAAACCAACTTTCACTTAAGGAGATACACTATGTTTAAATCCCGCAAAAGCCTTATGATTATGGCTCTGGCGGCGCTGACTGTGGCGGCTTTTGTTGAGCCGGCACTAGCAGACAGGCTTCAAGCCGCAATCGACGCTACCCCGAAAGGGACTGGCGCAGGCGAAATTAATTCAGAACTTGCAACCGGATTCCTCGGAATCAGCGGTGCTCCAACTCCATCGCTTATCATCGGATTCGCATGGGCAATCTGGGTAGGTTGGATTTTCTCTACTGTTGGTGCATTCGGCGGGATTATGGCTGGTGTAGGTCACATTACCATTTACGGCTTCGGTGACTTCGCTTCCACATTCAAGAAAACATCACCAGTAATGAACAAGCTCGTTACAGACTCCATTCGCGTATCCAACCAGTGGCTTGTAGGTACATCCGCAGCGATGTCCTCTTTCAACTATTTCAAAATGGGTCGCCTCGTTCTTCCACTAGGACTATCCCTTGCAGCTGGCTCAATCGCAGGTTCATACCTCGTGCCTTGGCTAACTGCTGGTAAAGTTTCTTTGAAAGACTACATCGGATTCTTCGGTCTCTTCGTTCTTTTCCTTGGTTGTTACCTCTTCTACGAAACAACTCCCAAAGGACAAGCTAACAAACAGCAGGCAAAAGAAGCTGCAAAAGCTTTCGAAAAATCCATCAAGAATGAAAAAGACGGTTGCGCTGTTGATACAGAATGTCTCGGTGTTAAAGTTGTCAGCTTTTCTATCACCAAATGTATCTTCACATTCTATGGTGTAGAATTCTCTTTCAACCCGCTCGTTCCTGTTTGTGGTGGTTTCGTAATCGCAGCTCTAGCTTCCTTCCTCGGAGTTGGTGGCGGATTCCTGCTTGTACCTTTCCTTACCAGTGTTGCAGGTCTTCCTATGTACCTTGTTGCAGGAACATCCGCTGTTGCTGTTCTCGTCGGTATGACCACATCTATCTTCACCTACATGGTAGTTAAAGATACTCCTGTTTTCTGGCCTCTCATCGGAGTTGAACTTCTCGGAATTCTTGTTGGTTCCTTCATTGGACCCCGCACTTCCAAGTACATCCCGGATGTATGGCTCAAGAGACTCTTCATCGTTCTCGCACTTTACGTTGGTATCCGCTACTCAACCAAGGGCTTCCTCGGTTACAGCATAGTACCTCCTTTCTAGGTCTCTAATTAAATTACAATCACCTACACCCGCAGGTCGTCCCCTGTCCCCCCACTATGTGCAGGGGGCGACCATATTAAACCGGAGTTATACATGTTTGATGTCGATACATTTCTTGCAGTTATTGATACTATTTTGATTACCCCTTACCGACTCCCCGTCCCTTCTGTCGCGGCGTTCTGGATCGGTACAGCGGCACTGGCATTATGGTGCACAATAGCCGGAGAAATAAGTATGGCTCTGGTCTACATGTGGAACAGAGACTACTACACCGACCTCAATCAGAAAATGACCCGTATGCACAACATTTCTGTTGAAGCCATTCGTCACCAAGACAAGAAAATATTCAAGTCCGCCAACGACTGGGCAAATGAATATTTCGGCAAAGTATTCTTCTCTCATGCAGCACTTTTCGCAGTATCACTATGGCCTATGGCTTTCGCTATGGGCTGGTTGCAGGAAAGATTTGTCGGAATAAGTGTTCATACAATACCTTACTTTGAATTTGGACTTGGCTATCCTTTCGTTTTCATCATATCTTATATAGTAGTAAGATATTCTTTCGCTAAAATAAGAAAGTTTGTACCATTCTTAAAAAGAATTGACGGCATGAAAGAAGAAGACGCTGTTAACGCAGGTGAAATGACTTCATGGACTGAACTGGCTCCGGAATTAGGCAAAGAATTCAAAACGGATTCTTCTACCGTCAAAGCTGTTTTAGATTCAAAGTCAGTGAATACAATTCCACAGTGCCCCGCTGAAAATAGCGCCTAAAACGTCCCCCACGCTCGGCATGCCACGGGAGAAGGCCATTCTCTCGCAAGGAAATTGAATGCTGAAACTGAAATATATAATTCCGGCCGTATTACTGCTTCTTGGAGCCGCATTCTATTTTCGCGGCCTTGGACTAGATGAAAATATTGTCAAAGTGGATATGTCTGTTCGGGAAGAAATCAATGTGCCAGACCCTGAACCAGCCATTACATATGCATACCTCCCTCAATATTCCCATAAAGTTTCATATCAGCGCCACAATAGGCTGATTGAATACCTCGCACGCGAAACAGGGCTCACAATCCGCCAAGTTTTCCCCGACACATTTGAAGAGCACCGCCGCATGGTCGAAAATGGCGATATTGATATATCCTTTTCAAATCCCATGACCTACATAAAAATAGCAGGGACAGGCGCAAAAGCTTTCGCCCGCATTATTGAACCATCAGGATCCCCCACTTTTCGCGGACAAATCATCGCGAGAAAAGATAACCGCATAATTCGCAAGGTCAAAGACTGCATAGGTAAAAGCTGGATTGCAGTGGACCCTCTTTCTGCAGGAGGATATCTCTTTGTTCTTGGTATGTTTCTGGAGAAAGGAATTACAAGCGATGACTTTAAAGAAATAGCCTTCGCAGCAGGTCCGGGGGGTAAGCAGGAAAAAGCAGTTCTTGCCGTCTATGCCGGAAAATACGATTTTGCATCAATCCGCGAAGGCACTCTTGATATCGTCAAAGATAAAGTAAACATTTCTAAATTACGCGTGGTAGCAGAAACAAAGCCCTATCCAAGCTGGGTCTACGCAGCTCGTAAAGATCTTGATCCAAAGATAATTGAACTGATTTCTAACGCAATGTTCAATCTTTCAATGAACAAGCAGGATCAATCTGAAATACTAAAACAAGCAGGAATGCGCGGTATTATATCTGCTAAAGATAGCGACTACGATTCCATCAGGGTCCTTATAGAAAAACTAGGCCTAAGCAGTCCCCCGAATAATACGGGAGGGCTTGTCAAATGACCTTTCTTTCCCGACTACGCTTTCGCACAAAAATAAATCTGGGCCTAACTCTAATTGTGGGATTTACAGCCCTCATTATAGCTCTTTTTGTTACCAGCATGGCATCCGAAGCTCTCATGGAGCAGTCGCGAAAAAGAGGAAAAGTCCTTGCCAGCAATCTAGCACTAAGAGCCGAAGATCCTCTGCTTTCGACGGACCTGCTTCAACTGGAATCAATGGTTAATGAAGTGAAAAAAGCTGATGATGAAATTGTCTATGCTTTTATAATGGATGACCAAAAACGAGTTCTAGCGAACAGCTTCAGAGACGGCTTCCCCATTCAGTTGAGGAACGCAAACACAAGTACAGACCAAAATACAATTGCAGCAGTCATGATTGATACGGGAACTGAAAAAATTTATGATTTTGCTGCGCCTATTTTCATCAGTAACAAAAAGCTTGGGACCGTTCGCATCGGCCTATCGCGAGCAGGCATTCAATCTGTTGTTCAAGATCTAATTTTTGCCATATCAGCGTTAACCGGAGCTGTTTTACTCGTCGCAGTCTTAGTTTCAACTCAGTTTGCGCGGCGCATGACTTTCAGACTCGGGACGCTCCAAAGGCATGCTGAAGAAATTGTTCATACACATCTTGGCCCCCAAAAACGGGACACATCCAATTCTGACGATACGATAAAATCATTTTTCTCACCCCATCGAAAGAGGCTTAAAGGTGATGAAGTTCAAGAACTGGCTGAAACCTTCGATGCTATGGCAATGAACCTTGAAAGCCACATCGAAGATCTCGAAATAACGGAAACCAATCTCACGAGACAAAAAGAACTTCTCAAAACAATCATCAATGTCTCACCGGATTTCATCTCGTTAATAGGCCCAGCCTTGACCTATATGGCGGTTAACAAGCCGCTGGCTACCCACATAGGCAAAACAGAAGAAGAAATAGTTGGGATGACAGACAAAGAACTTTTCCCTCAGCGTAATTTATCAATCAAAAATCAAGAAGTCCGGCAAGTTTTAAATACCGGCGAAATTGTTAATAAAGAAACCCGAGAAATGATAGATGAGAACTCCGCCATTCGCTGGTTTCACACTATTCGTGTCCCCGTATATTCTGAAAGCGACAGAATTATTGGAGTACTTTCTACAGCTCGAGATATCACAGAACTCAAAAGCTATCAGGCCCAGCTAATTCAGTCTCAAAAGATGGAATCTGTTGGTAAACTTGCTGGTGGCGTTGCCCATGAGATTAACACCCCGTTAGGCATTATTTTAGGGTATTCCCAGCTTCTGCAAGACGATGTGGCGCCCGAAGATCAGATTTCCAAGGATTTGAAAACAATCGAAAAACAAGCTCATGTTTGCCGTAAAATTGTGTCAGACCTACTGGGATTTTCACGCCAGACTGAAAGCGAAAAGAAAGAAATGTGCTTCAACAACTCAATTCTTGAGGTGGTCCAGCTTGTCAGCCACGCTTTCAAGCTTGAGCAGATCGAAATATCTACGGTACTTGATGACCGCTTCCCCATCATTCACGGTGACCCTGAAAAGCTTAAACAAGTTTGGCTGAACCTCCTATCAAACGCGATGGAAGCAGTTGATGAACACGGAGCTATCCAGATCACTACAATTCTCGACATTTCAACCATGACCATCACAGCACTCTTTGCTGACACCGGACATGGAGTCGATCAGCAAAAACTTGGAACAATTTTCGATCCATTCTATTCAACTAAACCTGTAGGCAAAGGAACAGGCCTAGGCCTTTCCGTATCATTTGGAATTATTAAAGATCACGGAGGTACCATCGAAGCCATCAGCCCGATCCCCAAGGACACTCTAGCGAGAATGAACAGGGCTGACACATCCGGCCCCGGCACTCTATTTAAAGTAGTATTACCACTTGATGCCATTTCAGCAGATGAACAAGTTGTTAACACTGGCTCAGCTTAGCGCTATAAATAACCATGAAATTTAGACAGCTATTTAACCACTGGACATACGAAACTTTTCCTCCGGGCAGACTGCTCAGGAGACGTTACAATTCATTCAAGCTACTGATGGATCTTGAAGAAGAATGTTTACAAATAATTTCGCGAATTGAAGATATCGGATTTGGACTAAGCGTAGTTGACTGGGCAAATGTAGAAAAGCTTTCAGAGGATCTCGGCAAAAAAGTTCTCTTGATACTGGAGCAGTTGCAATCCATGAATCCAGTGCGATTTATGGATATAATGGACTACTATAACAAAATAAATTTTTATGTCCGTATGGCAGTCACAGTTCCTGACTCTGAAATATCTACACCATTTACAATACCACTTTCAGATTCCTCCCAATACCCTGAGCATGTCGGAGCACAAGCTATAAATCTTTCCCGCATCATGAATGAAACAGATATTCCAGTGCTTGAGGGAATAGTAATCAGTTCAGACGTGTATAATTATTTCATCGAGGCTAATGACCTGCGAGACGAGATTAATAATGTTTTAGAATCCATAACAACCATCGACCACGAACTTTTAACCACAGCATCAAAAAAAATAAACTCAATCTTTTTAAACGGTACAATGCCGGGCGTGGTCTCCAATGAAATAGAAATAGCAGCTCTCGAAACGGCAAGAGGCGGCAACATGCTTATTCTTTCTGCCAGCGTCACCCCTGATGAGGAAAAGAAAGAACTGCCGGCAAACTGCTATGTAATTTCAAATGTTAAACCGCAAGATATCGTAACAGCATGGAAACAAGCCGTTCTCGCAAAATTTTCGCCTGAATCAATAAAGATACGTATCAAGCTTGGCTATTCCAGCCATGAAACACCCGTTTCCGTTCTCGTGCAGCCAGAAATAGAAATCAACGATTCAGGAACTATCGAAACCCTTTTTACACAAGAGACCCCACTCCCACCCGCTGATCAGAAAACAGGATGCTCGTCAATTTTAAACAACAATGATTCTGCGCAATTCATATTCTCGAGAAGAGAGAAGCAACGCATACTTGCGCGCCCGGAAAGATCCACACTTTCAACGCATTCTGCTAAAACAATTGCAGCCAGAGCATTGGAAGTTGAAGCCTTAATTGGCGAACCACAAAAATGTGGTTGGATTACAGATTTACGAAACAGGGTGAAGATAACATCTACTACACCTTATCCCAACGAAGGGATTAAAGCCGACGACCGCATGAAAAGAGCATTGCCCTACATTGCGAACTTAAATATTTCTGCTAAAAACACCGAAGTTTTTCTGCCCGAAAAAAGTAAATCCATGTACGATCTTGTCCGCTTTGCAAACGAAAAAGCCGTATCGGAAATGTTCTCACTGGTAAGTAAAGAGGGACTAGGGCTAGATGGCGCAAAACATTTAAAAATCAATGATCTAATTTCGCTAACAATTCTAAACCTTAATGATGGTTTATTCACAACGGCAGCAGGTAAAATGGATATTTCAACCGACGACATAAAGTCTGCACCAATGTGGGCATTATGGTTCGGTCTCGGTAAAAAGCGTCCGGGATGGTCAAAGAATAACAGCATTGAAGGATACGCTATACTTTCCAAAACGTACCTTAACATTAAGCTTAAATCTGAAAAAGATTTGTCCGAAGTAGACTCAGTATGTGATCCCACCAAAGATAAAAACCACATACATTTCAGATTCAAGGGAGGGGATGGAACACAGGTTCAGCGCATAGCAAGAATAGAATTTATAAAGCAAATCCTTACCAGAGAAGGATTCACTCTAAAAACTCAAGGAGATTTAATTGAAGCTATCCATGGGCCAGAAAAAGAATCTGAAATACAGAAAAAAATAGCCACAATAGGCCACATAATCGCACATCTTGCGATCAGCAATCCTGTCGCGGAAGATGTAGAAACGGCTAAAGATAAAGCTGCACAGTTTCATGCTTCTCTTGGAAAAAAAGAAAACTAAAAACGAGCACTAAGAAACTAACCAGCCTTAGATTTTTTATGAATTTGAACAAGAAAGTGAACCAGTTTATCTTCAATCTCGCGATCATCAACATACTCAATAATCATTTCTTTTGCGTCTTCCAAACTAGATTCTTCTAAAAGCTCTCGCAACCTTTTTCGAAGCTCAGCCTTTTTGCGGTCCACAATAAGATCTTCAAGAATATCTGTGGCATAATCATAGTCTTCTTTAGCTAAAGCCTTTCGAAAACTTGTCCCCTTAAAATGGGCATAAACTTTGCCCGAAATTCCCGACAAAATCATACCAAGCCATACACCAACCACAAGAGTTGCGAGGTCAGCAGCCCGTTCTTTTATAATGCCTACCCATTCAGAAAGATCTCTGTCTTTTAGCAGATCTTGCGTTTTACGCATCTCTACAACAAGACGCTTTGCCACAGGGTTATTTTTATTAATTTCAAGGGCATGCCTAAACTGAGTTTCAGCCGCTTCAAGATCTCCGGCTTTAAAATACGCCCGCCCAAGCAAACTGTAAAGCCAGTCCGATTTTGGATAACCCCGCAAGCAAGCTTCAAGATTGGAAATAGCCAGCTCATGTTCCTCACGGTCCATCAGCTCCTGTCCTATTCTCCCGCACGATAATTCAGTAATTATATCAGAATTTGAACTGAAATCTTCTGCACGACTATCATAAATTCCAACAAGCAAAGTTAACGTAACAAGAAGGCAGCCCGTCCAGATAATTCTTTCAAATTTAGTCATTTAAAACCTATATGCTTTCAAACTTATAAGGTCATTATCACAATAAACACAGCGGACAATAGCAACGGCTAAAACTGGTTACCACAACTGCTTAATGCTCGTACTAGGATAATAAAAATCTAAAATGGCATCATACTTCTCAGTCTTACCCATTTCAGCTCCGCCCCACTGGGAATAGCCAACTCCATGTCCCCAACCATGCCCCTTGAACACATAGGAATCTTTTACCTTTTCAATCTTTAAAAGGATATCAGGTAGCGATAGGACTCTTGAACTCCCCAAAGTAGTTCTGGTTCGCAGGTCTCTCTGCCCACCCTTGTATTTAATCCTAACCTTAGTGATTCTTCCAGAAGGCCCCTTTTCAAGAGCCTTAATAGAAATGATACCGGGCACGGAAATACCTATTTTTTTAAGCTTCGACTCGATGGAACTCACCCTATATTTACGGTTCCACGAAGCCATTTTTCCTTTCAAACTAGCAGGGTCTTTATGAGCTACCAAATACTTCTTACCTGCTCCGAAGATGGCCTTGGAATCCGCAGTATATCCGCCGCTATTAGCTGTGTATTGAGCTAAAATAGGCTTCTTATTATAAAGTAAAATCTGACCGCGAGTATCTTTCACAGCCTGATTTGTACGCTTATCTTCCCGATCAACACCTGCGTACATTTGATCATAAGTATCTGCGTATACATCATAAAAAAGATGGGTCCGGTGAAGTTTCTGATAATATGCATAGGTTCTGGCCGCCACTGCTTGCGCTTTAAGAGTCTCTTTCGGCCATGACGCATATGATTCAGCAGGAACAACTGACTTCAAATATTCTTCCATAGAAACCATGTTCAAAATAAGTAGTTTTCCCTTTCGAATGCTAACCTCAACAAGCCCTCTAACTTTTTTGGACTCTTTACCATAAGTCACTTTTAGCGGTACTTTCGAAGTAAATTTTATTCGCGTAGCCGAAACGACCTTGCCGTCTAAAACTAGTTTATTTCCAGAAATTCCAACCTTATATTTTTTACCACAACCAAGTTTTCCCGCACAAATTTCATCGTCCTTTGTCCCGACAGTTACGACCATAGAAGTCACTCTCCGGCTCAGACAAACACGAAGGTCAGGCTCCTCACCAACTGGAACAGGCTTAACTTCGGGCTTAGGCTTTACTTCTTCCTTCATGGCCGAAAGAACCGCTTCCACTTGATACTTAAACCTGCCTACCGGGTAATATTTTGCATACTGCTTCATGATGGCGCGTGACCGATCAAACTCATTCATTTGATAATAGAGAAAGCCCAGCCTGTAGAGCGCAGTATCAGAATGTTTGGGATAGTTTTTCCCAATAGCCCTATAAATATCAGCGGCCTTTTCGGGAGCATCCAGAAAAGTAGAAAGAACCATAGCTTTGCCAAACATAGCGTGAACACGTGTTTTTGCTACAGGGGAATAATCAATAGCGGTATCATACTGTTCAAGAGCTTCAAAATATTTACCTACATCAATTAAATAACTTGCGTAATTGATATGCCACTGCGCCTGAGCCTGATCCTCCAAATCTATGGAGGAATATTGATAATTCTGCATAGGGATATTTGATGCAGCAGACGCAGAATAGGGCAGTAAGGCTCCACTAAAAAGCAGAGCTGCAATCAAAGACAAAAATAAGATAGAATTCTTTTTTTTCATAATCATCTCTCTTCAGCTAGCGAATGATAAAATGTAGTCTATAGCCAATTTATTTATTTTCATCTGTAATCGCGTCCGTTGCAGGTTCCTTACTCTTTGAGGCATCAATAGCACTTTTGATCTCAATTGCTTCATCTTTTTTTATTTCATTTTGGGGTTCGCCTGTTCCATTTGTGGGTGAAACAGTTGCGTTTGTGCCGTTCACAACAGGCTCGTTCGAAAGCTTATTTTTGCCTATAATCTGATCAATATAATCCTTCATATAGAGTAGATTGCTGTCAGCAGGACTTAAGAGCAGAGCCCCTTCGAGGACCTGCTTAGCATGCCCTATTTCACCCTTATTCAATAGCCTGCGCACATAAAGCTGATGCAGCCTAACATCATAAGGATACTTGGAAAGACCTTCGCTCAAAACCTGGGTCAGCCTAGCATCATCATCGAGCGCCAAAAGCGTATATGAAAGGTACAAGTAAATATCTCTATCATCTTTAACTCTCAAAGCCTCTTCAAGCTTCTGATAAGCATCACCATACTGCTGATCATGAAAAGCCTTCACCCCTTGTTCTTTAAGCAAATCAAACTTCTTTTCGAGCAATTCAGGGGTAACCGTTTTATCATCGACTAATATGACCTTACGACCATGTGGATAAGGTGCGTCCAGTATGGATTTAACAAGAACGTCGCCCTTAATTTTCATTTTATCAGACGAAGCGGTTCCAAAATAATTATCAACAACAACAAGCTTTGCGCTTGAATTTATATTTATTTCATTATCAAAAATATTGTTCTCAGTAATATTGCTATTTCCACCTGAAAAACTGATTCCGGTCGTACAATTACTGATGCTCGAGCGCACTACAGACCCGTTACCAGAACTAAGCACCATGCCCGTTTTTACGTCAGATATTCGAAGTCCGGTGAACTCATAACGTCCCATACCAGAGACTCCTACTGCATATTCTCCCCCCCCCGCAAAATTGGAGGACCTTATTTCAGCATGTCCACCGGCAGCAGAGACTCCCATGTTAAAGCCTGAAAAATCGCAAAGTGAAAGAACTGCGCGACCACCGGGCAGAATATTAATTCCTTCACTTCCTTTAATAGCTTCTCCTGCTTTAGGACTTTCAGATATAAACTTAATAGGAGCACGAATTTCTCCGAGGGCTGTTAAATAACCTGCAACATCAACCCGCGCCCCACCTTTAAATTTAATTCTAGTGCCGGGCAAAATTATAAAATTTGCCCCCTCTGGAACGGATACTGGCAGAGAAATAATGTAATTCCCCTTAACCAGCACACCCCTAAGTTCCCCGAAAAGTTCACGCTCATCAAACTGCGGGACAATAATTTTCAAAACACCATTCTGCGCAGAAAGGTTGCCCGAATTATCCATAGAGCGAACTCGGTAATAAACGGCTCCGCCCTGCACAATTTCAGCATCGCTGAAAGACGCACTCTGAGTTCTACCGATAACTTCAAACTCACCTACAGGATCACTTCCCTTTTCTATGATAAAATCTTCAATATCTTTAGCTAAAGGGACATCCCAAAAAATTTCAACGCTGTTTTTACCAGCATGTCCGGTTACACCCTCAGGTCTTGGCGGTAACTCTCCATCAATAGTTATAAGCGAGCCGGCTTCGATCCATAAACGATCAATCCCATTCCCTTTACGCATCCTGATCAATAGCGATTCATCAACTGCTTTTTCACCTTCATGAACCACATAAAAACCTTCGTAGATACCTTCAGCGGTTTGGGCCAGCGGGATATCTTTTTTAAAGCTTCCGATATCAAAAGAACATTTCAAACCAGGCTCAGCATCCACGCGTACGGAAATTCTTTTGCCGACACCGAAAAGTTTATTATCAACATTAGTATCTACAGAAACAACTTCTGGAAGTTTAGGTCCCTTAGGGCTGTCAGGAAGCATTTGGGCAAGTGTCCACGCCCAATCGTAAATAACCATCCGCATCTGCCGTCTTGAAGGATCAGAGAGCACCTCTTCTAAAATTGTACCTGCAAGGGAAAATAGCCCTGTCGGCACGGAAACTCTGCGTTTTGAAGCACTTTCACTCCATTTACCCACAAGTTTACCTTCTGAATTCAAGATTTCAACTTCTGCGTCTAATTGAAAAAGATCGAAAGCAACGGCTGTAATCATGTCCGCGCTTGAAATATTAATTCGAACAACACCGTCTGCTTTAAGAAGTGTGCACAGCTCCTTATTACTCATGCCTTTCCAAGCATCCGCATCTCCGCCCCCTCCAAGAAGGTTGTCCACAACACTCTTCTGCAAAGGTAAATATCCCTTACCTGCCAGCTGATTATACATGGCGCTTCTTGTAATATCCGCAACAAAAGTACGATCATCATCATCGACAAGGGCAGACTTGTGCACCGTAGAATTTTCAGAATGAACCATATACTGTGCAGGTAAAATTGCCACTCTATATGGAATAGATTCTTCTTCGGTATACTGAATGGGCTGTTGTTTACTTTTTGTAGTAAGACAGGCGCTTACTAACATTGAAACAAACAATATCAGTAAAAATGAAAGAATAAATTTTAAGCGGTTTTTTTTCATAATCATCTTCTAAGATTTTAACTTTCTATCAATATTAATTGCGTTAATGGTACCGAATAAAGATTTAACCTTACCGTCCAATTTAATCCGTTTATCTTCAAGAGAGTAAGAACCATCACCCCAAGCTTGCAATGAGTTTCCCTCTAACGAGAAAGACTTAATAAGCACATTTTTACCGGATATTGCGGCCCGTACTCTACTAGTCTTGAAATTTAAAGCATCATTCGCTTCTGTTCCGGTTGATACTGCCTCAAGCATATCAATAAAAAAACCAAGTCTCGGATCAATATTCGCTATATTCAAAATCTGCAGATTATCGACCTTAAAAGTCCCATCCCCCTGAGTAGATTTAGCTAAAGCTCCAGCATCACCACCCTGAACAAAGACATTTGCATTCAAGAAAACTTTACCGCGAAGTGAAACCGAAAGGTCCTCGGCAAAACAAGCTATCAAATTTGCCAGACTTGTCCCTCTTCCTTTTACACTGCACTGAGCCGCAACTTCCTCTTTTGTGAAAACCATATCTACATTAAGACTGAGGTTAAAAAGTTTACCACTCGACTTTAAAATCCCACGTGATTTTCCACTTTCAAGGTAAATAGCAACATCCTTAAAAGGCCAATCATTATAGTAAAAACGGCGAATTGTGGCCTTACCGTTTATATGACCGCCCAACATCGAACTGAAATCAAATTTTTCATATTTGGAAGAGGTCACTTCATTTGAAGGACTGCGAATGCTTAAAGAAGAAAGTACAGCCTCGAGGCCGGAACGTTTAGAGTAAGGAGAATTGAAGTAGCCAGAAGCGGATATTTTGGTCCCTTTGTTTTCCAGTTGAGTATCAAACTGAGTTTTTAAAGGAGTTTTTTTTTCAGCATCACCTGTAATCATATAATCAAAAAGAGAAAAATCATGAGCTTCAGCTTTAAAACGGGCCTTCCTCATTTCGAGGGGAAAAGCGAGCGCGGCCTGCATGCGAAGATTCCCACCTGTAGCCGATGCAACATTAAATGTTCTAACTGAAACGATCGGCTTGCCGTCCTTTATTTCAATGTCGGCATCAATATCGGAAATATTTAGCTCTTGAATTTTTCCATCGACAGACTCAAGAACGAGCGCCAACCCTTTAGCTGACACTGTCATTTTTCCGGATAAAGCGGAGGAACCGGACTTATTGCCGGTCACGGATGAAGGTGGCGTGGCAAGCTGAACATTTTTCAAGATCAACAGCCCCTTCGGCTTAATTGATTTCAGCTTAGCCGATTCACAAAGAGATAACGTGGCATTACGCCCCCGCTCACTTCTCTGAGCCATGTCATACAACTCTTCGGCGTCAATTTGGAGCTCTTCCAATGAAATTTGGTATGAACCGCCTTGCCCGATTACAACCGACAAATTCTTCCCATTACTAGAATCCAAAACCAAATTTCCGGCCTTAAAATTCATTGCGCCAATGGCGCTATCTACACTGAAATCAAGATCACGAGTTTCAAATTTTCCAGCCTCAGCCAGTTCAGGTATGGAACTGTTACTCATATATCCGAAACCAGTAAGGAACCCGAGGAATGCGGAAGGATCAATGGAACATTCTGAAGCTTGCAAGTTAAGCTTAAGTGGTGAAGTAGACTGCATATCCAGCTTACCAGAAAATTTAAAACCGAGTTCAGCAATGGACGCACTTCTAACATTAAAAGCGAACCCACCACTATCCTTTTCCATGCTAGCAGAAATGGTAAGAGGTTCGCCCTGAATACCATTTGTCAAACGCAGCTTGCCAGACACAACATCAAGCCTTTCAGGGAATATAGCAGGAAGCTCAAGTCCCGAGGATTCAGAACCGCTGCCATGCGCCGCGGTCTGCACATCGGGATCTTGCAGGATGACATGACGAAGTTTCACATTTCCAGTCAATAAACTCGCAATATCGGGATAAACTTCAAGCATAGGCACATGGATCAAGTCATTCCCGCGCTTAATTTCTAAGTTTTTCACCTGAATATAAGGTAAGGGATTGTAATGAAGTTCTATATCCTCCATTACAATCCCCATTTCAGTCATTTCAGAAAGCAGATCTTCGGCAGCATCAACGAAGTAGGCTCTTACAAGCACAATAGAACCAGTTAAAACTAGAACCGCAACCAGTCCGGCAATAAGAATACCTTTCTTCTTCAACACTGCAATACCGCCTTATGTCTTTCTACTTGAGTACGAAAACAACCTTAGCATTTGCAAGTATGTTGTACTTCTGGTCATACGCAAAAACAGCAGAAGCATCAGTCGCACTTACAACCGCATCAGTAACATTCTGAACACTCTGGCCCTTTAAGATCATAGGAGACTTACTTCCCCATGATTCAAGTAAAGCCTTAGCCTTCTGCAAATCTGTGGTGTAACCGCCACAACCTCTTTCGATAAGTACCTGATTAAGCACCTTGGAAGGGTCAAACAGCACTTCATTTTTCTCGGTTAAAATGCGGTTAACTAGAGCTGGCTTGAAATCGAAAGCGCGGACATCCACGATTATGCCATCAACAGGAACAGCGACAGCAGCTTCAATTTTGGCAGCAGCAGGAGCAGTGGTCTGAATTTCTTCTTTTGAAGGGGCTGGTGCTACAGTATCAGCAGTAGGCCCGGGGACAACCTTTATGTCGTCAAGAACAACTTCTGACTTAAACTCTGTCATTTCGCGAACACTAAGCTCATTTGGGCTCTTAATAATCATATCTTGAAAAGAACTGTATACAGAATCATTTCCATGCAGATTTAATCTTAAACAAACACGGGCGTACCCTTCTGTCCTGTCAAAATCTTCACCACAAGGAGCTGCACCGCGAAGTGTCCCCTGAACTGTAGTTCTAATAACTTCGCTGGAAAGCATACCGTCACGAACAGTAGTTTTACCAGTAAGTCTCAGCCCTTGAAAAATTTCAAGGAGCCTTTTCTGTGCAACGACTTCAGCTGCGCGTTTTGCTCTGTAGCGGCTCTGCCCAGCTTCGGATTCTCCAATAACCTGAATGTATCCTTTTTCAAAGATTTGATCAGGTCTTACAACTTCCACAATTTTATCTTGTGCAAGAGCAGTCCCTGCAAGCATGCAGAAAGCCAATATTGTAAGTATAGTTTTTTTCATAATTTCCTCCGCGCTAGTAAACATTCATAACGTTACGAAGACGCATAAGCGAGAGAATGAGGTCAGCCCCATCCATATTGGCATCCGGGCGAAATGCTCCGGAAAGCTCAGTCTCCATCAAGTTTCTATTAACCACGGTGACAATAGCATTGTACCAAGCATCAGTAGTAGTCACATCCGGGTAAAGGGATCTGGTCTGACCCAAGTGCTGCGAAGACATAGACTCGTCTCCGGTAAGCTTGATCAAAACATCTTCCAGCACAAATGCTAGCTCTTTACGAGTCATAGGATCTGAAGGGTAAAATAAGAAAGCGTGTGTCTTCTGGTCGAACATAGGCTCAAGACCACGAACCTTCCACTTAATCACAGTCATGATTTCTGGCTCAAACATGTGATTTACGACATCAGCAGGTGTGAACTCAGCTTTTTTACCACTGTCAGGCGCTGGAATGCGGCCTGCAAATAGCCTATCAAGATGAAGCTCATCAACTAGAAGAGCGGCAACATCAGCTCTATCTACAGAATCCTTAACAGCAATTTTCTTCGCAACATCGGTCAAAGTATAGTTACGCATTGCTCTCACGATTTTCTGCACGCGCTCATACAAAGCATTTGCTTTATCGTGCCACTTGCCGGGAGCCGCGCCTAAAACAACTCCAAGAAGCTCTTCCGACTTGCGGAATTCTCCACCCTTAAAGAAAGCTTCGGCCATGAAATAGTCTACAGCTTCGGTGTTACGGTAATAGATAAGGTCATCTTCTTGAACATTTTTAGCCATTTGCTTTGCATCGTGATGAAGGTCCTCAGCTCTGCTCAGCCACCCTCTGGAAGCAAGGTGAGTATAAACCCTTATTCCGGTAACATAGACACTGAATTTAGCAGCTTTGTCATCTGCTTCCGATACAGCTTTGTCGAACTGGTCGATAGCCCTTTCAGAATCAGCAGATTTATACCCGTGGTCAGTCTCTGCCGCTGCGCGTAAAGCATAAACTAAAGCCTTACCAGCTATTGCCCTAGCATATTCATCATCAAGAACAACAGCTCTTTCAAAGCGAAGGAACGCTTTATCCGTTTGTCCTTGATCAATAAGTTCCATCCCCATTAAGTAATGATGGGCCGGGTTATCCTCAATGTGCTGCGGCGTAACTTTTTTCGCACACCCCGCAAAGGAGAGGAGCAAAATTAACACTCCTAAAAATATCGCATATCTTCTCATCATGGTGTCCTCCTTGCTGCGAAAAAAGTTTCAGCAACAATCATGGTTTACCTGTAAGATACATCAAAGGCATAAACAAGCGAGGGGAAAAGATTTAGCATCCACCCCTCGCTTATAATTCAGTTGATTAAAACCCTTCTGGGTTTTCCCAAAGGAATTTTAGATTCCTGCCATCACTTTTACTCTTAAACCTTTCAACTCCGAGATCTCTTAGCATTGTATCAAATCTTTTCATTAGATCTTCAGTGCGTAGATTGGACCAATAAACCATTTCCATATTTTTTGTGCTCTGCCTTTTTACATGCTTACGCACAAATCCAGGAACGTCCTGTACAGCTGTTTCCACAACTGTCACATCAGGGAATCCAAGGAAAGTAACTGCGTAGCGGAAACCTTCACCTCTATCCAGTTCCGTCTCCATGTACTCAAGCATGTTTTTTGCGAGAGAAATGGAACTCCAATATACTTCTGAACGAGCAGCCTCTACTGCGTTTTCATAACGCACAGCAGGCTTGCCGGACAGGTCTGCGTCAGTCTCTATAACCCGCTTTACTTCACCGACCTTAAGTTGATCGGAAAGACGTACACAGGACATATTCATGACAGGTCTTTTATTAGGAGGCAGATCAAGATCTACAGTTACAACATAATCAGCTTTAAGCATGCGACTATGTTTAATGGCCTTTTTAAGGTCCATAGTTCCTTCAATAGAGCTGTACTTTGCACGAGCAGTAGGCCAGTCGATTATCTCAAACTGGAAATTCTGCCCAAACACCTGCCCGACCGAATAAACTAGCTTCTTCATTGATTCCACTGGAACCGAATTGAAACCTTCAGCAGTGCTGAAAATCAACACCCTTGGATGTCCGGACATTTTTTGGAGAATACTGATTGTAGTATAATCTTCAAAAAGCAATTCGCGGTTAACCTGGGCATCAATAGTTATGGTATAACCGTCCTCCGCAGTAGCGCCTTCGCTAATGACGGCATATGACGTGACATAACCTTTTGCATGGCTGGTTATTTCATCCCGCACCAAAATTCCGGACTCAACAAGAGTAGCAGAATCAATAGCGGTGCCAATCTCAACCTCAACAGCTGTCCGCAATGCGGAGTTAAGAGCCTGATGGCGATCAACTCCTTCTCCCATAACCTGCACGGCAAGAGCTATTGAGGCTGTGAACAAAACTGCGAGAGTTAATGCCACCATTTGTGAGCATAATTTCAAGAAGGACATAAACAGACCTCTTTACTGCTTTAAGGTAGACTTACCAATCATTATTGCTTTTCTTCGTACGCTGTCTGACACTATGCTGCTTAACGATTTTAAGCTCATTGCCTGAAATGTACACACGGCCCTTCATGTTCATCTTTCTGAGCATGCGAACCATATTGCGCTTCAAGTGAGCGGAATCGATTGAGGACTTGTACCAGTACTCATGGTGTGAGGAAGTATTGAGAGCATTACTCTTAGGCCTGTGACTATCGTAACCAGTGTAGATAACGATGTAGTCTTCAATATCAAGCATATCGTCATCATTGAACCCATCAAAAATGAGAGTCCACTCAAGCAAACGACCGCTTGAACTAACTCCACCGCTACCACCGTCAGAAGAACCTCCATCAGGATGATACTGATCAAGTCTGTCACCAAGCACAGCGCCAACATCAGCACCGATAATCTTCGAAAGTTTACCTACCGCCTCAAGCACATCATTTCTGCTGTAAGGAGATGGTACTAGTTGATACTGCTGCGGCTCAGATTCAAAGTTACCCATTCTTGCGCCATCATTAACAGACAATAAACGGCCCTCTACACGAGCGGTAACACGAACACTGTTTGCATTTGATTTTACGTTTGGGTAGATGCTGAAAATTGTGAGCACATCAATTCCAGCATCTTTAGCGATCTGAATCAATTCAGCGTCATTACGTCTGATGCGTCCTTGAGCATGTGTTTGGTGGGTGAGCGCTGTTTCATCGCGTACATCAAAGCCGCGATTTATCAGCTCGTTTGAAATTGAATTAAGCACCCGTTTAAAAACGCGAGAATCGCGCGGAATGGTGTCTTTATCTACATCTTCACCAACAATCATAACTCTAGGTAGATCTGTTGCCAGCGCCAAAGATGGCACTACAAAAAAGCTCATCAAGGCAACAAAAAGTAAAATTGTTTTTTTCATTTAAATCTCCTAAATTTTAAAATTACTCCCAAGGACAGCCGAGCCTTCAAGGCAGGGCAACCCCAAAAAACTGAAACACCTTAAAAAGACGACTACTAATTAAGTAATAACCGTCCATCAAAAATATATTTTTAAATAAAAAATTGCCAACCAAACACCCCATACAAACATATACATACATTAAATCACACAGTTTAAGCAACCTTATCATATAAATGATCTTCCAAAAAATAACCTTCAATGACATTTTTTAGACAAACATCAACCAATCCTGAAGCTAGGGATTGAAATATATAATCTTTCTGGTTAGAAGGTTTCTAATAACTTTTTCTATTTTATACATTGATTAATGAAAGATCAAAAAGCGAGGGGAAATAAACTGCAATCCCCCCCACGCATTACAAATACTAATTGCTATAGAGAGCCGACCTACATGAAATCCAAAAAACAGAACACCGCAACCCAAACATGGGAAATGATGCAATGCGCCAGAGAATCCCTCGGCCAGACCTGCCTACAAAAAATATTTTCACGCGGCCAGACTCAGATAAACCGCTATTGCTCTACTCCCATCCATGAAGACCACCAGCGCAATCCATTTGATAGATTGCACCTTCTTTTTACAGAACTGGAGCAAGCGGGAGAAAGGGAACTGGTCATTGCTGCGCTGAACCATCTGGCAAGCACAGTAGGTTGCCGCGCGCAAGAAACGACTGAATATGTGCCTGACAAAATGACTGTCGCGGAAGAATGTCTTGATGATTATCCTGAGAAAGTCGAACTCGATAGGTTAATAACAATCAACGCATCGCCGGCAATAGTCCGTAGGCAGGGAGAGCACACTTGCCGGGAAATAATGGAAACAGTTATAAGCTATGAACAACACTGCGCCGAGCAGGATTACTAAAAATAAAACCCGCCTGAGAATTACTAAACAGTATCTCTCAGGCGGGCTCAAAATTATATTTTTAGGAAAACTATTTCTTCATATTCGTAAACTGAAAAGGCATGTCCAGATCACAGTTCCTGACAAGAGTCATAACTTCCTGCAAGTCATCCAATTTCTTTCCAGTCACACGCACCTGCTCATCCTGAATCGCTGCCTGAACTTTAATTTTAGTAGCTTTGATCATTTTAACAAGTTTTTTTGCGGTATCCTTATCAATCCCCTCTTTAAGCTTAACTTGCTGCTTAAGCTGCCCCTTTGAGGTTCCTTCAACTTCACCAAAGTCAATAATTCTAGAATCGACCTTACGTCTGGTAAAATGAGTAATAAGCATATCACGCACGGCTTTGATCTTCATATCATCGCCCGTGACAAGGCTAAGTGTATTATCTTTTTTACTAAGAGTAAGCTCAGTAGGCACCCCACGAAAATCATAACGGGTTTCGATCTCTTTGAGAACGTTATTAACGGCGTTGTCCACTTCCTGCTGATCAACTTCACTGACAATATCAAAAGACGGCATAAATATATCCTCCATATCATTAAATTAGACTTCATCTACATTCATCAAAATCAACTCTGTTATTTACCATTCCATTTGGCAGAGTCAAGTATTGAAAAAACACAATCAAAATATTTGGCTGACGTTTTCAAACCTCCGCCCGCACCTCTCGCCCATAAACACTCAAAATTGCACACCAATATTCTATAAAAAGCAAAAAAAACACCTTGATTTTATATTCAACAGAAAAAGGTTCAATAATCACAAATTTGTGATATGTAGTTACTAGGTATGTTTTTTTTAACCTATGCAGGAGTGGGGCAAATGAGAAAACTGTATGCGTTGTTAATTGTCTTAACGGCATTAATGGCTTTTTGGGGATGTACAACAGAGGAACCTGTTGTAGATGTTGCTAAAATAACTTCACAACCAAAAGAATTTGTTGGATCAGAAACTTGTAAAACATGTCATCTAGAACATTACGACTCGTGGAAAGCTACAAATCACAGTCGCATGGCCCAGAATGCTAAACTTAACGTGGATGCATTCATTGTTGATATCAATGACAAAACGATCAAGGCCGACTTCCAAAAATTAGCTGATATCGGCAAACTCAAACTTCCAGTCGATCAAATTTATTTCCCAACGAAAGACGAAATTTTGTACACACTCGGTAACGAGTGGAAGCAGCGTTACATTGTTAAAAAGGATGGCATTTTATACATTTCGCCTATCCAGTTTAATACTGAAACAGGCCGCTGGGTGAACTATCACGAAAAAGATTGGGACAAACGCCCATGGCTGCTCAAGTGTGGTGGTTGTCATACCACAGGAACAAAGCTTGATCCGAATGATATGTCGAAAAGTTCATTCACAGAACCGGGCGTTGGTTGTGAAGCCTGTCATGGCGCTGGTTCATGGCATACCGCGCTACCTAAAACTGCTGTATTTGAAAAGCGCGACACCATCATCAATCCTGCGAAGCTTCCACGCGGCGTAGCCGTTCAGATTTGTGGTAGCTGTCATAACCGCGGTAAGTCTACCATGGAAAAAGGCGCTGGTTGGCCTGTTGGTTACACACCAGGTAAGGCTCTTGAAACTTACTACAAATCAACTTCATTCGCTGCTGGCGACAAGAAGCACATGTACCCGAATGAGTTCTCAAAAGGACATCATCAGCAGTACATCGATTGGCTGAAGTCTGAACATAGACGTGAAGGCGTAACTTGTACGTCATGTCATTTTGTTCATCAGTTGGGCATGCCTTCAACTCGCTTCCAGACAAAGGGCCAGGGATCTTCATCTTGTCTATCTTGTCATAAGCCTGCGAACCAGAACATGGCTCATTCCATTCACTCATTTGCGAATTGCATCGGTTGTCATATGCCGAGAATCGCAAAGAGTGCGGAGTCGAAGGACATACACAGTCATGTATTCAAGACTCTGCTACCTTCCGGCACACTTGAGAACAAGGACATCCCGAACTCCTGTCAAAACTGTCATCGTCACAAGGATGATGATTTAGCTGAACTTCAGAAACGTTTCAAGATTCTGTCTTCAGTGCCTAGTCCTCGAGGCAAAGTCGTGGAGCCCATGAACGCCTACAAATAAGGGGTGATCATGCAACGTAAACTGATACTATATGCCCTGCTCCTGATGGGAATTTTCCTCGCTGCGCCTTCATGGGCGCAGGAGGAAGTTACCTCAGGTTCATACCGGTACAAAGACCGGGAATCCAGCACGGGCGAATATGATAAATATGAAGTAAGGCCGGGACGGGGAACTCCGTTCCTCCAATGGAATAAAATACCTAAAGACGTCATCGGATACTCTCAAGGCAATGTTGATGTAAACAGGCCGGGAAATGTCAGCTTCAAGGCTGATGCACACGCTGGAATCGCAAATTACAGATTCAAGCGATGCGGCGATTGCCATGTAGAAGAAGCCAAAAACAACCGCCACGTAACACGGGCGGATATCTCTTGTCGTCAATGTCATGGAATGGAGCCGATTTCGGGAATAAATTATTATTACTCGCAATTGAATCCCATACGAAGACATGCATACGTTTGTGCCAAGTGTCATCAAGGTGCCAGCGCATCATTTGCAAGATATCTGGTGCACGAGCCTAATCCCTTTGTTAAGGCAACACTTTCGGATTTTCCGAAGTTCTATTACTCCGCATGGGCAATGCTTTTGCTAGTTATAGTTACACTGGGATTTTTCCTGTCACACACAGGAATTTGGGTAATACGCGACCTATTCACCAGAAAGCCAGAAAAGGGGGTGGATGATGAGGATTAGAAGATTCACTCCAATTCAAAAAACCTTCCACTTGCTTTTGATAATAACATTCATGACTCAAGCCGTAACAGGCATGGCAAGGATGTACGGGACAACAATGTTCGGTAAAGCATTAGGAGCCCCTTTCGGGGGATATGTAAATTGCCTGGCCGTTCATAAGGTCGTGGGAGTAGCAATGCTCCTGCTGTTTGTATGTCACATAATCTATGCTGTGATTCTCGTACTTGCCGGAAAAGTGCAAAGCCATGATTCCCTGCTTCCGAAGCTACGTGACCTCAAAGAATTCTTTGGTCACCTGCGCTGGATGATGGGCGGAAAGCTGCCTAGATTTGAAAGATGGGCTTATTGGGAAAAGTTCGACTATTGGGCTGTATTCTGGGGAATGGTACTACTGGGCCGAACTGGGCTATTGCTCTTTGATCCAGTACAAACCGCCAGATACATGGATGGCTCGGAGCTCAACATAGCACTGTGGATGCATAGACTGGAGGCGGGACTTGCCATGGGGTACATATTCCTTGTCCACTTCAGCGTGATAGTGCTGCGTAAGCACAGCTTCCCTATGGATCAGGCAATGTGGGGCAAAGATGCTGACTATAACACTGTTAAATTAGAACGCCCTGAATGGATCGAAAGATTGGAAAACACAGGTCAACTTGATGGACTCATCGTAAAAGATTCATCTCCCGTACTGACAACCTTTTCCTACCTTATAGGTATTGGAGGAGTAATACTGGGAGTATATCTCGTAATCGGAGGACTTATGAATGCCCACCTGATTCCTTGGTAGTGTCCTAAATAAACAACGCATTAAATAAAAGAGTCCCAGAGCAGTGAAACTGTTCTGGGACTCTTTTATTTTCACTTCAAGTAAAAATAAATATGAAAACTTTCAGAAAATAAATTTAGCTTTCTAAGACCTCTTCAACCGAAGGATATATTTCAAAAATTGTATCTAATTTGCCAAGATTAAAAAGCTGTAAAACGGTGCTGGTAAGTCCCACTAAAAAAAGACTGCCATCTTCTGCCAGTGATTTAACACTGGGAAGCAAACCAGCAATACCGCTTGAATCCATGAAAAAGACTTGAGAAAGATTAATTATTAAATTCTTTTCCCCTCCCTCTATAAGTTCACAGAGCGAAGATTCAAGTCTTGTAAAATTAGTAGAGTCAACTCTCGATTCATTAATCTCTACTACTAAATAATTTCCTGATCTTTCCTGAGATAAATTCATATTACTCTCCTGAACGCGCAGACTTCCAACTCAAAAAAATAACTTTTATTCATATGAAACAGCATATTAAACAACAACTAAAAAAGAATAGAAAAAATCTAGACAAACAAAGATGATAACATGTATCACGTCAAAACAAGGAGATCAACACACAATGTATATTTTAAGCCTAAATTATAACACACCTCTTGAAGATGTCGATAAATGCATGGATGAGCACATTGAATTTCTGAAAAAACAATACGACGCAGGCATCTTTGTAATGTCAGGTAGAAAGGTACCACGCACTGGCGGAATCATTTTAGCAAGAAATGTCAGTCTTGAAGAATTGAGTAAGATTATTAGTGAAGACCCCTTTCATAAAAACGGCGTTGCAGAATACGAAGTGACGCAATTTCTACCAACAATGATAATAGAAGAGCTGGCTGGGCTTAAAGAAAATATTTAGAAAAACATAAATTTACTCACAATTTCCAAATTCCTTACGATGCTCAATTATATACTTAGCTTAAATAGTGTCCTGTTTTACAATGTGCTCTGCCCACCACCCTGCGACATAATCGGCCATGTGAGTTAAATATTCTACCATGGCAACATTTACATCTTCGCCATCATGCTTCTTTTTAAGCAGAACTTTAAACTCCTTCTCAAATTTGATCATGTTTTCCAAATACATATTGTGAAAAGTAGTATGATGCAAATATCCAGGAAAAGCATACTTTAAAAGAAGCTCTTCTTCCGTTTTGAAATGAAGGAATGCGTAAGTCCTAAGTCCCCCAATAGCCTTAATGATCTGCTCTATCGCGTGAGCATTTTCTATCCTTTCAGCAAGTTGAACTATCCCCGCTGTCATCTCAAAAAATTTTTTGTGCTGTTCATCAATGCTGTCGAGGTCGAGCAAATATTCCTGCTTCCATAAATTATCCATATTTAAACTCCCCATAAGTTTTAATTTTAAAGCTAGAATTTTATAACACTATAATTGCTTATGAAGCAATGAAGACAATTATAAAAACACCACTCCGAATAAGACATACGCCAATCTTAACATTACTTTATAATTCTTAAACCCACCTCCATTTACAGTTAGATATACAACTATTAGATGTCTAACTAAGCCAACACAAGTTCTATCAGGACACAAATATGGACAAACCATTGTTACACCTATTTATACACATAGGTAAGTTATTGAACGACTCCTTTAGAGAAAAATTAAATGAGCGAGGAATCCATTTCGGGCAAGCCAGAATACTTATGGTTCTATCGAAGCATGAACATCTTTCACAGGTTGAGATAGGTCGAGGACTTCATATAAAACCTGCGACCGTTAGTAATCTTATAAATAAAATGGAAAAATCAGAACTGATCAAACGCATTCCAGATAAAAATGATAACCGAATTATGTTGGCAGAATTAACCCTCGAAGGTAAAGCCGCATCAAAATTTGCTGAGTCCGTTTTTATACAAGTGGAGAGTCAAGTACGATCATCAATTAGCCCTGAACATTTTGACCTACTCAGAAAGCCACTTGAAAACATTCGCAATACATTTGACGAATCTTACCTCAAAAATTTGAATATATAGTTTATTTACGCACCTAAACCTATAAATCGGAGCTTATAATGAAGAAAATTGTTTTGTTGATAATGTTACTCGGTATGACTGCTACCTGCGCTTTTGCTAACGGACCTCAGAACCGCCAAGGGCCTCCTCAAGAGGCTTACACCGCCTGCGAAGGCAAGCAAGCTGGAGACAGCGCTGAATTCACATCACCTCATGGCGATACCGTAAGTGGCACATGTGAAGAAGACGGCGACAACCTTGTCCTGCGCCCAACTAACGCACCTCAGGGCAATAGAGAAAATTCTCAGCAGTAATTATTATGTAAAACCATTCACAACAGAAGATTTAATAATGACAATAGAACAAATTAATGGATGCATCGGCTGTGGGACATGCGTAAAAACATGTCCTACGGATGTCATCCGCTTAGATGCTAAAACGGAGAAAGCCGTAATAACATATCCGGCAGACTGCCAAATGTGCCACCTTTGCAGGTTGTATTGCCCTGTCGAGGCCATAACAATATCTCCAGAAAAAGCTATTCCAGTAATAGTTTCGTGGGGTTAAATATGAATAATACAGAAAAGAAGCTTGGCATTTCACGTCGGCAATTTATGGGATTTGCGGGAGCAGCAGCCGGAATGGCTGCCCTTACAGCTATGGGAGCAAACACAGGCTGGGCCAGCAATATACCAAAAATTAATCCACAAAATATTACTAGTCAGGAAACTGAAACAGACGTGCTCGTTATCGGTGGTGGATTTGCGGGTCTTTTTGCGGCCGTAAAAGCTCATGATGCTGGATCTAAAGTTTTACTTGTATCCAAAGGAAGACTCGGTGCATCGGGACAAACCCCTTTTGCAAAAGGGATGTTCGTATTTGATCATGAAAACACAACAATAACTATTGATGAGTTTGTGGATAAAGTCTCAAAATCTGCTCTCGGCTCTAACAATAAAACATACACCAAACAAATGGCAATGCACTCTCTTGCCCGTGTAAATGAGCTAAGAGAATGGGGCTATTTCGATTCAAAACTTTGCCATAAATCATTTAACACTCCCATCCAAGAGCGCAAAATACCAACAATGGAGCGCGTAGTAATCACCCATCTCATCAAAGAAGATGGGCGAATTGCAGGTGCGGCAGGATTTAGTATTGATGACAATAAAATCCATATTTTGAGAGCAAAAAGCGTAATTTTATGCACAGGTGCAGGTGGATTTAAACCTAATGGATTCCCAATTTGTGATTTGACTCACGATGGAACCATTATGGCGTATAAAATCGGCGCGAAAGTCACAGGCAAAGAATGGAATGACGGGCATTCCGGACAAGCCAAAAACGCAGCGGATTGTTTTGGCGGCTGGCATGATATGTTTGAAAGAATTCCAAGCACAACCACTGCGGAAATTCATCACGATTTAGGTGTTGAAATGAATTACGCGGCATATATGAATGGTGGATTAAGAGCTTCCAAAGGACCAGGAATGCCTATGAAGGAGGCTCTCTCGGGTGGACCATTCAGGCCGGAAGGATTTAATCAGGAGCATCCTAAAAAGAGACCTCCGAAGCCCAAAGGCCCTAGCCTTGGAGGAGAACCCCCGCACAGAAGAGGTGTTCCGGTAGGCGGCTCGTCAGCTGGAATGGCAATTCACAAATCTGAAGGGTTAGTACCCATTAATGATCAATGTGAATCAAATATCCCAGGACTATATGCTGCAGGAGACGCATTAGGGTCGTACATGTCTGGAGCTATTTACACTCAGGTGGGTTCCTCTTCGACAGGGTCCATCGTACAGGGAGCAATAGCTGGCGAAGCGGCCGCAACATACAGTAAAGGTGTTGCTTTACGAAAGCTTAAGAAATCAAAGATACAAAAAATTAAAGACGAAATACTTGCCCCTCTAAAAAAGGACATGGGATACAGCCCTGCATGGGTCACTCAGACCTTACAGGGAATTATGATTCCGAACTTCGTTCTATATATTAAAAAAGAGAAAATGCTGAAAGCAGCTTTGGCATATATTGAAGAGCTTCGAGATCATCATATGCCTATGATGCGGGCTTCAGATTTGCACGAACTGAGGCTTGCGCACGAAACTGCCAACATGATTCACAGTGCAGAGATGAAGTTAAAGGCCTCGCTTATGCGCAAAGAAAGTCGCTGCAGTCATTTTAGATTAGATTACCCCGATGTCGACGACAAAAATTGGCGGGCATGGATAAACATTTATAAAGGTGCTGATGGCACTATGAAACTTGAAAAACAGCCATTTGATAGTTGGCCGGCGTGATCAACATAGGTATTACTTAAAATAGTATCGCTGCCCTGCCTCCTCCTAAATTCCCCTTGCTGTCATCTCCGACATCCATACAACACAACAAATAAGAAAAGCCGGAATTCCGGCTTTTCTTTCTAAATATGTTTAAGTAATAAATATCTAAAAAATACCTTTGCTATTCAAAAAAGATCCAACTTCTTGATCTAATCCCAAAGTATGAGTAGTCAACCAGTCATTAAGAAAATCCAGTAACTCGAAAGAAATAGTCGCATTGTCATTTCGAAATTCATTTTGAATGTCAACAGCTTTGCTGGTCAGTTCATCATGTTCTTTTTTATGGTTCTCAGAATCAGGAAACCCAATTTCCAAAAACAATTTTTCTTCCGTTGCAAAATGTTCCACAGTGTAATCTATCAAATCATCTAAGATTGTAGACTGCATGGATTTATCTTCCCCATTTACTAACGATGCATGGAGACTATTAAGAATACCAAACAAGCCCTCGTGCTGTTTATCGATGTCAGCCACGTTAACCATGTACTTGTCTTCCCAGTTAATAAAAGCCATTATTGTTCTCCTTTAAACTAGAGTTATACTGAACTGATTCCTGTCCAACCCGCCCCGGGGGATACTCGGAGGAATGTACTGCATCTTTTAATATAAATTGGAGGGATACTATCTTCTGGACACGAATCAGAACAAATTTTGAAAATGTCTAACGCTTTCTGAAATTCTCCCTTTTTGTACCAAATAAGCCCCTGTCTCATAAGAGGCTCCAGCTCTACTTTTGTTTTTCTAACTTCAGGAGAATCGATATCAAAGACTTCATACAAAACAACAGGGCGCTCTTTACCTTTAACTCTAACCGTATCTATCTCTCTAATGTGAAATTCATCGGGGTTTTCCATCATTTTGAGGGCTGAACCTGTAAGGACAATACCTATCTTAAAAGCCTTGGTAACTGATTCAATACGTGAGGCAAGATTCACCGCGTCTCCGATAACTGTAGCCTGCATTCGATAGGTGGTACCCACTGTTCCTAGAGTAACTTCTCCAAAATGAATACCAATACCTATGTCTACGTGGTCCTCACTATTTTCTTTTCGTTTACGGTTAAATTCATCAAGATAAATACGCATATCTATTGCAGCTTGAACAGCATGATCCGGTTTTTCCTGAAAAAGGGCTAAAAGAGCATCCCCATGATATGAATCAACAAACCCTCTGTTATTAGCAATAGCAGGATTAATCGCTTGAAAATACTGATTAAGGAAAACGAGAACTTCTTCTGGTTCTCTTGATTCAGAGATCTGTGTGTACGATCGAATATCACTGAATAAAATCCCCATCACCTTTCGAACGTTACTCTCCAAGGTAATATCCCGATATCTCTCCTTCTTGAGGAGGTGCAAGAACTCACGAGGAACAAAACGCTCGTATGATTTGGTCATTTCTAAAACAGAAGTTTCGGTCTTTGCCTTGGAAAAACGCAATCTCCCAAGTGCAAGGCAAACAGCTGCTGCAACAAAAATCAAAATAATCACAAAATTTAAAATATCCTGAAACAGTTTTTGGGTACTGTTCTCAATGTACTTTTCAGGGACAAAAGAAACTAATTTCCAGTTTCCAGCATCACTTATGATTTGTGCAGAAGAATCATGTGCTGCATTACCAATATTCACAGTGGTAAAGGCAAACAACCCGTTTGGAGTAAGAATCTGTCCAGAATCCTCATCCTGAATCTCATCCCATATTTGCGGAAAACGAGTCTGAAATGTATCATTTTTCCTATCCTTGAACATAAAGCCCCAATTCATTTCAGGAGTAGGACTAAACAAGTAATATCCCTCTTCATTTAGTAAAAAGAACTCTTCTCCTAATTGCTGAGTACTATTTTCTAAATAAGAGAAAAGTAGCTCTCCAAAATAGTTGAGGAGAGCTACGCCTCTTTTCTTACCATCATTATCAAAAAGAGGTGTAGCCATTCTGATCATTGGTTTAAAGGGAACTTCAACTTTGCCCTGCTCAATATTCAGATCTAGCGGGGAAACATAAATCTGATCCTTTTCAAGAATGTTGGATTTAAGGAAATAATCTCTTGTTCCCTTGAATTGGAGCTTCTTATCCAGAACGACTGTAGGAACTCCTTCATTATAATTAATACGCATCACTTCCATCCCGTAGCGATCTATAAGACGAATTTGATCATATTTTCTTTTGATTCTAGAAAGACTTACCAAATCAGCCAGACTTTCAGGTGAAAGAATTGAGGTAAAAGCATCAGTTACTTCACTAAGACTGGCTAAATATAAAAGCTCAGACACAGGTTCTCCAAATTCAGCAAGGATAAGCTTACATCCTGAGTCAACATTCTCCTTCATATGAGCTCTGATTTCCCCTCGAACTTCATTAGACTTAAAATAATACAGAAGAAATGCCCCCGCTACGAGCAGCAAAGTCGAAAGACAAAAACAAACTACTGACTGAGCAGTAACTTTGAAAAGAATTTGTCTATTTAAATTTCGTGGTAAACGAATCATGATTAACCTTATATAAGAGTTTAATAATTCTTATCATTTTCATAAATAGCTATTATATGTCCATATTTATTATTATATTTTTAAAGACAGTCACCATCCTGAATAACATAGAACGCAAAAAAAGGTTCAACTCATTATGAGTTGAACCTTTTCCATTTTCATATTGCTAAATTGGTATGAACCGAAGCTACGGTACCAATAGTAGAATCACCCATTTATACTCAGATTGTGACTACTTAACAGGAGACACAAAACCATCAGGCTTGATTGCAAGTATCGAATTTTCAAGATTTGATACGATTTTTTCTGCTGTATTCCCAACAAGCAAACCGGGGATGCCCGCCCGAGCGACACTTCCCATTACAACAATATCCATTTTTTGCTTTGCGGCATATAGGGGAATAATGATTGCGGGATTACCATGTATTATTTTTCCCTTCACGGCATCCTTTGAATCAAAGTTAACCAGAAGCGACTCAAATTCTTTTTCAGCTTGTTGCTGTTCATGCTCTAGATATTTATTAGTTTCAGCTTCACTAAATCGAGGGCTAGTTAAAACAGACTCCATATAGCCAGACCAACATGTAACAACATGCAAATGGCCTCGGAGGATCTCAATTAACTTAGTACTGTGATCAATAATTTTCTGATTCAACTTCCGATTTTCTTCAGAAGTGTCCGAAGTATTGATTGCTGCAAGAATACGTACAGCCCCTCGCCAGAGATCTCCTCGATGAATCCACACAGGACATGGACACTTCCGCATCAGATGCATGGCTGTACTGTCTGGAGTCCCTGTAAGTGATTGAGAAGCTGATATCACAAGATCATATTCGCCCTCTTTTGCAAGCTTAATAGTCTCGATAAAGTCTTTTCCCCACCGAACTTCTTTCTTGACTCTAGATAGATCAAAACCAATTTTTGCCACTTCCCCGGAAACTTTACTGTCATAACTTTCAACAATAATCTTCTGAAGATCTTTATGGTGGGTGGAAAAGTATGCTGATACGGATTTAGATGGCTCTTCAAACACATTTAAAACTGTAAGGTTTGCGTTTGCACGTTCACAAAAAGACGCAACATGAGCAATGAGTTGCCCATCAGCCCTTGAGCCTAAATCTAATAGTACATTTTTAAACATAGCTTCTCCAAATAAAATTTAAACAACACTAAATATCATCGGTTTCATTAAAATCGACATTACAAGGATCGAGTGAACTTTCATCACGTTGTTCATGTCGCCCTATCAACCAGTAACAAGCTCCAAGAGAAATTATGATAGCCGCTAAAGCAATAATCACCCCGGGATCGTGAACTTTGAAATCTAAAACAATAACTTTTCGAGCTGCAGCCATTAAAGCAGTTGCGACGACAAGCTTAAGATGAATCATACGATATTCTAAATAAATAACTATATTAGCAAATATTTCTATTGCGATAAGGACAGCCATAAACGCGCCGAAGGTAGACAAAATATCATTGATACTGAGAAGAAAAACAGGCGGAGTCATCATTCGTTGATAAAGAACCCATACGACATCCAGAGTCCCCCAAATAATGACTAGAGTCATCAAAATAGCCAGAAACCTAACAGAAAGACGTATAATAAACCAAAGTCGTTTGACTAAAACATCTTCCAGAGGTTCTTTGCAGGTATTTTTATCGAAGAAAAACATTAGCCTTCCCGTTGCGTAAGGATTCAAAAAAGATATTAAAATATTGCATTGGGTGTATTTGATGTCAAACTAAAACCCAAGTTTAACGACGCCTAACTCAGTTAAATTTGAAGAAGATAAATACCCTTAAAAACTGCTCCCATACCAAGTTCAGCCCACTCCATCTGCACAAAAAAACCGGATCATGTTCCACAAAAGGTCTGCCTCACTACTTCTTCCGGTTTAGGAGGTGCAATATATATTTCACTGCTTGACTGCACTGTATATGGGGTCTTCAGTATATTTATGAGTTGATGTGTCAGGGAAAAATCATTCTGATCTTCAGCAGCCCGAATTGCCCTTTCAATTTGGTGATTTCTAGGAATATAAACCGGATTGGTCGCGCACATTCTCTCCTGAACCACCGCACTACTCTCTCCTTGTCGGGCGATGCGCTCAGACCATTCAGCCACCCATGGTTCAATGGTGGCTATCTCAGCGAAAAGCGCTGTAAAACGATTCATATCCTCCGAAAGTTCCCGGAAGGCGATGGTAAAGTCAACGTGGTTTTGGTGCATGAGCTGCATCAAATTACGAACAAGTTGAAAGCCGCGCTCGTCTGCGCTATTCAGCCCGATCTTGCGGCACATCCTGTCCATATAGTGTTTCTTGAACGCGGGTATAAAGATTTTGAGTTCCTCTTCCCCAATAGCGCGAGCCTTCTCAACATCGTCATCGAACAATCCAAGCAGGCAACCGCCGAGGGCGGCCATGTTCCATTGGCCTATGGTGGGCTGATTGTTATAGGCATACCGTCCGGCATGATCAATGGAACTGAAAACCTTGTCCGGGACATAGGTGTCCATGAAAGCACAGGGTCCATAATCAATGGTTTCGCCGCAGATGGACGTATTGTCCGTATTCATGACGCCGTGGATGAATCCCACTTCCATCCAGCTGGCAATAAGCTGGGCTGTGGCTTCACAAACCCGGCGGAATAAATCGATATATGGATTAGCCGCGCTTTTTGCTTCAGGATAGTGACGATCGATGACGTAATCGGCCAAATGCCTGACCGCTTCGACGTCATTTCTGGCTGCGAAATATTCAAAAGTACCAACACGGACTAGGCCGGATGCCACGCGCGTGAATATGCCGCCCGGAACCGGACCCTCCCGGAAGACTCGTTCTCCCGTTGTCACCATGGCCAAAGCGCGAGACGTAGGAACGCCCAAAGCGTGCATAGCTTCGCTTACAATATACTCCCGGATAACCGGTCCTAAAGCAGATCGACCATCCCCATTACGTGAGAATCTAGTCTGACCTGACCCCTTCAATTGAATGTCGAAACGCTTGCCGATATTGCTGATCACTTCGCCCAGCAGGACTGCCCTGCCGTCACCAAGCTGCGGAACAAATCCTCCGAACTGATGTCCGGCATATGCCATTGCCACAGGATCCATCCCTTCTATGACGGCATTGCCAGAAAAAAGCGCAGCCAGCGCATTGTCGTCCTCTGGCAAATCCAATGCAAGCTCTGTAGCCAAGGAATGATTTACGCGAATTAACTCCGGATTTTCTACTGCCACGGGATTGATCCGCTGGTAGAATTTTTCGGGCAAACGCGCGTAGCTATTATTAAAATCCATGAGGACTCCGTTTGGTATTTAATCAACAAGCATCTTCTATATAAGGTCTCTTCCTAGAAATACAGCCATTGCCGTTGGTGAGTTCTGGAAAAAGTGTACGCGGGCTTTTATGGCTTTGTTATGCCTTGCGTTCACACTAAGCCACACAATTTTGCGAATGGATCCCAGCTTGCATTTCGGTGCCAATCGTACTCAGCCCATATAGCTATTTGCTCCGCTGTTTCCTGTCCTAGCATCTTCTGGATTATCGCTAGTGACATGTCTATTCCCGCCGAAACACCTGAAGAAGTAAAGAACTTGCCATCCTCCACCCAACGCGCCTGCTTCTTCCATATTACTTCTGGGCCTTGTGAAGTAGCCCAGTCAAAAGCTATTTTATTGGTCGTCGCGCAGATCCCATCCAGAACACCAGCCTTCGCTAATAGTGCGCTTCCCGTGCATACGGAAGTCACGTATTCGGCATGAGCTGCCTGTTTCCTCAACCAAGCCAACATTGACTCATTTCGAACTTCCCGACGTGTCCCTTCACCACCGGGAACCAACAGAATATCGTAGGTAATTGGTTCTTCGAACGAATACTCGGCTAGCGATTTCGGCCCCTGTTTACTTTCCACAAGCGAACTGTTTTCCGCAACCATGCAAATATTGAAATATTCGCTAGCTGTGCCAAACATCTCAAGCGGTCCGAATACATCCAGCAACTCAAACCCAGGAAAGAGAACAACGCCGATAGATTTTTTTGTAATTATTTCAGTCATTATGTATTACACCTGTTCAATCGCTGACATATTTAATTACCACGATGCCCATGTCTTACTTACTCATATGATACTCGACTTTCCGAGATGAATCTATAGTCTGTATATACACCCCAAAGGTTGGACATACAGTTGGACACAAAAAAAAGGCTTACAGAAATAAACTCTGTAAACCTTTGATTTATATGGTGACCCCGGTAGGAATCGAACCTACGGCACCAAGATTAGGAATCTTGCGCTCTATCCGACTGAGCTACGGGGCCACTCTATATAAAAACAGGCTGAATAAATAATTATCCGCCCGAGGCGAGACTTATATACAAGTCGGTTTTCTATTGCAAGATTTTTCTGTTACAATAATAAAAACATCCAGCCAAATTCATTACTGCCACAAGATTCTATTACTGACTCGAAGTTATCTGCCCAAAAAACTTAACCACACATGCTACATTTTGTTGACAGCCATACCCTTTCATGCAAAACCATCCTCAGCTTAACACTGTTAAGCGATGGAGATAACTAATGAGTACACAAACTACTATCATAGACAGTTCTCAGCTTCCACTAAAAATGCTGATACTTGATGCTGCGCGAAAACTTTTCGCTGAGCACGGCTATGCGCAGGTTTCCATGCGCAAGCTTGCCACCACCATTGGCTATTCGCCTACTACTATATATCATCACTTTAAGGACAAGAAAGAATTATTCCTTTGCCTGACAGAAGAGACATATAGAGATTTTCTACACGCAATCAACGAGATACTGGCCGTATCGAAGTCTCCCAAAGATGCGCTTAAAAATATTTTGCATACATTCGTCACCATGGGTCTTGAAAACCCCAATGCTTACCGTGTCGGATTTATGATGGAAACGGACTTATGGAAAGCTCGTGACTCACACTTTGAGCACAACCCGCTAGGTAAAACCATGTATGATCGCATCAACTCATGCGTAAAAAAATGCATGACGCCAGATTCTACTGATGAAGATATTTTAGTCACATCAAACTCTATCATCGCAGCGACTCATGGGTTAACGGCTCTACTAGTCACTTACCCGAACTTTGAATGGGGCCCCGTAAATAAACTCAAAAAGCAGGTCATTGACTCTGCTGTAGACAGCATAGTCTAAAAATACCGACAGGCCCGAATTGAAAATTTCACGGGGTATCCCCCGGAAGAGAATAAAAGGATTTATAAATGAACAAAAATAAAAGACCAGAAAAAAACAACTCCAAGAAAGCCAAGATCAACAATAAAACGCATAAGCAGGTTGTTGCCCTTTTACAGCCTAGAGAAGCTCTAAAGCGCGTTATTAAGCGGTTCAGATCACTACAAAGCCCTGACGGGTATTGGGTTTTCGCTTTAGAAGCAGACGTCACTATTCCATCAGAATATATAATGTTTTACAGATTTCAGGGCCGTGAGCTAGACCCTAATGTTGCGGAACGACTCGGCAATTACATTCGTGCAAAACAGATGAAAGACGGCGGCTGGCCTCTGCACGATCTCGACGGCCCAATAAATATCAGTGCGTCCGTCAAAGCGTACATGGCCCTCAAAATGCTCGGTGACGACAAAGATGCAGAGCACATGGTCCGCGCACGTCAGGTAATCCTTGCAAAAGGCGGAGCTGAATCAGCAAACGTTTTTACACGCATCTGCCTAGCAACATTTGGACAGATTCCTTGGCACTGCCCGCCAGCTATGCCCGTCGAAATTGTACTACTGCCTAAATGGTTTTTCTTTCATCTTGATAAAGTTTCATACTGGTCAAGATCTGTTATATTTCCGCTTTTGATTATGTACGCTAAGAAGCCGGTTTGCAGCTTACGGCTTGATGAATCAATCCCTGAGCTTTTCTGCAAGAATCAGGAAGAACTGGTCCATATAGATAGATACAGAGATAAGGCATTCCGCAAAAACCTCTTCATTCTTCTAGATAGGTTACTAAAAAGAACAATTCATCTGATTCCAAAATCTATCCATAATAAAGCTCTTAATTATGCCGAAAAATGGACTCGCGAGCACATGGCAGGCCGCGGAGGAATTGGTGCAATTTTCCCTGCAATGGCAAATGCCGTAAATGCTTTAAAACTTCTCGGATATGACGAATCTGATCCAGATTTTGCCAGAGGTATGAAAGCTGTTAATGACCTTATCGTCGATAGGTTTAATGTACCGGAAAAATCTCCAACCGAACACACTGTTATAACTGGCGGGCGTGAACTTTCTGCAGCTCCTGAGCTAGACATTTCACCTAACACTGGAACTGCACAGAATCTGAACCAGTGCATGTGCCAACCCTGCAATTCCCCTATATGGGACACATGCTTGGCCCTGTCAGCTATGATGGAGGCAGGTGAAGACCAGAATAGCACGACAATTCAAAACTCAATCAAATGGTTATTTGAGCAACAAATTTTCTACAAAGGGGACTGGAAATCAAAAGCTCCAAACCTTGAAGGCGGAGGCTGGGCATTCCAGTTTGAAAACACCTTCTACCCCGATTTAGACGACACCGCGATGGTGCTAATGGCCATGGCTCGCGCTGGTGTTCTCGAGATGGAAGAGCATCGCGAAAACTTTATCAAGGGCGTTAACTGGCTCATCGGCATGCAATGCACCGGTGGCGGATACGCCGCCTTCGATATTGATAACAACGCCCTCTACCTAAATGATATTCCATTTGCCGATCACGGAGCACTGCTTGATCCTCCTACATCGGATCTGACCGCGCGCGTGGTCGAGCTTCTCGGAGTCATAGGATATAATAAGAGCTTCCGTCCGATCAAAGAAGGTATTGCCTTCCTTAAGGAAGAACAGGAAGATGATGGTTCATGGTTCGGGCGCTGGGGCGTCAACTATATATATGGAACATGGTCAGTTTTGTGCGGGCTGCGTCAGGCTGGTGAAGACATGAACTCTTCATATGTATGCAAGGCTGTAGAATGGTTTGAAACACATCAGAATAAAGACGGTGGATGGGGCGAATCATGCCTCAGCTACAATGATAAATATTATGCGGGTAAAGGCGAATCAACTCCATCGCAGACATCATGGGCTCTGCTCGGAATGATGGCAGCAGGAAGGGTCAATAGCAAAGTCGTAAGCAAGGGCGTCCGCTACCTCCTTGATACCCAGAAAGAAGATGGAAGCTGGGATGAAAAATATTTCACAGGAACAGGTTTTCCAAAAGTATTCTACCTCCGCTATCACGGCTACAGCCAATATTTCCCCATGTGGGCACTCGGCGTATATGAGCGTTTCTCAGCAGGAGAAGACACAAAACAGATCATGATGCGCTTGCCCTCCCCATTAGACCTAGGGAAGAAGTGGTAGGATAGCACTAATATGAATGACACCTTAGTTAGAAGTTCTACCGTACCGGGCTATGAAACCGGGCCGGATAATAGAATGCATTACCACTGGCTCATGTGCCATTTGCAAGAAGTGGCCACCATGCACGCCAACCGCGAGGGATTCGGAGTTGAACATCTAAGAAGAAAAAACTGCTTCTGGGTGCTAACTTCCATGCGTATCGAAATAGCAGAGCTACCGCAGCGCGAAAAAACTTTTGCTCTTACGACCTGGTCGAAAGGAGCTAAAAGACTTAGATGTTTTCGTGACTTTTCCGGCCGTGATGAAAATGGGAAAGAAATAGTATGCGCCAGTTCTGAGTGGATGGTTCTCGACTCAGAAACAGGAAAACCGATCAATATCGAAAAGTTAGACATGGATCTGTTACCTAAAAGAGATTCAGTATTTAAAGATAATTTAAAAAGAATCCGCCCCGGAACTCCGGTTAAAGAGTTAGAGTCGATCAAAGTTCCATACAGCTCACTTGATGTCAGCGGACACGTTAACAACACTGAATATCTCCGCTGGGGAATAGACTCACTGCGAACACAAGGATTGGATACCCAAAACATCAACTCTATTCGCATAGCATTCCTTTCTGAAGTTTTTGAGGGCAATACCCTTAAAATAATGACCTGTGAGTCAAAACAGACAGGTTCTGAATTAGTGGGACTGAACGAAACGGAAAATAAAGCCGCGTTCGCACTTCAAGTGAAATGAAAGCTCATCCAGCGGGCCATATGGCTTGACTTATCGGATATTATTCGATAAAAATACCGCCTTCCATGTCATACAAATATTGGCATTTTTCAGCTCAAAGCTGATCTTTTTGTGGATATTCCAAACTTTGAGTCTAAATAACACAGTGTGTTGCATCAGCGAGACATTTTTTTGGGTTCAAGTTTAATGATTTGAGATTTTGCCCTGTTTTAATAAAGGGGCTAATATAAACGTCTTCCGTAGAGAGATAATTTTTATGCTAGTTGCAGGAAATGAGATTGAGGTAGAGCAGGACGCCATAGTTGGCGATGTACTCAAAGAAGCCTTATCAAAAAAACAGTTCAAGAGTCTTGTCGTTGCTAAATGCGGCGAAGATTTCATTGACCTCTCAACCGCAATCCCGTCTGGCTGCACAACTCTAGAGCCAGTAATGGCGACTACAGACGAAGGGTTAGAAGTAATTCGCCATTCTACAGCTCACCTTATGGCAGAAGCTGTTAAAAAACTTTTCCCCACAGCAAAAGTAACCATTGGGCCTTCAATTTCTAATGGTTTCTACTACGACTTCGAATACGAGCGTCCCTTCACTCCTGAAGACCTCGAAGCAATCGAAGCCGAAATGGTTAAGCGCGTGGGAGCTAACGAAGAATTTACTCGCGAAGAGATGACCAGCGCAGTGGCAAGAGAAAAATTCGACAAAATGGGCGAAGACTACAAGGTCGAGCTTATCGATGATCTTGGCGCTGACAACGTCTCCATCTATTCTAACGGTGAATTCTGCGACCTTTGTCGTGGACCTCACGTTGCACGTACAGGAATGCTTAAAGCATTCAAATTACTCTCCGTAGCTGGAGCGTACTGGCGCGGCGATGAAAAGCGCGCACAGCTTCAGCGCATATACGGAACTGCCTTTGCAGACCCTAAAGCTCTGAAAAAACATCTTTTCCAGCTTGAAGAAGCCAAAAAACGTGACCACCGCAAACTCGGAACTCAACTGGATTTATTTTCAGTGCACAACGACGTTGGCGCAGGCATGATTATCTGGCATCCAAAGGGAGCACTCATCAGAGCTATCCTTGAAGACTTCGAGCGCAAAGAGCATTTGAAACGCGGATACAGTTTTGTTCAGGGACCACTTATTCTTAAAAAAGAATTGTGGGAACGCTCAGGACATTACGACAACTACCGCGAAAATATGTATTTCACAGAAATTGACGACCAGTCTTACGGCATTAAGCCCATGAACTGCTTGTCACACATGCTTGTTTTCAAATCCAGAATTCGCAGCTACCGCGACCTTCCTCAGCGCTACTTTGAGCTGGGTGTTGTTCACCGCCACGAAAAATCTGGTGTTCTGCACGGATTACTGAGAGTTCGCTCATTCACACAGGATGATGCACATATTCTTTGCCGTCAGGATCAACTCAGAGATGAAATTATCGGCGTTGCAAAATTCGTCGGTGATATCATGAGCCTTTTCGGATTTAACTACGAAGCTCAAATCAGCACCAAGCCTGAAAAAGCTATCGGATCCGATGAAGACTGGGATAAGGCAACTTTTGCACTGACCGATGCACTCGACACAATGGGCATGGAGTACTCAATTAATGAAGGTGATGGTGCTTTTTACGGCCCCAAAATCGACATAATTATCAAAGACGCTCTTGACCGTAGCTGGCAGTGTGCTACTATTCAGTGTGATTTTACCTTGCCAGACAGGTTCGACTTGGTATATGTGGGCGATGACGGTGCAAAACACAGACCAGTAATGTTGCACAGAGTCATCCTCGGATCCATAGAAAGATTCATTGGAGTCTTGCTCGAACACACAGGTGGCGCTTTGCCCGCCTGGATAGCTCCTGTTCAGGCAAAAATACTTACTGTCACGGACTCTCAGAACGAATTTGCCGAAAAAGTCTTGCGATTTTTGCAAGAAAAGGGCATTCGTGCTGAGATTGATATACGCAATGAGAAATTGGGCTACAAGGTACGGGAAGCTCAATTAGAAAAGATCCCGTACATGTTGATAATCGGCGACAATGAAGTCGCAGCGGAATCGGTCAATGTAAGGGCCCGCGACGGGGAAGACCCGGGACTCAAGTCTCTTGACGAAGCGGCAGAGCTTATTTCGATCGCGATCAACGAACCATTCAAACGCGGAGGCATGAGCTATAGCTTTTCATAGAGACGGCAGGCGCCCCTATCGCAGGGATGACGGCGCCCGACGAAACGAACGTATTCGAGTTCCTCAGGTTAGAGTTATTGATGATCAAGGTGAACAGCTTGGAGTTATCTCCACAGCCGATGCCCTTGAATTAGCTCAGAGTAGAGGTCTTGATCTGGTAGAAGTTGCTGAAAAGGAAGATCCACCTGTATGTAAGATAATGGACTATGGTAAGTTCAAGTATCAACAGCAGAAGCGCAAGCAGGAAGCCAAAAAGAAGCAAACTGTCATCCAGATTAAAGAAGTAAAATTTCGACCAAAAACCGATGAGCACGATTACCAAACAAAGCTCAAACACATCCGCCGCTTCCTTGATGGTGGCGACAGATGTAAGGTTACTATATTTTTCCGAGGACGAGAAATCGTCCATAAGGACAGAGGCTTAATAGTTCTGGAAAGAGTCAAAGAAGATACTTTGGATATCGCCAAGATGGATCAGGCGCCAAGATCGGAAGGACGCACCATGAACATGATGTTAGCTCCAATTAAAAAATAAGGTTTTGTCCGGCTACGAGTCGGTTATATCCCAAGGAGGATAGAAAATGCCAAAAATGAAAACTAGAAGAGGCGCTGCAAAGCGTTTCACTAAAACTGGTAGCGGAAAATTCAAGCGCCGTAGACAAGGTCTTCGTCATATCCTGACAAAGAAAAGTGCCAAGCGCAAAAGCAGATTGGGTAAAAGTACTACAGTTGACAGTGCCAATATTGGTCAGGTCAAACGTATGCTTCCCTACGCATAGTCTCTTTATTTAATTTAATATGAATACTGCCCGCAGCATTAATTGCTGGCGGGTGGTTTTTTTCACTTCGGAGGATTTGAAATGAGAGTTAAACGTGGTATTGCCGCGAAGAAGCGTCACAAAAAGTTTTTGAAGATGGCCAAAGGCTTTCGCGGTTCCGGTAGTACCCTTTACCGCACCGCAAGAGAACGTGTAGAACGTTCACTTTGCATGGCTTATGTCGGACGTAAAGTTCGTAAACGCGAAATGCGTAAGCTCTGGATTCAGCGCATCAACGCAGCTGCTCGCCTAAACGGTCTGTCTTACAGCCGTCTAATTAACGGTCTTTCTTTGGCCGGTATCGAGCTTAACCGTAAAGTATTGGCTGATCTAGCAGTAACTGACACAGTTGCTTTCGCTAAGATCGCTGAGAAAGCTAAAGCTCAGGTAAGCTAAATGTCGGACGCAAAGTCCCTGCTACAGGAACTGGAAGGCCTGGTCCCGGAGTGTAATGCTCGTCTGGACCAGGCTTCTTCTTTGTCTGACATGGAAGAATTAAGGGTCGACTTTCTTGGTCGTAAAGGCCGCCTGGCGAAGATCATGTCCGGCCTCCCTGCTCTTTCTAAAGAAGACAAACCTGTCGCAGGAAAAAAAGCCAACGAAGTCAAGACAGCTCTCACAGATCTGATCGAGGGAAGGCAGTCCCAGCTTGAAAGAGCTGCCATCACTGAGAGCCTGTCCCGTTTTGACCCGACTATGCCTGGTCGCACTCCTAATCAGGGATCACTTCACCCAGTCACTTTAGTGATGGATGAAATTTGTGATGTTCTGATAGGTCTCGGTTTCGAGGTTGCGACAGGACCGGAAGTCGAAAACGACTGGTATAATTTCGAAGCCTTGAACATCCCGCCCGAGCACCCTGCACGCGACATGCAGGACACTCTATATATTTCAGATTCAATTCTGTTACGCACTCACACTTCCCCATTGCAGATTCGCACCATGATGGAAAGAACTCCACCACTGGCCGCAATCGCTCCGGGCAAAGTGTATCGCCGGGATTCAGATATTACCCATACACCGATGTTTCACCAGATCGAAGGATTTCTGGTTGGTAAAGATATCAGTATGGCAAATCTACGAGGCACAATCACAGCATTCATTCATCAGCTTTTCGGAGCTGAAACAGAAGTTCGCTTCCGTCCAAGCTTCTTTCCTTTCACTGAACCAGGCGCGGAAGTCGATATCTCCTGCGTTATGTGCGGTGGTACAGGATCGATTGATGGCAAAGCGTGCCGAGTATGCAAACAGACCGGTTGGGTCGAAATCCTCGGCTGCGGAATGTTGGACCCTAATGTAATGAAAGCGGTTAATTACGATACTGAAATTTATTCCGGATTTGCATTCGGTGTAGGTATCGAGCGCGTTGCCATGCTGAAATACGGCATTGGCGATCTGCGTATGTTTTTTGAAAACGATATCCGATTTCTACAGCAGTTTTCTTAACCTTCTATAGAAGGTTCACAGGACGGGACTAAAGTCTCGTCCTGTTATTTATTTTTATATAAACTGTTGTCCTGACACCAACATATTCATAAAATTTTCAGGTCTGAACTCCTTACGGAGACTAATTAGACCGCCGGAGGCCCCCAATGCTTTTAAGCATGCAATGGCTGCGAGATTTCGTACCTTACGAAGGCGAAACTCAGGAGCTTGGCGACAGGCTGACTATGCTCGGTCTTGAGCTAGAAGAAATTTACAATCCTTTTGAAGCTGTAGCTCCAATTGTTGTCGGTCACGTTGTAGAATGTGAACGCCACCCTGAAGCAGAAAAACTCTCAGTATGTAAAGTAGACGTTGGCGACAGCGAATTGCTCGAGATTGTTTGCGGAGCACCGAATGTTGCGCAGGGAATTAACGTTCCAGTTGCAAAAGTCGGAACAACTATGCCCGGTGGCCTTAAAATTAAAAAGGCTAAACTTCGCGGAATCAAATCTTTCGGTATGATCTGTTCAGAAAGTGAGCTTGAACTTTCAGACGAACATGATGGCATCATGATTCTACCTGAAAACCTCAAACCCGGTCAGAATTTCGTCGAGGCTATGAACCTTGAGACAACAATTCTCGACCTCGGGGTAACTCCTAATAGAGCGGACTGCCTTTCCATGCTCGGAATCGCGCGTGAAGCCGCACTTGCTTTTAACTTGCCACTGACAATGCCCGCTCTCAACTTGGTTGAATCTGGCGGCAATGCAGCAGACATGCTTAAGATCAATATCGACGATCCTGAATTCTGCCCGCTTTATCAGGCTAGAATTCTCGAAGGAGCGACGGTTAAACCGGCTCCTAACTGGATGCGTCACCGTCTCCTTTCTGTCGGAATTCGCCCAATCAGCAATATCGTTGATGTCACTAACTACATTCTTTTCGAGCTGGGCCAGCCCCTACATGCATTTGACCGCGATCTCCTGAAAGGAGACTCCATTAGAGTCGGACATGCATCAGAAGGTCTCAAATTCTCCACACTAGATGATCAGGAACGTATCCTTAAAGATTCTGACCTCCTTATCTGGGATGCAGAGCGCCCTGTTGCTCTAGCTGGTGTTATGGGCGGCATGAATTCTGAGATCAACAAAGAGTCTAAAAATGTTGTCCTTGAAAGCGCCGTTTTCAGACCAGGTACTATTCGTAAAACAGCTCGCAGATTGTCTCTTCCATCTGAGGCTTCATATAGATTTGAACGTGGTGTCGATCAGAATATGAACACTTTTGCTATGAACCGGGCTGCTCAGCTTATGAGCGAACTTTCCGGCGCAAAGGTAATTTCAGGAGTCGCTAAAAGCGAACCAACTCCTTGGCAGACTCGCACACACGAATATCGTCACGCTCGCTGTAACTCATGGCTTGGTCTTAACCTTGAGCCAGAGTTCAGTAAAAATGCTTTCACCCTCATGGGGCTTGAAGTAAACGATGCTGACGCTGACAACTGGAAAGTTACAACACCTTCATTCAGACTCGACCTCGAACGCGAAGCCGATCTTTACGAAGAAGTTGCACGCTATTTCGGCATGGATAAAATTCCATCAATACTTCCCCGTACTGATAAAACTTTTGATTCCAAAATACTTTCCGATACACCATATGGTTTTTATCGCAGACTCAAAAATTGGGGCTCAGGCACTGGCCTTCATGAAGCAATCAATTACAGCTTCGTAGGCGATGACGACCTTGACCTTCTCGGACTACCGCAAGAAGGAAGAGTCAAAATAGCGAATCCTCTCAGTGAAGATCAGAACGTTATGCGTACTGCTATTGCTCCGGGAATGCTAAACACTGTCCGCCACAACCTGGCACAGGGCAACACACATATCCGTATCTTCGAAATTGCTAAGCAGTTTGAAATAGATGAATCATCTGACACAAACACCACTGAGCAGACACGAATAGGTATGATGTTGACTGGATCAAGAAATTCATCAGAATGGCCACACGAACATGGTGATGCAGATTACCTTGACGTTAAAGGTCTTGTTGAGAATTTACTTTGCGACCTAAAACTGGATATCTCCGAAGTTTCACTTGTCGAAGACCATTCATACCTCGAGCCGTGTATCAAAATTGTATGCGGCGACGATGAAGTCGGTATCATGGGCATGGTCAAGCCAGAAATTGCTGATAAGTATCACGCCAAGAAAGAAGTGTGGATGGCTGATCTGAATGCAGATCTTCTCCGCGACAAGGTCATGAGCCATAAGATTAAGTTTGCTCCACTGCCTGTATTCCCTCCTTCTAGAAGAGACATAACCGTAATGGCTTCTGTATCTCTTCGGGCTGAGACTATTAAGCAGGCGATTTTAGGCCTTAGGTTGCCGCTACTTGAATCTGTCGAACTGGTTAACCTATTTGTCCCAGAAGATCAGGAAGATGAGCGTAACCTGTCTTTCCGCCTGACATACCGCCACGGTAAGAAGACTCTCAAGGATAAAGAGGTAGATAAAGAACACAACAAGGTTCTTGCTGCTCTCGAAAAAGCTCTTCCAATTCGCCTCTAGAATTGTCGAGAAAATATCAACTAAAGCCCGCACAGATTTACCTGTGCGGGCTTTTTTATTTCTAAATAGATAATAACAACCTAATCTGTAAGATGACAAATATCTTTTTAAACTGTAATAACTAAGAAACTAATGCAATCCTTACTGACTCACAAACGGGAATTATCATGGCGAGAAAAACTAAAGAAGAAGCGGAAAAAACTAGACAAGCCCTACTTGCATCAGCATTCAAGGTTTTTAGCACAAAAGGATACGCAAAAACGACTTTACAAGATATTGCTACAGATTCAAATGTTACTAGAGGCGCTGTTTATTGGCACTTTAAAAATAAAACGGACCTCTTTGAGAAGCTCTTAGATCATGCATTTCTGCCTGTGCAACAAGTCATTTTTTCTAAGATTAAAGATGATGATTCACCGCAAGAGCTTCTTGTAAGCCTCATGAAAATATGGCTCCATCACGTTACTTCTGATGATAATTTTAGAACAGCATTTGAAATCATTTTCAATAAAACAGAATGGTCAGAAGAGCTGATGCCTTTCAAGCTTAAGTATAAAGACGAAGAACTCAAATTCATTAAAATGGTTGAATCTATTTTTTCGAAAGGAATCGAACAGGGTGTATTCCGCAAAGATCTGACTCCATCCGTAGCTTCGGCGTTTTATTACTCCACACTTTTCGGACTAGCGCAATATTCTCTTTTTTTCGAGCAAGAGCTCGACATTAATAAAGAAATTGACTCTCTTATCGATATGTTCTTACACTCCTGTCTATGCAAAAATTAATTTTCATTTTCACACTACTAATGATACTTGTTGCCTCTTCTGCATACTGTGAAGACAAGGAATTATTCCCGACCAGTCAATTCAAACTCGGATATCAGGGAATGTACATGCACTATGAGGAACCCGATATCATGAAAGAAAAAGGAATCATGAATGGGGGATTTGGCTCATGGACAGGTTACTTTACTGAACACGATATTATGGTCGGAGTTGAAGCCGAGGGCGTTGTAGGATCACTTGAGTACGACGGCCAAAGAAGCGACGGTTCCACTGTAAAATGTGACAACGACGATTATTTTGTAAGCGCAAGAGCAATCGCAGGTAAGGGTTTCGATTTCGGAGACTTCGGCCTTACTCCTTATGCAGGAATTGCGGCAAGATACTGGTACGACGATATTAAAACCACTGGCGGATACGAAAGGGAGATCACGCAGTTCTACGTCCCTATCGGTCTAAATGTAATAGCAAATATGGATGACAACTGGTCAATAGGCGGAACTCTAGAGGGAGATTTATTCCTTGGAGGAGAAGTAAAAAGCAAACTATCTCAAGCTGGATCAGGATACGAAGACGCTACGAACACACAGGAATTCATGAAAGGCGGAGGCGCCAGATTTTCCATGTTTCTCGAATATGACTTAGATTATTGCTCCCTTGGACTTGAACCGTATTTCCGTTACTGGCAGTTTGCGGAATCACAAACCGACACAGTTCTTTATGGTGGTTCGCTCGCAAATGTGGTTGAACCAAAAAACAAATTCTATATGTCAGGCATCAGGTTGTACGTAAAATTCTAAAAAGATCTCGTAAATCATTCTCTTCAATAGTTTCTACAGTAGAAAGCCCACCTCAGAGTGGGCCTTCTTTTTTGCTAATCTCACGTTTTATCCTGATATGCTCCCGCCGCATAAGTCAATTCGTAACTATGTGAATAGATTTCAAAGATATTACCAAATGGATCTTCGCAGTAAACCATTCTATAAGGTTTTTCGCCTGGATAATACTCACGCACTGGCATTCTCTGCTTACCACCATGCTCCACTACCTTGGCAACCAATCCTTCCACATCGGGGTCCTGAACACAGAAATGAAAGACCCCATTTTTCCAGTATTCGAAATTGTTTTCAGGTTTTTCAGAATTAAGAAATTCAAAAATTTCAACGCCAATTTTATCACCAGTTGAAAGATGAGCAATTTTAAAACTACCCCATCCTTTTCCAAACACATCAGTACACATCACACCGATAGCCGAATCATCAGCAGTAATCTCAGTCGGAGGCATGATCACGTACCAACCGAGGACTTTAGTATAAAATTCTACAGCTTTTTCTAGGTCAGTAACTGATAAACCAATGTGCGAAAATGTTCTTGGATATACCATTAAAATCTCCAACTTAACCGGTTGCAGGTTATTAATAACTTAAACTCACAGTATCTTTAAAAGTCATATAATAATATTTAAAAAATTATCAGTCATCAAGCATTCCAATTTAATAAATATTACCGTGCACAAAAAAAGCCCCATAAGGTTTATCCCTACGAGGCTTTTTCAAACATATTCAATCTAAACAGCTGTTAATACTTAAATTCTCCACCAGCATAAATAATTACTTCACTACCATCTTTAAGCGTAGCATATACTGTTTTATCAAGAGTATTTACTAAATCCCAATGAAGTGCAGAAGAGTTATATCCTAATTCTTCTTTCAACTTTTCATCAAGTTTAGTCTGATCTCCTGCATAAGTATCTGCGTAAGAAGCGCCCACGGCAACATGGCTGTTTCCAAACTCACCACCGTAGTTTTCATCATAGAGAGTATTAGCCATAAATTTATCGATTCTGGAAAAGCGGCGATCTGTAAGTGAAAACTCTCCAAGACGGGAAGCTCCCGGATCCATAGCAAGCTGCTTTTTAACGAACTCTTCACCCTCTTTCGCTGAGATCTCGGTGACAACACCGTCTACGAAAGTAAGCTTAACGCCTTCCACATAGTTCCCAGACCTGAATGACGGTTGATCCGCATAAAAAACACCTGAAGTTCCGCGCCAATCTGGAGAGATAAACAATTCGAAACTCGGAATATTGTGTCCGGAAACACCTATCCACTGGCGCATGTCACCATGCTTAACAGTCAGATCCATCCCTTCTGAAACAATACGGTAAGACTCTATACCAAGACCGTTCAGCCAATCTTTAACTTCAGTAGCCTTATCAAAAACGCCTTTCCAGCTTTCCGCAGGGCTTTCATCATCAAGGTAGCAAGCCTTCACAATCTGCGCTGTGAATTCTTCCAGAGTTAGTCCGGCAGATTCAGCCATTGCTGCTGTAGGATAAGAACAAAGCGTCCAACCAAGCTCACCTTCCTGCTCACGGACTTCCATAAGATCGCGAAGATATTTTTTCGCGACTGCGGATTTACCAATGCGGGATGGATCAACATCTGCGAGATGTGTCAACGATGAAGGAGCAAGCAGAACTATGAGTCCATTTAAACCCTTCATTAACTCTTCGTCCCCTGGAGCTACGAAAGTGACTTGATCGTCATTACCTGATCCATAAAAACATTTCTCCATGGAAGGGGTAAGACTGAGTCGCGGAACAGGATTCATACCTTCGTCAATCAATCTTTTAAAGACAACTTCTGCCAGCGGCAATGCATCTACTTCATAGCGAACCAAAATAACATCACCTTTCTTATACGGCTTGGTTCTCGCTGTAGTAAGGCCCCACCATAATGCATCCACGTATTTTTCGAGTTGCTCTTTAGTCAGCATAATATCCCCTGATTATTTTACTTAATTTATTTTACAAGGAGCGACTTAACCAACAAAAACAGGGTCGTCTCCTCGCTTTTTAAAAGTAATTACATTCAAGTAAAAAGCAATAAAATTTAATTTAATCACAAAAAAAATGAATATATTATCCAATTTTTCTTTAGATTTTTTACACAGGTTCCTTGACACGAAGGAGGCTTGCCGCTATCCAAATTTCAAAAGCCCTGTATCGGGGTATAAGTTGAATCCATAAAAATTCGGCTAAACCAGATTTTAAAAGACTGCGCAGCCATCATGGCATATTTTGAGTGCAGCCTATCAGTGGCTAAAAAAATCATCTTTTGGAGGGTAACACCATGGGCTACGTTATCACTATTGATACAGACAAATGTAATGGCGACGGCGAATGTGTAGATGTTTGTCCTACTGAAGTATACGAACTTCAGGACAACAAAGCAGTAGCAGTAAACGAAGACGAATGTCTTGGTTGCGAATCCTGCATCGAAGTTTGCGAGCAGGACGCTATCGTTATCGAGGAAAACTAAACCTTTCCTTGTACTGATAAGCTTTTAAGGCGGGAATTTGAGTTTACTCGGATTCCCGCCTGCTCTTTATTATAAGCGGTAGTTATACGCTCAGCGCGAATTTCCTCACGGAGCTTAAGTTTTTTTTTACCCCCTTACTCCTCTTCCGCACATATGGACTATCCCGCCGCAAGCACGCCGGTGGCGCCATTATAAAAGCTGACTAAATTAATCCGATTTATTTTCACACAAAAGATTGACTGCGTTGATTTAAGACTTAATTAATATGAGTTTTAGCGGAATATACGCGCAACTTTGAATTAATATATATATGGAGGCTTAGCTTTGGACTTCACCAATATTTTCGAAAAATATGAAGCTCTTGTCGCAGAAGTTGACAAGGCATTTGATACAGTTTCCAAGCAGACAGAAGACGGAATCAATTGCGGCAAAGGTTGCAGTGACTGTTGTCACGCACTTTTCGACCTCACTTTGGTGGAAGCTATTTACCTAAACCGTAAGTTCAACGAAGCTTACAAAGGTATGCCCCGCTCTATTATTCTGCAACGCTCTGATGTTGCCGACAGAGGGCTGCAAAAGATTAAACGACGCGCTTTCAAAGCAAGTCAAGCTGGAACTTCAGCACAAGATATTATTAAAGAAATTTCACTCGCTCGAGTTAAGTGTCCTCTCCTTGGTGAAGACGACCTTTGCGAGCTATATGATTTCAGACCCCTCACCTGTCGTATCTACGGCGTTCCGATGAATATCGGAGGAGAAGGTCATTCATGTACAAAGTCTGGCTTCACCTCAGGTACAGCCTACCCGACAATAAACATGGATATACTTCAGACCAAGCTTGTCGCGCTTAGCACTGAGCTGACTGAAAGCATTAATTCCAAGCTCACCGCCCTTCCTGAAATGATCGTACCTGTTTCTTCAGCACTTGGGACCGATTACACTCCCGAGTATTTGGGAGAGAACACAGGGAAAGCGAAAGAAGAAGAGCCTGCGGAATCTCCAGCTGAAGCTGAAGCCTGCAACACCTGCTCTGAAGATAAAAGTGCCTGTGCAGACTGTAACTACTCAGTTTCTCTGGGCGTAGCCCCTGCTGAATAAATTCGGCAACGAGGCCAAGGAGGCGACAGTGAGCAACATGACACGTGAAGAAGTAGAAGAACAAAAACGAATGATGTACGAAAAATTTTCGCCTCGCAGGCGGAGATTTGTTGATAAGATCGGATATGATGAATGGGACCCATTCCAGCTTCCATTTGACCCGATTGATCTACGTAGAGATATTACAGGCATGACCTCACAGCAGCTTTGTGAAGAGTTCTGCAAAAATGTCGAGGCCGGTAGAAACTCCGAGTATGCTCAAGCTGCTGCTGAATTCGGCGTAACATTGGTTATGAATTTTGAGCGAGTCAGACCCATTTTTGACTTTTGCGTCTGGTATAATGAGCATCTTGAAAAAATGGGCAAAAAAGCCTGATTTTATCAATTTCAAACGGTTCGAAACTAAGAGGATAATTCTATGGAAAAGTTCGATAATATTGACGATTACATTGCAGACCTTAAAGATAAAAGAATTAAAAGCCCTACCTGTAGTAACACTCGTTACAATCTAGGTATTGCATATCTTTCCAAAAGAGATTTCATGGAAGCCGAACGTGAATTTATAGGAGCCATTAATGAATCTCCTAAACTGGCGGAAGCATATGTTCAGCTTGGTGGAATTGCAATGCAGCGTGGCGATCTTGAAGGCTGCCTAAGCTACAATATCAGTGCAACTCAGCAACGTCCGTTCTTCGCTGTTCCATGGGGAAATATCGGATTTGTTTACATGCAGCAGGGTAATGTTGATAAGGCTATCGGAGCTCTCAAACGCGCTATCAAGTACGATCACAACTTTGTACAGGCGCTTGCAACCCTTGGAAGTGCTCATTACCACGAAGGTAATGTTGATGACTGCATCGAAGTTTGTGAAAAAGCAGTTAAACTTGCAGAACACTTCGGCCCAGCATGGAACAACCTTGCTCTTTGTTACTCAGATAAAGGTGACTACGCAAAAGCTATTGACTGTGCTGATAAAGCAACAGAATCAGGCTTTGAAGTTCCAGTTGAATTGATGGCGGAACTTGACGCGCACCGCTAAACCGATTCTTTAAAAAATCAAAAAAAAAAGCCTCTCATCCTTAAATGGATGAGAGGCTTTTTTTTTTGATTTTTTTTACTGACAAAATTACCCTCGAAAAAGCAAATCAATTCTGCTATTCTTTTTAAAGCTTTAAATTATTCCAACTACAAATTATAGCCAACAACAAAAGAAGTATCAAATGTCACCCCAAAAAACACCAACATCACAGCCCTCCCTCAATTCCAAAGTCAAGTTAGCTCCGAGACATCTTGTTGCTCCGTGCGGTCTCGACTGTTCCCGCTGCCTCGGCTGCTCAGAAGGAAACGTTGCAGATCACGCACAGGCAATATCTGAAGTCATGGGAGATAATTTTCAAATCTATGCAGATCGCTTAAAAGCATTTAATCCTGCAATGGAAGAATATTCATCCTTCCGTGCACTCTTAGACTCCTTAGCAAAACCTTCCTGCGGTGGGTGCAGATCTGAAAATAGAACATGCCTGCCATCCTGCAAAGTGTCAGAATGTGTACGTGAAAAAAAAATTGAATTCTGTTTTGAGTGCGATAATTTCACAGACTGTGAATCAACAGGTCTCCCAGAATCACTATTTGAGCGCTGGAAAAACAATAATATCATTATGAAAGAAATCGGTGTTGATAATTATATGAAAGGGCTGGCGGAACGGCCTAGATATCCATAATTCTTCTCTTAACAGTTGTAATTTTATTTTTCTTTGATATTCTTCAGTTGCATATAAAAATTTGGAGGACGAAATGTCACTCAGCAAACTAGCCGGCAAACCTGCTCCACCTGAAATACTTGAAAACATTCCGAAACTTGTTTCGGCTTATTACACTACCAAACCTGACCCTTCTGTTAATTCTCAGTTAGTGTCATTTGGAACGTCTGGGCATCGAGGATCGTCCTTTGAAGGTTCTTTTAACCAGGACCATATCTGGGCCATTGCGCAAGCCATATGCGAATATAGAGCTTCAATGGGTTACACAGGACCTCTCTTTATAGGTAAGGATCCGCACGCCCTGTCTGAACCTGCTCAAATTTCAGCTCTTGAAGTTTTTGCTGCAAATGGTGTGGAAGTGTTTGTAAATGACACGGGCTATACTCCCACTCCTGCAATATCGCACGCTATTCTCACCCATAATAAGGGAAGAAAAGACGGCTTCGCCGATGGAGTTGTCATTACGCCATCGCATAACCCTCCTCGCGATGGAGGGTTCAAATATAATCCTCCAAATGGTGGCCCGGCTGGCACCACCTCGACCAGTACTATTCAGAACAGGGCTAATGCCATATTAAAAAACGGCCTAAAGGACGTAAAAAGAATTCCTTTAAACCGCGCAATGTCTGCCTCGACAACTCACGAATTTGATTTTGCTACTCCATACATCAACGATCTCGGAAACATAGTTGATATGAAAGCGATAGCCTCCGCAGGCCTAAGTATCGGAGTTGACCCGCTCGGAGGCGCAGCAATCGATTTTTGGGAACCAATTGCTGAACGATACGGTTTAAACATCAACGTTGTGAACAAAAAAATAGATCCGGCATATTCTTTCATGCACGTAGACAAAGACGGGAAGATCCGCATGGACTGCTCTTCTCCCTACGCAATGGCGGGCCTGATCGAACTTAAAGATAAATACGACATTTCATTCGCTAATGATCCAGATACGGACAGACACGGCATTGTAACCAAAAGCCGAGGTTTGATGAATCCAAACCATTATCTGGCGGTTGCAATAGAATATCTCTATACGAACAGACCACAATGGAAAAAAGATCTAGTCGTCGGTAAGACGCTTGTCTCAAGTTCCATGATCGACCGCGTGGCAAGGTCCATCAACCGTGATCTTATGGAAGTTCCAGTCGGATTCAAATGGTTCGTAGACCCTCTGCTTTCAGGAACCTGCGGATTTGGCGGAGAAGAAAGTGCAGGAGCCTCATTCCTTAGAAAAGACGGTACAGTCTGGACCACCGACAAAGACGGTATCATCATGAATCTTCTTGCTGCGGAAATTACCGCAAAAACAGAAAAAGATCCCGGCGAGCACTACACAGATTTGGAAAACAAGTTTGGACATCCAGTATATAAACGAATTGATGCTCCAGCAACGATAGAGCAGAAAAAAGCTTTCAGCATACTTACTCCTGAGATGGTAAAGGCAAAAACTCTTGCTGGAGAAAAAATTGAAGCTCGCCTTACAGCTGCTCCAGGAAATGGAGAAGCTATAGGAGGCTTGAAAGTTGTTACGGAGAACGGCTGGTTCGCAGCCCGCCCATCAGGAACTGAATCAATATACAAAATCTATGCAGAATCTTTTAAAGGATTGGCCCATCTCGTTTCTATTCAGGAAGAAGCTGGAAGAATTGTAGATGAAGCCTTTGCACTCGCTTTGAAATAAAACTTTCAAGTACCCTAGAATACAACAAAAGCTTGAGCAACCTGACTTACTTCAGATTGCTCAAGCTTTTTTTTGAAATAATTTCAACGCCAAATTATTATTAAAAATTCATCTACGACAGAGGACTGGCGTCTATGTTTTTAGAGGTCCAATTCTGTCTCAATTCTTGAAAATTCATTCAAAAACATATCCATGTAGACATGCACTTGCTCCAACTCATTGCCGAGAAATGCGATTTCAAGCTTGGTGGCAATTTCTAATGCCTGATCGGCACACACCGCAGCGCAACTACTTTTCAATGTATGCACTGTTCGCTTTGCTGTTTCTGTATCATTCTTTTCTAGCGCTTCCCGAAATGCGACCAAATCTGAAGGAACATCAGTTACAAACATTTCACAAATATCGCTAAATAACAATTCATCGCCTTGATACAGATCAAGAGCGCTTTCCTTATTAATTGCCGCATTATTCGTGTTATTATTTGGTTCTTCCTGAAACTGTGACGCACGCTTTTTTACATTCACAGCCTGCAAAATAGCATCATGCAGCTCAATATACTGAACAGGCTTGGCAATGTATCCATTCATACCGGATTTTTCACATTTCTCTCTAACTCCAGACATCGCATGAGCAGACATTGCAATGATTGGAATTCCTTGTTTGGAATGTCCCGAATCTCCTTTGCGAATAGATTTAGCAGCATTAAACCCGTCCATTTTGGGCATTTCTAAATCCATCAAAACAAGATCAACATCAAGCACGGAAAGAGAACTTAAAGCTTCAAGACCATTTGAGGCAACATGAACACTATGCCCCATTTTTTTCAAAAGACTGGTCGCAACTCTCACATTGATGGGGTTATCTTCAACAACGAGGATTCGGTATAGGGATTCATCATTACTTACATCACAGCTTTCAGCTTCCACAGAATCAAAAGCAATAACCGTAGGAGTTCCGTGCTTCAAACTCACACTAAATGTAAAAACGCTACCGTACCCTTCTGAGCTCCTGACACTAATCTCGCCCCCCATCATTTCGACAAGTTCGCGAGAAATAGCTAATCCAAGACCGGAACCACCAAACTTTCTAGTTGTTGAGTCATCTGCCTGCCTGAAACTTTCAAAAATAAGAGCCTGCTTCGCCTCAGGAATACCTATCCCAGTGTCGCGAACAGAAACCTGAAGACTCGTACTTTCCAAATCAGTTGAAGACTCTAAAGCGGTAACTTGTACAAAGACTCCGCCCTGTTCAGTAAATTTTAAGGAGTTCCCAACAAGGTTAAAAAATATTTGCTTAAGCCGCCCTTCATCCCCACAAACAATGTCCTGAACATTTTTATCGATATCAAGGCTCAACACTAACCCACGATCAGTAGCCTGCGGTGTCATAATTTTTATTATTTCACCTAAAGACTTACTTAAATGAAAATCTTTTTCTTCGAGGGTAAGCATACGGGCCTCAACCTTGGAAAGATCAAGAATATCATTAATCAGAGTAAGAAGCTGATTTGCGGATGTCCGAACTATTTCTAAATTTTCAGTCTGATCGGCGGTCAAGTCTGAGCGTAAAGTAAGGTCAGTCATCCCGATTACGCCATTTAAAGGAGTCCTTATCTCATGACTCATGGATGCGAGAAATCTGGATTTAAAACGATTAGCTTTTTCCGCAGTATCACGAGCTGCAATCAACTCATGCTCCATTTCCTTGCGACTTGTAATATCAATGAAAGAGGCCACAGCCCCCCCCAATCCTCCACGCATAGGAGTAACTTCAAGTATATTCCACAAGCTTTCGCCTTCGTGCTTCCCATCAACAGCAAACTCTAGAGAATAACTGTCCGTAACACCTCGTGCCACCGAACTGACACCTTCGAATAAGATATCCAAATCTTTAACGAGGCACCCTGAAGCTGCTACCGCTTCTTTAAAATCCAACCCTTCAAGTTTAACATCGTTTCCACCGGGAGTGAAAAGTTCACGCCACGATTCATTCGCCGCGATCAACTTTGTATCTGTATCAAGCACGGCAATCTTCGCAGACATTGAAGCAAGGACAGAACTAAGTTGTTCTTCTCTAGCTATCAGCTTTCGATTTGCTTCATCAATTTGCCGTGATTGGAGTAGTGTATTTTCGTAGGTAGCAAGAAGTAGGTGAAAAACCTGGCCAAAATCAGCTTTGAGGGAATGATTCTCTCCCTGAAATTCAAAATCGACCTCTTGCATCGCGCTTTGGGTGGAATCAAATTCGCCATGTTTGAAAACAGATTGTATTCGAGACAACAAAAAGTCTTCGTCATATGGTTTAGTTACAAAATTCGTAGCGCCGCTTTTAAGCCCCCTAATTATATCCCCAGGCTCCGAAAGACTGGTCAAAAGAATAACCGGAACGGCTTTGAACTTTGGATTAATACGGATATTTTCACAGAGTTCGTACCCGTCCATACCGGGCATTATGATATCACTAATTACAAGATCTATATCTTTACAATCTAAAGCACTGAGAGCTTTTTCTCCATCTGAAGCTAAAGTGACTCTATAACCTTTTTCAAAAAGAAAATATTCAAGTTTCACAGCCTGCGTAAGACTATCTTCAACTATAAGAATATGCTGAAAACTCACTAATAACTCCCCTGTATCATCTAACGACCTGTGGTATGTTTAACAATTGCATCAGCTATTTCACCTAAAGGCAAGACAGCAATCGCAGCTCCAATTTTAACAGCCTCACCAGGCATACCGAATATAATGGAAGTCTCCTTGTCCTGAGCAATCGTATATCCGCAGCGCCGTCTAATTTCAAGGAGAGCTGCAGCCCCGTCACTGCCCATACCAGTCAATAACACCCCTACAGCCCCGCCACCGATATTACGTGCAACGGATTCAAACATTCCCTCAACGGTCGGTCTGATGCCATTTACAGCAGGTAAATTTGTGAGTGTCACTTTCAGTTTAGAGGAAATTTGAATGTGATAATCTTCGGGAGCAAAGTAAACAGTGCAAGCTTTGAGGGTTTCATCATCTTTAGCAATTTGAATATTATGACCAGTATTAGTGTGCAGCCAATTTGCTAGTCCCTCTAAAAAACCAGTGGAAATATGCTGAACAATCATGACGGGAACAGGCAAATCATGAGGCAATGACATCAAAACCTGTTTAAGAGCTTGCGGCCCTCCGGTAGAAGCTCCGATGCAGACTATTTTTGCATTTACGGGACCTTTTACCGGACAAGATCCATATGGCTTCTTATTCGAATTATGACTTGGAGCAACATATCCACCAGGTGTAGCTTTACGGCGGACTAATTTCACCTCAGACATTGCACGAACTGACATAACAATTTCAGCCATAGACTCGTTAAAAAACTCATCATTAATGGCAGGCTTGTTATGGAAAGCTAAAGCACCTGTATCAAGTAATCGAAAACCTACTTCTGCATCAGAAGCAGTATATACGGCACTAATAATGACTATAGGAACAGGGTTTTGTTCCATAATACGACGGGTCACGGTAAACCCATCATAGTCTGGAAGGTTCACATCCATAGTAACAACATCAGGATTTAATTGCCTAACCATTCTAAGCGCAGATTTACCGTCCTCCGCACACCCTACAACTTCAAAATCAGGTTCACGCGAAAAAAACTCCGTAAGCAACAAACGCACCGAGGCAGAATCATCTACTATTAAAACCTTTATCACAAAAACTCCACTTTAGAAGAAACAATCAACGTACTGGTATATATAAATCATCTTTCTGAGATTCTGAAACAGATACAAAAAAACGTGAAACTCAATTCCAAGCAGTGAAAAAGGGGTTCACTAAAAATATCATGCTAACCGTTGAATAACCTCGAGTAAATTACCCTGATCAAAACTGGACTTAATAATGTAAGCATCTGCACCAGCATCCACACCTTTTTCTCGATGTTCCTGTGAGCCAAGAGATGTAACAAGTATGATTGGTAAACTGGCACTTTGCTGCATTTTGCGAACTTCAGCAGTAAGAGTGAACCCATCCATATGAGGCATTTCAACATCAGAAACCAAAATATCAGGGAGTTCTGCTTTAAGCCTGTTAAGCGCGTCCAATCCGTCAACTGCAGTGATTACATTATATCCGGCTGCTTCAAGAACATTTTTAAGAAGCGTACGAGATGTAATAGAATCCTCAGCGACAAGAACAGTTTTGACTTCCTTAACCCCATGCTGATGAGAGAAAGACTGCACTTTAGAACCGGAACTGACCCCGAGAGCGGTTCTGATCATATCAGGCCCATGCAGAATAGGAACAAGCATTCCTGTCCCAAGCATCGTGAACCCTGAAACATTTCGAACCTTTCGCAATAAAGGGCCCATAGGCTTAGCCATGACATTTTGCTCCCCATGAAGCTCATCCATACTTACTGCCACAGCTTTCACACCTTCGCCCATTATAAATGCGGGGAATGTAGTTTTTTCTGTATTCACCGAGCCAAGTTCTAAAATATCAGAAAGAGTTATTATGGGAATGGGTTTCCCTTGGTAAATAATAGTCTCTTTGCCACCAACAGTTTCTATATCTTTCTGCCTGACGAGGAGCACCTTGCTCACTCCAGACTTAGGCACAACGAATTTCCTGCCGGCGGCCTCAACGACTATGCCTTTGAATGAAGTCAACGCAACTGGGATATTTAGAACAAAACGTGCTCCTGTATTCACCTCACTGGAAACAGTAACGCTACCCCCCAAGGACTCTACACTATCGCGAACAATAGCCATCCCTAAGCCTCGCCCTGAAATGTCGGTAATAATATCGCTGGTCGACATACCAGACATAAAGATGAGTTCTAATAACGCATTATGATTCAGTTCGTCAGCCTCACGCGAACTAAGCAGTCCCTGCTTCAAAGCTAGCCCTTTAAGCTTAGCCGTATCAATGCCGATCCCATCATCGCCAATCACTACCCTGACAATATCCCGGTCAGTCTGCGTAATCTCAAAATAAATATTCCCGGTAGGAGCCTTGCCTTTTGCAATGCGTTCAGCGGGAGTTTCAAGGCCATGCCCGACAGAATTTCGGACCATATGCATAAGAGGATCATGAAGTAATTCTAAAATTCGGCGGTCAATTCGAACAGACTCACCACTCATTTTAAAATCACACTGCTTCCCGATTTCAGAACTCAAGCTTCTGACCATACGAGGGAACACTTCTAAGAGAGATGAAAAAGGAAGAAGCATTGAGCTTTTGAATTCACTAAGCAAAGTGTCTACCTTAGAAGATAAATCCCTGTGAGCTTTTTGAGTAGACGAGGAAAGTAAACCAAGTCTTTTTGCAAAAGAAGTCATCTTTTTTTCCATTTTCATAGAAATCAGATCATCAGCCTCGTCAGTTATTTTTTTGTTCTCAGCTAACACGTCGCAAAAAAACCGCGAAAACTCGGAAAATTTACTACTTAATTCAGCAACCTCAGAAGCACGTGCTTCTTGAGAATTTCGAGAAGAAAGAAGTTCTTCAGTCTGCAACAGCAATCCTGTAAGGAATGAAGAGTCAACTCTGACGGTGTCTCCCATAGACATTCGAGCTGTAGGAATCTGCGGTTCAGCAACAACTTCTTTTTCGGGCTCTTCCGGTATTTCATTTTTCACTTCAGCTTCAATTTCTACGCAACAGGCAGCATGCTCTTCACCCGAAAGAGTTTCTGTCTTTTGTCCACCTGTTTCAACGATTATTAGCTCAGGAGCTCCTACAAACTCGTCCATCTTGGCAAGAGCAACCATAGTAGGCCCTGCCGAAAGAGATGAATCAGAACCGTCCTCATTGGCTATTAGCTCTTCAAGAATATCCAACCAACCTACCATCACACCGCAAACAGTCTTTGAAGGCAAGAGACCATTCTTTTTGAGTACAGAAAAAAAAGATTCAAATGACTGGCAAAATTTTTCGACAGCGCTTAGCCCTACAGCTCGAGCTGCTCCCTTTAAGCTATGAACTTCCCTATAAGAAGACTCGATAAGCAAACGGACATTTTGATCGTCAGACCCCATCTCCATCTTCATAAGATCAGAAGAGAGAACAAGTAGACGCTCTCTGCATTCGCCTCGAAACGCTCCGAGAAGCCTTGTACGCAAATCACCTGAAATCATTTATACTGCTCACATATGTAAGTTGATTACTAAAAAAGAGACCTGCTGCACAAAATATTCTTAAAACATGGGTCCAGTTTAAAGATTATCTGGATATAGCCTCGTTTACAATTAACAGGGGATCGTTCAAAAGCTTTTCACCATCAAGAATTACAACTCTTCCTTCTGTTATTCCAAGTGAATATCGATCTGAAGAAGCTCCACTGGTTGGTAGGTGCTTAATTTCATCTTTTGAAACGGAAAAGACATCTGTTATCTCATCGACTAATATCCCGAACTCAATTTCTCCGGAGGACAGAAAAAGAATCATACTATGCGACTTGGAAGTATCGCCAGAAAGACCTAAAAATATGCGTAGGTCAATAACCGAGCAAATATGCCCCCGTAAACTAACAACTCCACTTATAAAGTCAGGAGTGCACGGAACATCAACAATGTCATCTGGCTCCAGCACTTCTTTCACTATTGAAGTTTCAATTGCGAAAACATCTCCGCCAGCGCTGAACTGAACATAATCGCACGCACTTTCATCCAGCATAACTTCAGCGCGATCAGACCTCACCTTAAGAGCGAGCTTTTCAGCTCTTTTTTTCAGCAATTCGTGATCGTTTTTGCGGCCTATAAATTTAGCAGTCTTGTTCTCTTTCATAATTACGCCATGTTTCAACCAATATTATTTTTTACAAGCTCGATCATCTCAATACATCGACCAGCAGCAGTGCCATCAGAATGAGGAACGGGATAATCCTTGTCAATCTTCTTAAGCTCTTGCAAAGCAATGCGAAAATGCCGTAAAGCCGACCCTTTATCCTGTTTTGACAAATAAATATTCCCCAAAGCAAAGTGAGCCATCACAAAGCTGCTATCCAGATAAACAGCTTTCCGAAGCTCACTTAGGGCAGAGTCAAAATCACCTTGATTCATCCTGATCTGCCCCAAAAGAAAATGAGGATCCGGTGCGACCCTATCCGCTTCGATTGACTTTTCACACCAGTGAACAGCTTCACCTAGCAACCCTGAATCAGCTTTTATACCAGCAATGACAGACAGAACTTCTGCCTTGGTACTTTGCGGTAAGTTTTCATCCAGAGATTTTTTAAGCAGAGACAAGGCTCCTAGGTTATCACCTTGTGCCCTGAGCTCACATGCAGCCTCTACAGGATTTAGAACCGAAGAGTTATCTGCATTTTCTGTAAGATCATTCGCTGATTCGGACTCGGGTGTAGAATATGAGTCATAGGTATCACATAAAAGGGAGCTATCTGTTTCACAGACCAAATAATTGTCTGCAATAAAATCAATATTATCACTCAAATCAGGATAAACACCTAAATCTGAGTTTGAAAAGTCGGAATTTTGATTGAAATCGTCAGTATATATGGAATTTAATGCTTCATTAAATTTCTTTGGAGTATAACCTTTAGTCTTTCTAAAAAGTAGAACAGAGCCAAAATTAACAGGTTCAAATTTACCGTAAGCAGTTATGAGGCCAGATTCACTTGGTGTTACAACAAGCCATCCCCCATAATTTAAACTAGTCCATATTTTATCGAGAACCTGCTCTACAGCAACCTCCGAAAAATAAATCAAAACGTTACGACAAAGGAGCACATCCATACTCATTAAGAAAAGAGGAAGCTCATCACCAATCAAATTAAATCTGGAAAAATTGGCCTTTGCTTTAATTGCATTATCTAAATTAAAAGATTGGGGGCAATTGGGTTTAAAGTAAACTTCCTGAAAATTATTTGACTCTACTCGAAAGGCCCATTTCCTATAACACCCTTCGCGCGCTTTACTCAGAGCCTCACTATCGATATCTGTCCCTAAAATTTCAGATAAAATGTGCGACCTGTGACACATCATTGCAAGGGTGTAAGGTTCTTCTCCTGTAGCGCAGGCCATAGACCAAATGCGAACAGCTCCTCCGTTCCCGCTCCCTTTACCATTCATATTGCGCAAGACTTCAAGCTCTAAGGCTTTTAGGGTATCCGGGTCCCGAAAAAAATAGGTTTCACCAATGGTAAGTTGATTTATGAATAATTCTAGTTCTTTTTCCCCCACGTTTGGGGACAATAGATAATCGAGACATTGCTCAGAGGATTCGAACCTTCCGATTTTACTAGCAGCATATACAACAGCGCTTCTCAGATCATTCCACCTGTCGCGCAAAAATTTTAACCCATAAATTTCTCTGACCATTTGAGACAGGAGGTCTATTTTTTCATCGGATAAAGATTCAGGCATCGGACGAGCCTTCTCCCTGCGTAGCAAATCGTTCAAGAGCTTCAGCCAAACTCTGCTCCTGCTCGGAATTCAAAATAGAGCCAAGGTCTTGAACCAAAATTATATCCGCACCGATCCCGGCAAATGATTTCAGATAAAAAACACCGGGCCAAATTTCATCAGCACTCTGTGACACTTCAGGTAGGATTTCAATCACGTCATTAACTTCGTCCGCAAGAATGGCAATTCTTCTCTCATTAAATTTCGTGAACAAGAAACGATCAGATACGATAACATCCCGTTCTTCATTCCCTATTTTTCTGCGTACTCCAACAACAGGAATAACAGTGCCTCCATCATTAACCACCCCTAAAACGGGATATGGAGCATCAGGCACAGGCGAAATCAATACCGCCTGTTCTACTTTGTCGACAAGAGCAGAAGATACAGCGAATTTACAGAAATCAACCTCAAAAATGACGTAATCATGCTCAGCCACAAACGATACCCCACGCTACAAAAAACAAATTTAAAAGACTTTGTAATCCCACGAAGGAGAAATTCTATTTAATCTGCTGCTCAGATTTATCTAACAAAACTTTATATTTTTTCAAAACTCTAACAGCGTATGCCTTCGAACGGACAGGATGCTTTTTCGCTGATCCTGTGTGGTAAGCGCCAACTGCGCGCCAATTATAACCATAGCTATCAAGGCAATAACGCAAAATCCATGCACCGAGTCGAACATTTTCTTCGGGGTCCAAAGCTTTGGCAGGACTTAAATCAAATTTATTAAGCCAGTATGAGTTGACTTGCATTAAGCCTACATCGAAGCTCTTTTTCTTGTTTTTTTCAATTATAGAAAGAGCTTCTACTTTTGACTCAGGATAATAACTTTTCCCTTCAACATTCAGTGCCCAAGGATTATACCCACTTTCATGATCAGCGATTGCCCTTAATATCTCCGGTTGCAAAGCAAATTCTTCAGCCACCTGTTTAAACATAGGAAGCACGGATTTTCTATCCCCTTCCCCCATCTTAACCCGCTGCTGAACCTCACCCCTAAACGTCTGTGAGAACTGCCTTTCATCACTAATCGGTACAAACATACGAAACGCAATAGCTCCGCAAAGAAGCAGATATAGAGCGATTAGAATTCTTGACACGGTCTACAATCTTGAACGGACTTGATCGGCCTCAGAATCTTTACCCTGAACTTCTAACGCCATGGCAAGAGTTTCCCAAAAGGCTTCTTTTCCAGGCTTAAGGGCAGCGCTTTGACGAGCAAGAACTTCCGCAATCTGAGGGTCTTCTCCGCTTTCCAGATACAGTCTGGCCAATAAATTCATTGCATACGCATCATTATGGTTGGCATTTAATGCTAGGTGCAAATATTCTCTGGCTTTTTCAACATCGTCTCTCGCATATGAAATTCGTGCTAAATGCCTCATAGTCAGGAAGTCCCCGCCCTTTAGCGCGGATGCCTTCAAGTAAAACTGCTCAGCTTCATCTAGACCGAGGTCCTGCTCAGCAAGCACGCCAAGCCTGACTAAACTAAAAACATTTTCAGGTTCAAGCTCAAGACAACGATGATAAGCATCTCTGGCTTTATCTAAGTTGCCGAGCATCTGACAAGCCCACCCAAGATTATACAAAGCCATTATATTATTGGGAGTAATTTCAAGAACCTGCTCAAACTGTTTCCGTGCCTGCTCCGGTTTACCAACCTGAGCATAACAAATCCCCAGTGAATTTCGCGCGAGAATATTATCAGAATCCGCTAGAAGAGCCAGCCTGAATTCCTCCACAGCGCCATAAATATCACCATCTACGTAAAGTCTGTCAGCCGCAATATTAAGCGAAACCGAATCAAACTGCGCAACCATAGGTTTATCCATCATCATCGCGTGGTCTAAACCTTTCCGGCAGTTATCAAGAATTTCACTGCGCCTATAATTCAGGAATGGAAATGAAGCGACTCCTGCAGCCAGTTCGATATCAAAATCAATTTCGCACTCCCTGACAAGCTTCAAAATCATTTCCATTGCAGAGTCTGAATCTTCTTTCGGGAAAAAATAAATAAGACTGTTTAAACTGTACCTGCCGCCAGTATGTGAAACTTCAAAAACATTCTCGGCCCTCGAGGCAACCTTCTGAACCTGAGCATCTGTAATCTTTTGAAAATTACCACCTTGATCAGTAGATCCGGACGCCAACCTAAGAACCGCAATGGAAAACTTATCCATATTCTGGCGCAAGCGACTATACCGCCCGATAAATTCCTTATAGCGGAACAATCCGGTCACTATATCACGCTGCGGAGTTGCTGAAGACTCAGGCCCAGATTGTGCATCAAAAAAGCTATCTTTCTCATCAAGCAAAGTAAGCCTGTCTCCGGCAGTTACAGGCCAGGCCGGATCACTTAAATGCAGAATTTCCGCAAACGCGATTTCTTCCTGCACCTCAATGACAACAACCTCAGCTTTATACATGGTGGGGTAAGTACCAGAAATTCTTTCATCTTCAGTAAGCTTAGCCTGAGTTCCAGACTGAAAATCAGGAGACCATATCAGAAACCTTCCCCCCTCACGCGTATCAACAGACTGCCCAAGACTAAGAGCAAGCCGTTGCAGAGGCAGAACTTCAATGACCTTGCCGCCTTTCTTCAAAATATCTGAATATGCAAAAACACAATTTCGGCCAAAATCTTTCGCGGTGGCTACAGCTTTAGCAGCCTTACGCATAAGAATTCTGCCCTGTTCAGTAGCACTGCGTTTAAAATGAGGCCCGGAGAGACTTTGCGGGTAGTTTGCAAAACCTGCACTGCAACTGATCTTTAAAACATCCCCGGTAACGGGGTCTTCTACAGGAAGACGCTCAACAATCAGGCGCATCTTCTCAGCAAGACTGGCGCAGACTTTCGGCCTTCCATCTGGAATAATGAATGCAAATTTATCTTCAAACAACCGTGCGCATACGACGGATTCAAAGACCGCTTCACATATTTTGTTACCTACTTCCGCGACAATAGAATCACCTAGAGTGTAACCATAGCGGTCATTAATCCGCTGAAAATTATCTAGATCAAGAACAACAACCCCAACGGAGCCACTGAATGTGGGAATCCCAGGATCTTTACAACCACCAGGAGCAGGCATCATGCAATTTTGGATAAGATCAAGCTCTTTAACCAGCTTGGTCATAAAATGCTCCCGAGTCGCCATACCGGTGAGACTATCTGTTATAGATGTCTTGTAGAGTAAAATTTTTTCAAGCGAAGCTGTAGCCAACGCCTCAAGGTACCGAGGAGTGGTCTTAGGAGCTTTCAGAAGTACCCCCCTTGCAATGAAGTAACAGAGATCACGCCCCTGAAGCTTCAAAGGAAGCATTACCTGGCGATCTTCCGAACTGTAACGAGTTACAAGAGGCGACTGCCCGCCTGCTACAGGCTTTGGAAAAAAAAGACTGTAGGAGTCAAAAGGCAGAAACTCACGAATTAAATCCTTAAGCGTATGCTCGTAGCGGATCAAATCTTGCGGAGTCAGACATATATTATCTTTAAAAAGGCTATCCTTGTTCATGGCAATGGCAATACCCCGCAACGGGCTTCAATACAAGTAGCTATTTTAAGCAGTGGACAAAATATTTCCGTCCCTCCCCTTCATGTATCAAAAACAATGATTATACTATGGACAGTTAAAAACTATATGGGTAAACCAAATCCCGCTCACGCCACTTATTAGTATTTACAATCGGCATCAGCGAAACAGCCGCAAGGTAAAAATATGATTATAATTAAAGACCCCAAAGAATTACAAAAAATAAGCTTGAAATTACGAAGTCAGGGAAAAACTGTCGCATTGGTGCCAACCATGGGGTATTTCCATGAAGGACACCTTAGCTTAATAGATACAGTCCGCGAGAAAGTCGATACTGTAATAGTATCCCTTTTTGTTAATCCCACACAATTTGCGCCCGGTGAAGATTTAGATAATTATCCTCATGATCTTGAAAGAGATGCAAAGCTTGCTTGTGAAAGAGGTGCGGATATTCTTTTCGCACCCGAGAAATCTAAAATGTACTATCCAGACCACTCGACATGGGTTGAAGTTCCTGAACTTGCCATAAATTTATGTGGCAAATCCCGCCCTGAACATTTTCGCGGGGTAACGACAATTGTAGCTAAACTTTTTTTGACAGCACAACCGCATATTGCAATTTTCGGCGAAAAAGACTGGCAACAACTAGCTATAATTAAACGCATGGTACGAGATTTGAATATGCCAGTCGAAGTTATCGGACATCCAATTGTGCGCGAAGCAAGTGGGCTGGCTCTCAGTTCCCGCAACGTGTACCTCAGCAACACCGAAAAAGAACTTGCCCCCTTGATCCAGAAAGGACTAAGGAACATCAAGGATATGGTCGATAAAGGCGAAAGTGAAGCTCTAACACTTACCAGTGAATTGAGAAGCTTTTACCAGAAGAACATACCGGGTAGTAGAGTTGATTATATCGAGATCGTAGATCCTGATAAAATCAACTTACTGGAAAAAGTTTCCGGTCCGGCACTATGTGCCGTAGCTATCCATTTAGGAAAGACGAGATTGATAGACAATCTACTTATTAAGGTGTAAAGAACTCGGGCTGTTTGCTTCTGTATTTAATTATCGGAAGCTTACGTTTGAGATTTTATAAAGAGTGTTAGCAGAAAACGGTTCCGCTAAACTCGACTTCATTTCACTTCAGGAGGAACTTTAATGATCAGCAGCAAAGGCAAGTACTTTTTTACCTCTGAATCCGTTACAGAAGGTCACCCAGATAAAGTGGCCGACCAGATTTCCGACTCAATCCTTGACGCACTTCTCGCTCAGGATCCAGACTCAAGAGTCGCATGTGAAACTCTGGTAACTACCGGTATGGCATTCATCGCCGGTGAAATTACTACAAGCGGATATGCCGACTTTCAGGCAATCGTTCGCGACACAATCCGTGAAATAGGCTATGTCAATTCAGACATGGGCTTTGACGCTGACACATGTGCTGTTTTATCTACTATTGATAAGCAGTCTGTAGACATCGCTCAGGGCGTTGACCGCAGCTCCCCAGAAAGCCAGGGTGCTGGCGACCAGGGCATGATGTTCGGCTTCGCATGTAAAGAAACTGACACACTTATGCCTGCTCCAATTCACTGGGCACATAAACTTTCCCGCAAACTTGCTGACGTACGCAAAGACAAAACTCTTGCTTACCTACGTCCTGACGGAAAAACCGAAGTATCTTTCGAGTACTTCAATGGTAAACCTGTCCGCATTGCCGACGTTGTTATCGCTGCACAGCACGATGACGGTATTGAGCAAGAGCAGATTTATGAAGACATTAAAAGAGAAGTAGTTCTTGCAACTCTTCCAAAAGATATGGTTGATGATGCTACTAAGATTTACATCAACACCACTGGACGCTTCGTAATCGGCGGCCCAATGGGTGATTGTGGTCTTACTGGTCGTAAGATCATCAATGACACATACGGCGGAATGGGTAACCACGGTGGTGGTGCTTTCTCAGGAAAGGATCCATCCAAAGTTGACCGTTCCGGCGCATACATGGCTCGCTACATTGCCAAAAACATCGTAGCAGCTGGCCTTGCAGAACGTGCTGAAGTTCAGGTTGCATACGCTATTGGTGTTGCTGAGCCTGTTTCAGTGCTTGCAACATCTCACGGTACCGGTGAAGTGGACGATGAAGTTTTGACCAAAGCTGTCAAAGACGTATTCGACCTGCGCCCTTGGTATATCAGTGAGAGGCTTGATCTTAAACGTCCTATCTACAAAGATTCTGCTTGTTACGGTCACTTCGGCCGCAACAATCCCAACTTCACTTGGGAAAGAACAGATGCAGTAGACGATCTCAGAACTGCTTGTAAAATCTAGCAATTTAGTTATCGATTACAGTGATATTTGAATCCCCGGAGACCTTTTTTGGTTTCCGGGGATTTTTTACACTTGAGGGTATGGCTTGAACCATGTAAAGAGACTGCTTGCATCTGAACACAACGAACAGGAGAAAAATATATGAGTGCTCTTAAAGTCACAGAAGCCACGGCTACCCCTGAATTTAACATATTTTATTTTGCAGAACTTAATGATTCAACCCGCATTGAGCAGTCCTTGATGGAAAGCTTAGAAAAATGCTGGAATGAATGGCTGCCATACCTGAAAGCCTACAAGCTTGAACAACCAGAAGGCGCAAAAGGTTCTGACTTTCTTCTCCTATTTCTGGATAAGGAAGTTGAAGATGCTGTGGAAGAGATCTGGCAGGAAACTCCTACAGAGGGACTAGCACATCACAACCTGGCAATCACCCTTATCATGTCTGCGGCTCAGAGCCTGCTTCCTGAACTAGAAGAAGGCAAATGTGCTCCGCTACCTAAACCGGGCGAAGCAGCTCTTGAAGCGTTCAAATCACTAGGACTAGAATGGAATCAGGAAGGAACAGTAAACAGACAGTACGCAGTTTTCACCCCTCACCCTTATTCCGGTGGTTGTGAAGTTTGCTATCTCGAAGAAACCTGCCCTAAAAGCAAGCTTCGTTAACAAGAAAGTCTCCGACGGCCAAAGAGGGAACTTTTTAGTTGTGGGAATAAGTTTACAATAAAAAAACCGCTAGAACTGTTGTTCTGGCGGTTTTTTGTAACGAAACATTCTTTAATCAGTAAACGCAACATTCTGCAAAAGAGTTCTCTCGCCGAATAATTTTTCTAATCTCTCTCTTTCACTTGAAAGAATCTGCATCTCAGAAATACCAATGTCTCCGACCACCCCGCCATACATCTTAAGTGCCTGATCAATAAATTCAGCTTCCACAAAACAGGCACTCAATGAATAAGTGCGATCACCCCATTTAAGCTTTATTTTTATCAAAGGGTTACGCGTGTCATGATCTGAAACTAGATTACCGGTACGCACCAAAGTATCTCGCACATTCTTTTTTAGCATCACACTAAATTTGCTCAAACTTTCTGTAAAGGAAGGTTCGAAAGCAACATAATAATATGGATCAATTTTCAAAGCGATAGATTTGCCAGGAATATTAAACATGAAAGGGCTATCGGCAAAAGCCTTGCCAATCCCTTTCTGTATCCGATCAATACGAGTTTGGTAATCTTGTAAGGACATTATAAAATCCCCCTTTAAAAATCTAATACATCAACTTATTAAGTATTTCAAATAACCACCAGAAATAAAACCAACTTAAGCTTTAATTCCCATTCCTTCCCAAAAAAACCCCCAGACTCCCTAACTCAAAAAAGCCCACTCCCCCCCTAATAAGGTTTCCAAAGGGGATTATCCCCTTTGATGGGGATGCAAGGGGCAAAGTCCTGCCCGTCGGAGACAAACACCTAATCTCCAAAAGCCTGCGACATTAAATGCTTTCCAAGTCCGCCAAGATCTTTTGGAGTATAGCCGAATACGTCCTGCCAATTTTCGGTAGATTCCATGCAGAAATACATCTGCTTGTCCATTCCGTGCTTGCGAAGCCTGTCGACTATGAACTTAAACTGACGCATCCTGAGTGGTCGTAATAAACGAACTTTGTTGTCATTTCCGATTATGTACTCGTCAAAAATGTAGGTCGTCTCGGGAAAATTACGTTCGATTATGGGCTTAAGGTGCGGCATATGCCTGAAAGATCCCATGCTCAGATAAGCGATGTTCTCAGGTTTCAGGTAATCAAATATCATGTCTACTATTTCTGCATAACCTTCGCGCCAACCATCAAAACGAATTATTGGATCAAAGTGCAAGCAAACCCTGAATCCTGCATCGGCGCAAACCTTAGCGGCTTCAAGTCTTTCTTTTAATGAGGAGACTCCAAACTCTTCGTGCTCGTTCACAAATGGCGCGTTGAGTGACCATGCAGGTAAAATCCTGTCAGTCCGTTTAACGACATCCATCCATGACAGGTCAATCACTTTGGATTTAAGCTCAAGAGCTACGTTTGGATAATCTTGTAAAAATTCTACGAGATCGCGGCTGTAACCTGTCGCGGCTTCGAGAGCGAGTGAATCGGTAAATTCACCTGTTCCTACGCGGAAACGAGCGCCAGGATCAGCGGAAAAAGCTTGCCCTAATTCATCGAAAAGATCGCCTTGGTTAGCCCAGACTTTAAGAACTTTATCCTGAAAATATGCCTGTAAAATACAGTACGAACACGCCATAGGACAATTTTCACCGATATGAATAATTCGATATCCGCAACAATGGTAGTAACGAGTTCCGGGACAGAAACGTAGAAACTTACCTTTGTACTCTTTTAGATAAAGGGACTGCCCTTCCCCTTGCTCATTATGCGGGAAGTTTTCCGGATCAACGACTTCGACTGGAAGATCTGGCAAACGGCTTGTAACTCGTTTGGTGAGCGGAGCATCTACCATTGTCTGGTCTACATAAATTTTTTCAATCCCTTTAAGATGAGAGGGAATCTTAATTTTGCTATCCATTATTTTTCCCTGCCGAGTTCAAAAAGCTCATCCCACCCGCCTGACTTCTGAATGGAGCTGAGATCTTCAATGGCCCTTTGCATGACTTCCCGTGATTTGAAACGGGTCTGAAGCATCACTTCACCAGTTTCAAAATTCCCGACAGATTCAACACGCCATTTTGTTCCGACACATATTTCGGAAACAATTTTCTCCTGCGCTTTAAGAAGCTCACTAAAGGCGGGATAACGAATCTGTTTGGCAGATTTACAAAGCCTTGCAACGCCATCCTTGGGAGACTCATTCTCACGGGCAAGCGGCAAATCGTTTTCTTCAAGAATAGTTGCGACTGGTTTCGAGTCGCGTCTAGATGTTTCGTAAAGCCAAGTGAGAAAATTCACTGCATTTGAACGGGACCAGCCCAGATTCTGAAAATATGGAAGAACTGTGGCTTTATCATCATCAGATAATTTTGAAAGCACAGTAACAGCTGCCAGCGGGATATTGCCGTCTTTAAGCACGCCATCAAAATCATGGGAAAGTTCCATCCACTCCAGCCAAAGTTTCATATCGCGAGCTTTTGGCTTAATTCCTAAAAGTGGTCCGACTCGCTGAGACAATTCTTTTTTATCCATGCGAGTGTATAAATATCTAAATACAGAAAGTTTAAGAGCATCATCCGCAACCCTTGAACGATTTTCTTCTAAATGAATAAGTGCCCGCGAAACATCGTCTCCAGCTTTAACTGCGACAGCTTTAACACTAAGTCCAAGGGATTCGGCCGCGGCAACGCGGGACCTTCCGGCAATTAGTTTAGCCTTGGAGCCATCGATTTCAACAAGCACCGGAACAAGCTGCCCTGCAGCCATGATGGAAGCTTTAAAATCTCCATCAGATGAGGAAGGATAAAGCATCCATTCGCCCGAACAGTCAATTTCCAAGGGAGCAAAACTATATATTTGAGATTCAATCACTCTCGTTACCTCCGAATTAAATTCATTTTTTTATCTTTATAACAGGTCATTTAGCAAACAACATTCATCTATTCTATGCGCTTGACATGTTAGCGTTAGTGTCTCAATATGTGTTAACCATGTAGAAGTATAAGTTGCAATATTGTGCCCGAAGCAGGGACTTTTGTTCCGGCTAGGTGAACATTCAGAGAAACGGAGTTGTGAATGTCGGAAGCCTTAAAAAACCAACGGACTTATGCACTTGTAGGCCATAGCGGTTGTGGTAAAACATCAACCGCAGAGATGCTATTATTTAACGCTGGAGTCGTTGACCGTCTAGGTAAAATTGAAGAAGGAACAACAGCCCTAGACAACGAACCTGAAGAAATTAAGCGTCGCGGATCAATCCAGCCTGGCTTTGCAGGCTATAAATGGAAGAAGAACAATCATTACCTGATCGACACTCCCGGTGATCCCAATTTTTGCGGAGACCTTCCTTATTCATTAACCGCAGCTGATGGAGCTATCTTCACCATCGATGCCGTGGATGGAGTTAAACCCCTTTCGCGCAAAGCATGGACGGCAATAGAGAAAGCCGGTCTTCCCACAGTAATTTTCATAAATAAAATGGACCGTGATCGCGCAGATTTTGACTCTGCTTTCGGCAGCCTAAACTCTTCACTCGGCATCAGCCCCGTACTGCTCCAGTATCCGATAGGAAGCAAGGAAAATTTTAAAGGCGTTGTAGATATGCTCTCTAGCATAGCGTATATGTTCGATGAAAACGGCAAGCTATCAAAAGGAGAAATTCCGGAAGACATAGCTGATGAAATCGAAATTATCCGCGAAACCATGGTTGAAACCATCGCAGAAAGCGATGAAGAACTCATGGAAAAATACCTCGAAGAAGGTGATCTCACTGCCGAGGAGATCACAAAAGGCCTAACTTCGGGCGTAAAAAACAGAACCCTATTTCCAGTATGTGTTGGCTCCGCATTAGAAAATAAAAGCGGATCTTTCCTGCTGAGCATGATTCAAAACTACCTCCCCTCTCCACTAGAACACAAGGACTGGATAAGCGAAGACGGCACAACCAGAGCATCTGATCCAGACGGCCCCGTTGCATGTTTTGTCTTCAAAACTCTCGCGGACCCCTTTGCCGGACAACTGACAGTTTGCCGTGTTCTTTCCGGAACGGTTTCTGGAGATCTGACTCTTATCAACCCCGGCCGAGAATCTAAAGAAAGACTTGGAACCATTCAAGTGCTGAACGGCAAAAACCAGACTCCGGCAAAAGATCCGGTCGGCCCCGGTGGAATCATCACACTCGCTAAATTAAAAGAAACCTTCACAGGCGATACTCTTTGCGATGAAAAAGAGCCATTTGAACTCGCAAAACCTTTAGTCGCACCACAGCTTATAACTTTTGCGCTTGCTCCAGCCGAAAAAGGTGAGGAAGACAAAGTTTTCCAAGCAATAATGAAGCTCCTTGTGGAAGACATTAATTTAACCTTATCCCGAGACATAGAATCAGGCGACATCCTGCTCTCAGGCATGGGCCAGAACCATATTGAAATCTCAGTAGAAAAAGCCAGACGCCGCTATAAAACTGATATTGTGCTGAAAACTCCGAAAGTTCCATACCGAGAAACAGTAAAAGGGACTGCGGAAGTTCAGGGCCGCTATAAAAAGCAGTCAGGAGGTCGCGGACAGTTCGGGGATTGCTGGATTAGACTTGAACCGAGCGAAAAGGGTATCGGCTATGAATTTGTAAATTCCATCGTAGGTGGAGTTGTTCCCAAGCAATACATCCCCGCTGTGGACAAAGGAGTTCAGGAAGCTGCTGCTAGAGGTTTTTTGGCGGGTGCACCTATCATCGATTTCAAGGTCACTCTTTATGATGGAACGTACCATGCGGTTGATTCATCTGAAATGGCATTTAAGGTTGCCGGATCAATGGCTTTTAAAAAAGCATGTGAATCTGCCGGAGTATCACTTCTTGAGCCTTTAATGAATATTAACGTTGAGGTTCCAGACGAATTCATGGGTGACATTATCGGTGACCTGTCCAGCCGCAGAGGAAAAGTTCTCGGCTCTGATTCAAGCCTTGGAGTTACTGAGGTTAAAGCGCATGTTCCTATGTCTGAAATACTTCAATACGCTCCAGATCTGCGTTCAATGACAGGAGGACAGGGAACCTTCACTATGGAACTTTCCCATTACGAAGAGTGTCCGCCCCAGATTGCAGAAAAAATTATAGCCAATAGCCAAACGGCATCTGAAGATTAACTTAAGCGAACAAAGCCCTAAAACAGGCCATTCACAAATAGTGGATGGCCTGTTTATTTTCCCATAACCATCCATTTATCTGAACTTTTTTTGTTTTTATTTTCTCCCCTTGTTTCCCGCGGTAAATTGCTCTATCAAGTGGGTTGTTATATAAAATAATGTAGTTTCTCTTTTGAGCTACGAACCTTTTAACACGCACAATAAATACAACCACACAATGCTAAGACTTATATATTTCTACATGCTGTTCTTTCCTCTTACTATTTTTTACTCCCTCGTAATAATTTTTTCAAAAACCCAAAAAAATTTCCACTGGAGTGAACGGACTTGGGGCAAAGCCATGCTCGACAGCAGCGGCTGTGAATTTGACGTAGACCTCAGCGAGCTCGACGAGAATCAAACTTACGTCTTCATGGTCAATCACCAGAGTTTTTTCGATATTCCACTTTTGTTCCATTACTTAAGCCCGTGGCAGTTTAAATTTGTTGCCAAGAAATCCTTATTTGATTTTCCCATCTTTGGTCATGCGATGGCAGCAGGAAAACACATTTCAATCGATAGAGAAAACCGCAGACAGGGCATGAAAGACATTCAACATGCCGTTGAAGTGGCAAACAGCGGTCATTCTCCACTAATTTTCCCTGAAGGCACACGCAATCCGAACCCCAACAAGTTGTTGCCTTTTAAAACAGGCGGCATGATTCTGGCGCTAAAATGTCAGAAACCTATAGCTCCAATTTTAATGGTGGGGCCCGAAAAATTTCTCTACAAAGGAAAACTCATTGCAAGCCCGGGCCAGAAAATTAAAATTAAAGCTCTCCCTCCGATTGACACCACTCAGTACACCGTACGAGACAGGGAAAAAGTCAAAGGAATTTTGCAGGATGCCATGGAAAAGGCATATGCGGAGATGAGAAATGAATGAACCGCAACTGACGGTATGTCCACTCGGGGGCCTTGGAGAAATCGGCCTTAACTGCATGATGCTGAGTACTCCTGAATCAGTTGTTGTCATAGACTGCGGCCTTCAATTCCCTGATCAAGCTCTTTTCGGAGTAGATATAGCTATTCCGCGATTTGATCATATCTTAGCGAATAAGGATCGTCTCAAGGCGATTATTCTAACGCACGGGCACGAAGACCACATCGGCGCTCTGCCGTGGCTCCTTCCATACATTAATGTACCTATTTATGGATCAAGCTTCACACTCGGTTTAGTCAAAAACAAACTTCAAGAGCATAATCTTCTCGACTACGTAGATCTAAGAGAAGTAAAACCGTACGACAGAGTTGATCTTGGTGATTTAGCTTTTAACTTCTTCCCGGTTTGTCATTCTATTGTTGATGGATTCGGACTTGGAATTGAAACTCCGGTCGGGCGTGTTGTTCACACTGGAGATTTCAAGATTGATAGAAATCCACTGGATGGCCACGGAACGGACCTTGAAGCATTTAGGAAATTTTCTGAACAAGGCGCTACCCTTCTTTTCTCCGACTCAACAAATGTTGAGCAGGATGGATATGCCCTTACCGAACGTGACATAAAAGCTTCCATGAAAGGACTTTTTGAAAAAGCTGAAGGACGAATTCTAGTAACTCTATTTTCAAGCCATATTCAGCGCATGCAGGAAATATTCGACCTAGCAGAAGAAACCGGACGCAAGGTAGGGATCAGCGGCAGATCACTTGCACGCAATATTGATCTAGCTCGTGATATGGGCCAGTTGCAGATTTCATCATCTTCGATAGTAGAACCAGATGACCTGCCCTACTACCACGACCACGAAATTGTTCTGTTGGTCACAGGGTCACAGGGCGAAAGCCTCGCAGCCTTAGCAAGACTTTCCACAGGAGAACATCGTCAGCTAAGGATCCATGAAGGTGATCTAGTTCTCATGTCTTCTCGCTGCATCCCAGGCAATACCAAAGCCATTACCAAGGTCATTAACAATCTATATAAGCTCGGAGCTGAAGTCCTTCATGAACGCAAACATGGCATCCATGCTTCCGGTCATGCGCACAAGGAAGAACTTCGTACTATGCTGGAAACAGTAAAGCCTAAATATTTTATTCCGGTTCATGGAGAATACAGACACCTCGTTAAGCACTCAAGATTGGCTGTGGAAACAGGCGTTGCTGTAGAAAAATCTTTGGTAATTGAAGACGGCGAGCCAATCACATTTTTGACTCACGGAATTCGCTTAGAGAACACCGTGAACGCTGAGTGCACACTTGTTGACGGCAAAGGCGTCGGAGATGTCGGCCAGAGCGTCATTAAAGAACGCCAGCTTTTAGCGGGCGAAGGACTAGTTGTAGTAACCATCATTATTGATGAAAATACTGGCGAAATTCTACGCGGACCGGAAGTTACATCCAAAGGATTCGTCTTCGAAAAAAAATACTCACACCTCCTAGAAGATGCGAAGTGCATCATACTGGATGTCTTCGAAAACATTCCTCCGGGACAGACTATTAAGCTGAAAGAAAGAATCCGTTCAGCATTAAGAAGATTTTTCCGCAAAGTTCTTGGTCGCGACCCGGTAGTTATACCTCTTATTATATCCCTTACAGGAAATGAAGCACAGGAACGTGACTCGCGATGCGAAGTATAGCTGCGTAGAAAATGAGTAATTTAGATACATGATTTTTATTTTCGTTCATGATACATTAAAGCGTTTTTAATCACAAAGAGGTTAAGGTTTATAATGAAAGTATTCAGAATTAAACATAACGATGCAATTTTTTACGCAACGCATGAAGACGGAAATGTTTTCAAGCCTCTTATTGCGGGACAACACGAACTAGAAACTATCCCTGCTGACAAATGTATAATTCTACCGATTGTTGTGCCATCTAAAATTATTTGCGTAGGTCTGAACTATAAAGAACATGCTAAAGAACTGAATATGGACATGCCTAAAGAGCCAATGATTTTCTTCAAACCTCCATCGGCAATTATCGGCAATAGAGATAATATTGTCCTCCCATCCATGTCCGAGCATGTAGATTACGAAGGTGAACTTGCAGTTGTTATTGGTCAGACGGGAAAGAACATCACCCCCGAGAATGCACATAAACACATATTCGGCTACACCTGTGCTAACGATGTTACAGCTCGCGACCTTCAGAAGAAAGATAAACTTTTCGCAAGAGCCAAAGGGTTTGATACTTTTGCACCAATCGGCCCAAGTATTGAAACAAGTATTCCCGACCCTAGCTCACTGACACTGAGGACGATTGTAAATGGAAAAGTCAGGCAGGAAGGCAAGACTTCGGACATGATCTATACGCCGGCAGAACTGATCAGCTTCATTTCCCGGATCATGACAATAGCTCCAGGAGATATTATCCTGACAGGGACTCCCCCTGGAATTGGGCCGTTAACGGCTGGAGACGAGGTTCAAGTTGATATTGAAGGCGTTGGAATACTAACAAATTCAGTAGTTAAAGACGAATCTATCCAGACTCCGGTTCAATAAGATCTCAGAATTTTTAATAATTAAAACAAGTTTTTTTTCAAAGTATTTTTCTTTTGCTCGCACAGGGACTTGATTTCAGATCATTTTTCCCGTAGTTGTGCGGAGCTAAATTCGCACATCTCGGTCAAATAAGGGTGCTTCATAGTTGTTATGAAGTCTATTGATACCGAGATGGAGGAAAAACCCAGGAGATTTATTATGGCTTACGTAACTATGAAGCAAATGCTGGAAACAGGCGTCCATTTCGGTCACCAGACTCGTAGATGGAATCCTAAAATGCGTCCTTACATCTTTGGCGCACGTAACGGGATCCACATTATGGACCTCCAGCAGACTGTGAAGCTTTTCCGTAAAGCTCACGACTTTATTTCTGACGCTGTTGCTGATGGTGGAAAAGTACTTTTCATCGGAACAAAACGTCAGGCTCAGGAATCCATCGCAGCTGAAGCAACCCGCGCAGGTATGTTTCACGTAACTCACCGCTGGATGGGTGGAACACTTACTAACTTCCAGACCATTAAAGGTCGTATCGAACGTCTTAAAAACCTTGAAGAAATGTTCGGAGACGGCACTATCAAACGTTTTCCTAAAAAAGAAATCGTAATGATGGGTCGTGAGGTTAAGAAACTTACCCTCGCACTCGGCGGCATCAAAGACCTTAACGGTGCGCCTGCTGTTGCATTCGTCATTGACCCCAAGCGTGAACATATCGCTATTTTGGAATGTCGCAAATTAGGCATTCCTGTAGTTGCAGTTGTTGACTCTAACTGTGACCCAGACATGGTTGACTACATCATTCCAGGTAATGATGATGCAATCCGTGCTATCAAACTCTTCGCAGCCCACATGGCTGATGCTTGTCTTGAAGGCGCAGCTCGCCGCAAAGAAGACAACGAAATCGAAGCTGAAAAAACTAAAGCAACTGAAAAAGCTGCTGCTCCAAAGAAAGCTGCTCCTAAGAAAGAAGCTGCTCCTGTAGCTCCTGTAGAAGCTAAAGTTGAAGCAAAAGTTGAAGCTAAAGTTGAAGCTAAAGTAGAAGAAGCTCCTGCAGCGAAAGCTGAAGAAGCTGCTAAGGAGGCTAAATAGTCATGGCTGTTACTGCTCAGATGGTAAAATCCCTACGCGAAATAACTGGCGTAGGTATGATGGATTGTAAAAAAGCTCTTTCAGAGTGCGATGGCAATGAAGAAAAAGCTATCAAATACCTTCGTGAAAAAGGACTTGCAAAAGCAGCTAAGAAAGCTGGCCGCGCAACCAGCGAAGGACTTGTTGGCACATACATGCACAACAATGGCAAACTCGGCGTTCTCGTAGAAATCAAATGCGAAACTGACTTTGTTGCTAAATCTGATCAGTTCATTCAGCTCACTAAAGACGTTGCTATGCAGATTGCTGCAACCAGCCCTATTTGTGTAAGCTCAGAAGAACTTCCTCAGGATATTCTCGAAAAAGAAAAAGAAATTTACTTACAGCAGGCAATTGCTGAAGGTAAACCTGCAAATATCGCAGAAAAGATGGTCGCAGGACGCATCAAAAAATACTGTAAAGAAGTTTGTTTGCTTGACCAGCCTTTCATCAAGGACGACAAGAAGACAATTCAGGATCTCGTGAATGACGCAATCGCCATTCTCGGAGAGAACATGCAGATCGGACGATTTGCCCGCATCAACCTTGCTGAAACAGCAACTGGTGCAGCAGAAGAAGAAGCCGAAGCAGAATAAAGACCGAATAAAAAACGGGCCGAAAGGCCCGTTTTTTTTGCCCTGTAACCAAATGCTTGGCAACAACCTTGCAGAAGGATAAACTTGGTAAAATACGATTTTCCCAACATAGCCTCACAACCACGCAGGAAACACTTCACCTTAGCGATTATTCAATCGACAAGACTTGAAGAGGCACCAGCGATGGATAAATATTTCAGCTCAAATTCAATACAGACATGTTGTCCGTAAGAATTTGAGTTTTTTTGGGAACAATTTTACCAGACCGGGTTCAAATGCGCAGATTTTCTGTTACAACCGAACTCATACAGAATTCAAAAGACATCAAGTTAATGTGACCGGAAGCATTAGCGGGGAGCACTTCTCCCTCAGCTCACGATGCTAGCTTATCCGGATCTGCTTCTACTCATAACCGGACAATGTCCGCTGAAAAACGGGGTAAACTATGGACAAATTGCGCTATTCACGAGTAATGATCAAACTCAGTGGTGAAGCACTTGCTGGAGAACAGCAGTTTGGAGTCGATCCTGCTACTATCAACAAATTTTGTGAAGAAATTGCTGCTGTTTCAAAAACAGGAGTTCAGATAGCTTTAGTTATCGGTGGCGGAAACATTTTTCGTGGACTATCAGCGTCAGCAAAAGGTATGGATAGAGCTTCTGCAGACTACATGGGAATGCTTGCAACCATTATGAACGCACTAGCTGTTCAGGATGCTCTCGAAAAATTGGATTGCGACACTAGGGTCCTCTCTGCTATTCCTATGCAGGCTGTTGCTGAACCGTATGTTCGCCGCAGAGCTATTCGCCACCTTGAAAAAGGCCGTGTTGTTATTTGTGCAGCCGGAACTGGAAATCCCTTTTTCACAACGGATACAGCTGCCGCTCTTAGAGCTATGGAGCTGAAAGTAGAAGCAATTGTCAAGGCGACCAAAGTTGACGGTGTCTACGACAAAGACCCAATGAAATACGACGATGCTGTAAAATACGAATCTATCACCTATATTGAAACTCTTGAAAAAAGACTTGGAGTCATGGATTCCACAGCCATTTCTCTGGCTATGGATAACAACATGCCGATAATTGTCTTTAACCTTTTCGAACAAGGTAATATCACTAGGGTTGTCAGAGGTGAAAAGATCGGAACACTAGTTCACGGAGGAAATGATGATTAATGAAGTTATAGACGATGGCACAAAAAGAATGGACGGAGCACTAACTAGTCTCGAAGGCGACTTTGTAAGACTACGCACAGGAAGAGCTTCAACCGGACTGATCGATCACATCATGGTTGATTACTACGGAACACCGACTCCGATTAATCAGGTTGCGTCAGTGGCTGTACCCGACTCACGTACTATTACTATCCAGCCATGGGATAAAGGAGCTTTCGCCTTAATTGACAAAGCTCTATTGAAATCAGACCTCGGTCTTAATCCGGTAAATGACGGTAAGCTAATTCGCATCTGCATTCCTCCGTTAACTGAGGAACGCCGTAAGGATTTAGGTAAAATTGCTAAGAAATTTACTGAAGATTCAAAAGTGGCTCTCCGCAATGTACGCCGCGATATGAATGAGACACTGAAGAAGCTCGAAAAAGATAAAGATATTTCTTCAGATGAGATGCATGATGCACAGGACCGCGTTCAGAAGCTCACAGACGTATACGTCAAAAAATGTGATGAGCTCCTCGCGGCCAAAGATAAGGAAATCATGGAAATTTAACGAAATGATGCCCCGACATTTAGCCATTATTATGGATGGCAATGGAAGGTGGGCAAAGGCTAAGGGGCTATCGCGCAGCGATGGCCACAAAGCCGGAACTGAAGCAGCAAAAGCAATTGTCACAAAATGCCGGAAACTTGGCATTAAGCATCTGACCCTTTACACGTTTTCCAAGGAAAACTGGGCCAGACCAAAAGACGAAATTGCTCAACTCTTCAGCCTGTTGACAGTTTTTTTAAAAAATGAACTGCTCAGCCTGTGTGAACAGGACATACGCCTGAATGTACTCGGAGAACTTTCTGATTTTCCATTCGGCGTAAAACAGGTCGTTGCCCACACCATGAAAAAGACTCAGCATTGCAGCTCGATGACTCTCAACCTTGCGCTTAATTATTCAGGCAGGGATGAATTGGTTCGCGCTTGTAAAAAAATGATATCTGCCGGAATGAAAGCAGAGCAAATTACTGAAGAAACGCTGTCCGAAAACTTGTATACAGCAGGTCAGCCCGACCCGGATTTAATTATCCGCACTAGCGGAGAGCAAAGGCTCTCAAACTATTTGCTATTTCAAGCAGCGTACTCTGAACTTTACTTTACAGACGTTTTCTGGCCGGACTTTACTCCGGAAGAGCTTGAAAAAGCACTTAATGACTTTACTAAAAGACAACGTCGTTTTGGTAAAACCGGAGAACAAGTATAACCGACTGTTTTAAAGATAAAATCAAAAAGCTCCTCACAGTATAACAACTGTTTGAGGGGCTTTTTATTTTAAAATAGTTGGTTAAATAATATAACCTGCCCCTTTATTTTATTTTAAAAATGTGTGAATATTAAGAACTTATAAAGCGAATACTGTCATACTTAAAATTTCATATTACGCTCTACAGTATTGCTCATGAACATACGTCATCATTAAGATTTTATAAATGATACTTAATAAAAAGTTTTAGGGGAGACCTTTTATGCGGTTAAGACTATTCTGTTGCCTACTACTTTCAGCCAGTTTTCTTTTTGCAGGATGCATACCCACAAAGAAACCTTCACCGCATGACTCAGTTCAATCACAAGTTCAAACTCAGACGGTGATAATTACTCCAATTGTAACAGGGACATCTGTCTTTAAAAGTAATGTCCGTGCAAAAGCATCCTCAAAGTCACAAATTGTAGATGTCCTTCAAAAAGGGTCTCAAGTTGAGATCATAGGCAAAAACAAAAATTGGTATCAAGTTAAACGCTCCGATAATACGGGGACATCCGGTTTTGTTTTTCATAAACTTATCCACTTAGATTTCGAAAACTACCTTGGAACCCAAGGAAGAAATAAGGATTACGTTTCAATCCACAATGCTCCATCCGCAACGTCTGCGACTGTTTTGAAAATTAAGCCAAGCACAACTTTCGATATTTTAGGATTCGAAAATAATTTTTATAAAATCAAAGGCGAATATTTTGAAGGTTACGTAATCGCAGATTTATGCGTTGCAGACCCAAGTAATCCAATTGCGAAAACAAAGATCGTGACTGTCAAATCATCCGCACCAGCAATGCGCAGTAGTGCGAGTAGCAGCAGTGCAACTACAAGCAAAACGACCACAAAATCTTCATATTACAAGCCATCCAAGAAAAAGGTAACAACCTCTAAAAAGCCTTCAGGAGCTGACAGTGCATTGACCCTATTCGGTGCCTTTGCTTCAGCATTTACCGGTGGTTCTGTAAATGGAGGTGCTGCTCCAGCTCAAAACTCTGATGACGCACTTAAAGGAATTCTCAACACAATAAACACATCTAAGGAACTGGCTAAAACTACTATCGCGATAAGAGAGCAAATGCTTACCTCATTAAATGAGACAAGAGCGCTTCAATCTCTCATTGGAAAAACAGTTTACACCATGAACCAGAACTTCAAAACCGCTTCTGAGACTGCTCGCGGTGTAAGTTCTACCGGTATGGAAAAAATATCCATAAAGGCTTTCATAAACGATTTATCCTATGAACCCACAACAACTATCGAAAGCGCATCTGTTAAGATTGCTGAGAATGGCAGAATGCTTAAAAATCTTGCAACCCAGATTAAGGCAGAAGCGGCCTCTTTCTCAAAACTTAATGCTAGCCAGCTCCAAAATTTGGATTCCATAATCAGAGATTTTTCTAATAATATTCATGCATCTAATGCCATGTATGATTTTAGCATACAGAAATCCAACAAGGTAATCCTCGGTATTGATCGGGCTATTATGGCTTTTGAAGAAAAGGCAGGACCACTTACAGTTGAAGCGACTAAACAGCTTGGAGTTCTCGCAATTTCAGCGTCACAACTTGTCGCACAGTTAAGTAACGTTCAATCAAATCCATTTGCAGCTTTAGCTGCGATCCCCCGCATCATGGAAATTCAGGAACAGGTGTCGGACTTAACTTCACTACTTTCTGATTTCAATGAAGATTATGAATACATAGAAAAAAATTCATCTATAATCAGCAAGCAAGGGATGGATATCAACTCCATTCTGATGACAGCACGCCGTAAAAACACTCAAGTTACGACAATGCTCGAATCATATTATGAAAAAAAAGTAAAGCTTAGCGAAAGGCTTCAAAACACCTATGCAAAACAGGCTGAAGAAGGCTTTGAGGTTATGGAAAAGAAAGCTGAATCTGTTGCCTTGGCTGAAGATGTTCTGGACTAATAAACATTTAAGAGGTTTTTATGAAAAAGTTTAAAGTAGTAATTCTTTGTTTAGCGGCAATGCTCCTTATGGCGGGATGTAGTTTTAAAAATGCTGAAACAGCTCAGAACTCGATGAGGGATGTTAATCACTCTGCTGAAGACCTAAGAGAAGAAAGTGAAGCATCCAAAAAAACTAGCGAAGAGCTTAAAGAGCACGAGCAAAGTGAGTCTGTAGAAACGCATAAGTGGTAATAATATGAACCTGAAATTATACCCTATTCTAGCTCTCATTTTACTCTTTATGAGCGGTCATTGCGCTGAAGCGAAAGACCTTTACATTATGCCTTCCGCCATAGGCAAAGTCCGCAACAAAGATAATGACAGACATAAGGCAGAACTGAATAAGATTCTTAAAGATAAAGAATTTAAAAAAGAACTTCGAAAAGGAGTTCTCGGTTTTCTAGAACGGGCTGCTGCAAAAAATGCTGGGGTAAATATCAAACAGGCTGGCTTCGACACAAAATTTGATGCTGAAGCCATCCTGATTCCGCTTCTTTTTGTGGATAACGTGATTTCATTTGTCGACGAGTATGGATCTGCGGATGAAAGCTTATACAAAGGCAGTGTCTACATCGGGATGAATTTTTTGTTGTTTCAGGCCCAATCTGAGTCGCTCGTATACTCTGCGCCGTTACTGATTTCAGTTCCCTATTTGAACAAGACTAAAAATTTTAGCCTTGAACCGCTGGCCGGACAAATCCGCTTTGCAATTGTAAACTTTTTTAAGGACAAAAAAACTCTTAAGCCAAATGCACAGGAATCTCTCGGCAACTGCTTAGCGGACATGGACTACCTCTTTGCCACTAGAACATGCTCTGTTAATGATATAACGATTTCAAAGGGCACTGCAAAGAGGATCGAAGATACAAAGAAGTATAAAGCACTGGCACAAATGCTAGCAGCACAAGCTCTATCTGAAGAGCACCTTGTGCTTCCTCCCAAAACAAGATTTCCGGCAATCCGCAGAGGCTTACATGCTTCAGTTGCTATGTTCGGAGTATCTTTTCAACAGGGAAGTGAAAAAGGTTTTTCAGAGCGCGACAATGTATATTCCACAAAAATGAGAATGCCTGAACCTGAAATTAAATATGCAATATCCATCAAAACCGGCGTAAAAGATGTGGACCTCGGCCCATTTATTGAACGGAATTATACTACAGCCTGCTACCTAGAAGGTGGTGGTGAAAAAATTAAGTGTATAAAAGCTGTTGAAGTTCAGATGTCTAAAAGGCATACCAAGGTATCAGATGTTCATTTATATAACAGCCTGATTAACGCATTATCAGACCTCAATTCATGCAAACGTTAAGGAAGAAAACTTATGAATCTACTGCGCTTTCTAGCATCACCAATTCTTTGTATCATTTTAGTGTTGGTTACAACAACTTGTGCTTTCTCAAGCAGTAAAGAAAAAGACGGGCTTAAAGTTTATGAGAAAGCTGGCAAGCCTACTATTGTATTTTCTTTGGTGCCAAGAATCAAGAATGAAAATCTTTCCCCGCAGCAATGTGAAAACCTTATTCGTAATCTGAATAAATCTTTGCAGCAGGAATTTAATGAGGCAGGATTCGAAACACATCAGGACAGAATGATTTCAGGTTTTCTACAGGACTCTTGCAAAAGATCTTATGCAACGCAGCAACAAGACGTGACTGAGGGTGAAATAATTATTATTGCTCGAGAAAATATGGTCGACTATGTCGTTATCGGATTATCAGAGCTAACCATAACTTATGATGATGACTACGAGCAATACATCGCTATGGCGGATATTAATGGAGATTTTCTAGGCGTTGAATATGACCCACCAGAAGCATACGCACTGAATCTAACAGGTGAATACATGCACCCGGACAGGAACAGTCTTATCAAGTTAGCTCTCGTTGATATTGCGAGAAAAGTAGCAAGACTCAGAACAATAAATACGGTTTTGAAACACTGGGATAACAATAACAAAAAGAGATAATTTAATTATTATCATCTAATTGCGAAGGATCAAGCTGTTCCTTCGCATATTCCATATAAAGCTCGGAATCGAGAAAAAGCTGGTAAACGTCAGAATCAATGTGTCCATCTTTTTTCATGAAGCCTAGAATTTTAATTGCCTGACTGAGCTTCATTGGTTTTTTGTACGGCCTATCTTTAGCTGTTAAAGCTTCAAATATATCTGCGACCGCCATAATACGGGACTGTAGCGGAAGGTCATCACCGGACAGACCTTTAGGATAACCTGAACCATCCGGCTTTTCGTGATGCCCTGCAGCATATTCAGGAACACGAGTAAGCCTCTTGGGAAACGGAAGCCTTGAAAGCATTTCAAGAGTAATAGCTGCATGACTCTCAATAATTTTACGCTCACGATTCGTCAGGGTCCCTTTGCGAATACATAAATTTTCAAGCTCATCAGCTGTCAGCCAATTCAATTCTTTCCCGCCACTCTCATATGTACGGCCTGCAATATCGTAAACGCGCTCAATTCGCTCGTCAGTCATAAACTCATTAGGAATATTGCAAGAAGCGATAAAGATCCTGTCATCTTCAAATTGCTTCAAATCAGCAGCATAGCGCATTTCTATTTCTGAAATTTTTTCTGGATCAGCACCATTAGATAAGACTTCAATAGTCTCTGTCAGCTGTTTATTTTTTAAGATCTCTGCAATCAATTTGAAACGATTATCTACAAGCTCAACACGATCATAAATAGTCTCTAGCTTTGTGGATTTGTCAACCACATGCTCAGGGATAGAAATTTTACCAACATCATGCATCCAAGCTGCAAGCTTAAGCTCTTCAAGTTCATCCCTTGAAAAACGTTGATCAGCGTATTTACCAGTATCTGTGCTGTTGACTTTCTCAGCAATCATCATGGTAAGAATCACGACTCTCTCAATATGCCCGTTCGTATAGGGAGATTTGGCATCAATAGCTGCAGCTATGCTTTGGATTACAGAATACAGAAGATCTTTAAGACCCTGTATAAGTTGAGCATTAGTAAGAGCAATAGCTGCCTGAGATGCTAAAGATCCGACGATATCAACAACATCAGAGGAAAATTCCACAACTTCGCCATTCTCATCGAGAGCATTCAGAAGCTGCAATACTCCGATTATATCCTGCTCATGATTTTTAAGAGCCAAAACGAGCATGGATTTCGAATTATAACCAGTTGCCTCATCATATTTTCGAGGCCCAGTAAAATCGAAACCCTCAGCTTTATAAACGTCAGCAATATTAACAGTTTCGCCTGTGAGAGCACAATATGCGGAGACATGAGATTTATTAGGCTTTTTGCCAGCATTATATAGAGGGACCGGAGGAAGGGTTATTTCATTGCCACTTGTTCCACCCATCCGAACTTTCATCGTATCATTTTGCAGAATCGAAAATTCAAGTTTGCGGTTATCTTTATCAACAATATAAAGTGTTCCGGCGTCCGCGTTAGTTAAAACACGAGCCTCATCAACAATCATTTCCAAAAGACGCTCAAGCCTAGTTTCCCCGGATAGGGCTAGCCCTATTTCAGTTAACCTACTAACTAAATCCATCTGTTCGCTGAACATATCAGTAAAGGATGAAAGAATTGGACGAGTAACTTCCTTCAGTGTTTTTTGGCACTTGGCGCACGAAGAATTGGCAATTGTATCTTGCAGAAGCATTTCTACATCTACTAAGCTAGCCTTATTTATCCCGGCAATCTTCTTTTTCAAAACATCCCCCAAAAACTTTTATATATAAGCTATACCTATAAAACTCATTAGCTACAAGCAATTCAAGAACTTAATCTCATGATTATTGGATATTTCATTTTACTTTTTGTAAAAACTCTTCGGACAACTGAGCACATATCATTATATTTGCGCAGATATTATCTGTAAAAGACCTATACATGCAAAGCCAACTAGGCCGTCTTTGCCGAATTTACATTCTTTTATTTATTATTTTACAAATGGTGCAACTAATCTTGAAAAATAGGGTTCTACGGGTTGCCCGTTAACTATTAATGGATTATAAATTTACAGTTTTTTGCAATTAAACTAAAAGTTAAAAAGGAAGCTTATTCCGACTTTGCATACAAGCTTCCTTTATAATTTAAACAGACAAAGATGATAATTTAATTTCTGAATTATATAATTAAATTTACAAGCTAAACTTAGCAAAAATTTAAACAGAGGATTACATGCCCTTAAGCTCCTTGCAGCAACGCTGTATAACATCAGTGACTCTCGTCGCGGTCCTTTTCCTTGCTCTTTATTTCGGAGGGCTATTCCTCGTAAGCGTAGTAACCATTTTTTCAGTTATAGCGCTCCATGAATTTTACTCAATGTTCTGGAAAGAGGAATCACGCTCTTTATCAAAAATGATGGGAATGCTATCTGGAGCAGCGATTGTTTTAACAGGAGCTCTAGCATCTCATACATGGATGCTTGTTTTATTGCTCGGACTTTTTTGGGTTTTTAATTTCAAATTCCTATTTTCCTACAGCTCCAGCCCGGGAAGAACTTCATATAATGACAGCATGGTTCTTTTCTCCGGCCTGATTTATATCCCTTTGACATTGCAGTTTTTAACATCGATGAATAGCTGGGAAATAATATTTGTTCTCCTGTCATCATCTGCATCTGACACCGCAGCCTTTTATGCCGGTACATATTTTGGAAAGAAAAAAATATGGCCGCGTATTAGTCCTAAAAAATCATGGGCAGGATCAATCGGAGGCTTTACAGCCTGTGTTATCTGCTGCACGGTATACGGGTTGTTCCTCGGTCATGCCTCCGTTATTGCATGGGTGATTCTCGCAGGCTCTTTAAACATCGCTTCGCAAATGGGTGATTTCTTTGAGTCCGCTCTCAAACGCAAGCTTGATATTAAAGACTCCGGCAACATTTTGCCGGGACACGGCGGAGTTTTAGACAGAATAGACAGCCTTGTTCTTGCCCTTCCAGTTTATATTTTAGCAAGACAAATACACGCCTTTTTTTAATAAACACTATATAAACATTTGAAACTTAAGAAGACGGATATACTACTTTGAAAACATACATATCTCCTTGGCCTTCAACAGCGGAACTGCCTCCATTTCCTAGAACCATTTCGATCCTTGGCTGTACAGGATCGATAGGCACAAGCACCCTGAAGGTGATTGAGCAGCATCCTGATCTCTTTAAAATAACAGCACTGGCCGGTGGAAGAAATGCCACCCTCCTTGCGGAGCAGGCAACAAAACACCGTCCTAAATATTTAGCTGTGCTTACCGATGGAATAGCTAAAGAACTTAAAGCATTACTCCCTGCTGACTACAAACCTGAAATACTGACAGGCCCATCAGCTTACGTAACACTTGCCTCACTGGATGAAGCATCACTAATCCTATCCTCAATTGTTGGGGCAGCCGGATTTGAGCCTACTCTGGCAGCAGCTAAAAAAGGTAAGATGATAGCCCTCGCAAACAAGGAATCCCTTGTTCTCGGTGGACATATTATCCGCGCAGTTTGCCACGAGACTGGAGCCACCATCCTGCCCGTAGACTCTGAGCACAACGCTTTATTTCAAGGGCTCGCAGGCCATGATGGCGCAGATGTAAGCAGGCTTATACTAACAGCTTCCGGCGGACCATTCCGCGGTAAGAGTAAAGAATTTCTGGAAAAGGTTACCCGTGAACAGGCCCTGAATCACCCAAACTGGGACATGGGCGCAAAAATCAGTATCGATTCAGCAACCCTTATGAATAAAGGATTGGAATTCATCGAAGCGTGCCATCTATACGGCTTGCCTCCAGAACAAATCGATGTTGTTGTTCACCCGCAAAGTATTATTCATTCTCTGGTTGAGTATGTTGACGGTTCACAGCTTGGCCATCTTGGAGTTCCCGATATGCAGATTCCAATTGCATTCTGCACCTGTTTTCCGCAGAGAGTGCCGCTTGAACTTAAACCGCTGAACCTTGCTGAAATCGGGACCTTAACTTTCGAAAAACCGGATCTTGAAGTTTTCCCTTGCTTGAAACTCGCAGCGGACTCTTTTGCAGCGAGCCAAAGCCATCCTATCGTCTTAAACGCCGCTAACGAAATTGCTGTAGATCTCTTTTTACATGAAAAAATTGGATTCTCTGACATCCCACTAATAATCGGCTCAGCTCTTGAACGCCATAGCTCTTGCGACGTAAGTGAAGCAGGTGCGGTTCTCGAACTTGATGTCAAAACCAGACGCGATGTTATGGACTCTATCGCTTAAGGCAAAATATGACATGGATTTATAATGCTCTCATAGTTATCGGCGTGTTCGGTGGTTTAATTTTCTTCCACGAACTAGGCCACTTTATTGTTGCCCGCCTGCTCGGAATCGGTGTTAAAACCTTTTCTCTGGGATTCGGTACTCGACTTGCCGGATTTACACGAGGGAACACCAGCTATAGGTTATCCCTTATCCCTCTTGGCGGCTACGTGAGCCTTGCAGGTGAAGAGCGCGACATGGAGCACGACTCTGGATTTAGCGCAAAGCAATTATTCATGAACCGCCCACCGTGGCACAGAATGCTTGTTGTTGCTGCTGGCCCGATTTTTAACTTTATCCTCGCATGGGTCATTTTCTGGGGAATAATTTTAACCCACGGACAGATGGGTATGAGCCCTGAGGTCGGACAACTGCAACCAGATGGTCCGGCTCTTGTAGCAGGAATTGAGGCCGGAGACAGCGTTCTTTCTATTAACGGGAAGAAAATTGTTTTCTGGAGTGATTTAGCTGAGACAATTCAGCATAGTACGACAGATTCTCTAGACTTCGTAGTCTTGCGAGACGGCGTAGAAAAAAGTATTATAGTAAAACCACAAGTTCAAGAACTGAAAAACCTTTTCGGTGAAGATATCCGCGTTCCGGTTGTAGGCATCATTGCCGCTGGCAATACAAAGACAGTGGAACTGAATGGAGTATCCGGTGCAAAAGCCGCTGCCCTACAGACATGGACTGTAACCAAACTGATATGCACATCCATTGTCAAAATGGTTGAAAGAGTCGTGCCCATGGATTCAATCGGTGGCCCGATCATGATTGTACAGGCTATCAATCAGCAAGCAGAAAGAGGAATACTCGAGCTTCTCCAGTTTACTGCTTTTATCAGCATTAACCTCGGACTGCTGAATTTACTGCCCATACCTGTTCTTGACGGCGGACACCTGCTTTTCTACGGACTGGAAACTGTTCTGCGCAGACCACTCAACGAAAGGCTCCAAAACGCAGCAACACGTGTGGGGCTGCTTTTGCTTTTCTCTCTGATGGCTTTTGCTATCTTTAACGACTTAGTGCGAACGTTTAAATAAATGAATTCACATTCAAATACTAAAACAGCGCTTCTTCTAGCCCTTAATGGGACAGAAGAAGCGCTGCAAATTATTCTTGCGAAACGTGAAGAGGATGAAGATTCATTCTCATTGCTGGACGCGCAGATTTTGCAGGTACCCGGAAAATCCGCATTTTTTATGATTCCGGCCATTAAATCAGCTCTGGACTTGTTTGACTATTCCGCGAAAGAGATCTCGCACATTGCGTGCATCTCTGGCCCCGGAAGTTTCACAGGACTGCGACTGACGTTTTCGGCTGCGGCTGGAATTATCTCTGGTAATAATGCACTTGTTGCAGGATTGGAATATCTTCCTCTACTTGCTGCCGGACCAGCAAAGTTTACAAACCAGCCGCTCTGGGTGGTAACTCACTCACGTAAAATGCAGGTTTATATTCAGGGATTTAAGCCACTTTCCGGCGAAGAAATATTCCCTGAGCCATTAACTCCAGTACTTCCTGTTCCTGCTAAAGAGGCTCTCGATATAATCAGATCTTACAAGCAGGAAAATGCTATTGTTTTCGGTAGCGGACTAACCAAAAACAAATCATTTTTTGATGAGTTTTTGTCTGCCAATCCACACCTCTCTACTCTTCCTCAAAGATTTAACAGCCCTGCAATTCCGGACATTCTTGAGCTCGCTAATAAGGCCGAATTTGGAAATGAAATGCCATTCCCACTTTACCTTAGAGGATCCGACGCAGAGGACAATCTTGAAGCTATAACTAAGAAACAGGGCATCCCACTCGAAGTTGCCAGAAAAATGCTGAAAGACATATCCCCTGTTTAGAATAAACTTAATCAACATAAGCCGTTATAAAGAGACCTTCATTATCTAGTGAAGGTCTCTTTTTTTGTTTAAAAATATAAAATATCATCCCCAGCTCTAAAGAATTCTAAAGACTAGACGATTAATTAGGCACGGAAGGACCAGATAGCTTTGTGAACCTGAGTTCCAAGGCAATGTTTTTGGCAAGGAAGCCAATTCTTACTTTCAAGGAGGAAAGCATGTCTTTAGTGATTAATCACAACTTAATGGCAATGAATGCGACCCGTAATTTGTCGGACTCGTATAACAATCTTGCAGTATCAACTCGTCGCCTGTCTTCAGGTCTTCGTGTTGGAACCGCAGCTGACGATGCAGCAGGTCTCGCAGTACGCGAAATTATGCGCTCTGATGTCAAGTCACTCAATCAAGGTATTCGTAACGCCAACGATGCAATTTCCATGATCCAGACAGCTGACGGTGCGCTCGGCGTTATCGATGAAAAGCTCATCAGGATGAAGGAACTTGCAACACAGGCCGCAACCGGTACCTATAACTCTGACCAGCGCTTGATTATCGATTCTGAGTATCAAGCAATGGCATCAGAAATCACCCGTATTGCTAACGCAACTGACTTTAATGGAATTCATCTTCTTAATGGTAACTTATCAGGAGCAGACTCTTCTCACAGTGGTGCCGGCCTGACCTCTACTGGTCCGGTTAAGGTTCACTTCGGGACCGGTAACGACTCTGCAGAAGACTACTACTATGTTGCCATTAACACAGCGACTGCATCAGCTCTTGGCGTAGGAATGGGCGCAAGCAATTCTATCTCCACACAGGCTCTTGCCCAGGCTTCTCTGGATAAGCTGAACAACGCAATCATATCTAAGGATAAGATCCGCGCTAACCTTGGTGCTACTCAGAACAGACTTGAAAACACCATTACCAACCTGTCTATTCAGGCTGAAAATGTTCAGGCTGCGGAATCCCGCATCTCTGATGTTGATGTCGCAACTGAAATGACCGAGTTCACTAAGAACCAGATCCTAACCCAGTCTGCCGTAGCGATGTTGTCGCAGGCGAATAACATGCCTAGAATGGCAATGCAGCTCATCGGTTAAATTTACCGCTGGTATGCTCACCTTTCTGAGCAAAAGTTTGATTAAAGAAAAAAGCCGGGTCGAAACGTTCGGCCTGGCTTTTTCACTTCAAACCAACTAAGGCCCCCCGCAAACCAGTAGTAAAACTGGCACCACCTTTGCATTACATGAGGCAAGTAAGAACCTAGGGAAAAATATTCCCGGAGACAAAAAAATGGCTGATTACACCTCAGGAAATATTAACTTCGCCGGCCTTGGTAGTGGCACGGACTTTCAGTCAATGATTGATGGTGTAGTCTCGCTTGAGCGTACTCACATCAATAGCCTTGAAACATGGAAGAGTTCATGGAACACTAAAGTTGACCGTTTTCAAGAGCTTGATACCGCCCTTCTTTCCTTACAGACTACCCTTAAGTCCATGGACACCATTGACGAGTTCATGAGCAGATCTGTGTCCACAACAGATTCAGACACCCTGACCTCTACAGCGACAAGTGAAGCTTTAGTTACAACTCACGCCGTTGAGATTAACCAATTGGCACAAAATGATATCCACGTAACAAGCAACGGCGCAGCTTCCGTTAAAGACTCAATTTTCCCTACTGCAGGATCATTTACTTTTTCATATCAAGGGGAATCGGTAACGCTCAGTAATATTGCAGCCGGAACCACCATGGAAGGGTTTGTCAATATGATAAACGCCCATGCTGACACCAGAAGTAAAATCAGGGCGACAACTATCGATGATGGTACATCCACTCATCTTCAAATTTATGGACTTGATCTTGGAGATGACAATCAGGTCATCATATCAAATACTACAGGTATGACCTTCAGCGCGGCAGATTTTGCTCAAACTCAAAATGCCCAAAACTCAAAAATGAAGGTAGACGGATTCCCCCCCGGGGCCGCAGACTGGATTGAACGCGACACCAACTCTGTAAGCGATGTAATTGATGGCGTAACCATCAACATGAAGCAAACTACTGGAGCTGGCGAGACCGTTAATATTGGTATCACTACAGACACAGCAGGAATGCAGGAAAATGTCCAAAAGTTCGTAGACCAGAATAATGCTGTCCGAAACATGATTAAAAGCCTTACGCAGATTGATGACAGCTCTGCAGAATCAGAAGGGTCTATCCTCACAGGTAACTATGGTGTAGAACTGCTTGTCGGGCAGCGTTTAAAGAACATCATGTCCAGTCAAGGAATTGGCTTTTCGTGGTACGAAGAGTCAGCTGGTGGTGATTTTACTGGCGACAAGTATTCCGCATTGTCCCAGCTTGGAATCATGACTAACGCAGATTCAGGCGGCGCAAACATGGGTCTTTTAGAACTTGATACAGACGTTCTAAATGCGGCACTTGCAGACGATCCATTTGCGGTCGCAGAAATTTTTGCTGCCAACAACAAAGGGGTAAGCGACTCCCCGAATGTTCAATACCTCTCACACATTAATGATGTGACCGAGGCAGGCACTTACAATGTTCAATACGAAGTATCGGGCGGACAGATTATTTCTGCCTCCATCAACGGAAATACGGCCGAGTTCGACCCAGCCACGTGGGAAATAACAGGTGCCGGCGGTAATCCTGAAGCTGGTATGGCCGTCAGGGTTGAAAATCATAATGATGGGGTTTACGGAAACTCTAACAGTGATGCCGATGATGCTGTTTTAGTTCACATCAAAATGGGTAAGTCTGCCGAATTAGTCAGCGCTATTAGCGAAATTACTAACGAAGATGGACCTCTCGCTATTTTGGAAAGAAACTACAATGACATTATGGATAACATTGATAAGAAAATCGAAAGAGAAGAAAATAGAATTGATCTATTCGAACAAAACCTGACGAACAAATACGCAAGGCTTGATGCTCTTCTGGGTAAGTATCAAGGTATTCAGGCACAGTTAAGCTCAAGTATTGATCAGTTGGAATAAGTTAATGAGCTAAACTCTCAGCAAATATAAAAATTTAATGGACCACCTAAATAAAAATTCAATTTAGCTCTAATGTTTTTCTAGAATCAGGCCGATTAAGATGTCAGGAGGAGCAATAAATGCAAAAAGCAGCTCAAGCATATCTCTCTACTCAGGTGCATACAACTTCCAAGGGTGAACTCCTTATCATGCTCTATGATGCCGCCATCAAGTTCATGAAGCAGGCCAAAATCAAAATAGATGAGAAGGACTTTGCCGCAAAGGGAATCCTAATTTCTAAGGCGATTGAAGTTATTTCCGAGTTGACAGCAAGCCTCAACAAAGAAAAAGGTGGAACCCTTGCTGAAAACCTAAGCCAGCTTTACATTTACTGTAATACCAGATTGTTGCAGGCAAATCTAAAGATGGATAATGAAAAGATTGACGAAGTGATAAAGATAATAGACGGCATTGCATCAGCTTATAAGGAAATTATCCCTACAGTTGAAGCACAGAATGCGGTTCCACTCCAGACTCACTCATCAAGTTCAAGCGGATCAACAAACCCGAATATGAGTTTTGTAAACGATCCGGGATACGGGCTTCCAACAGCTCAAAACATGCCGACTCCTAACACAATGCGCCTGAAGAAAGCCGCAAATGCTTACGGCTCATCCCGTTAAAAAAAACTTGCTCCTACTTACAATGCTTACACAAATGCCCCTTCCATAAGGGGCATTTTTTATTGCCTTTCATTTTATTAAAGAGCCGATTTCTTTACTTCCAACCTCTAATCTGTCATTTATTCCTAATCATGGCAGAAGAAAAAACACGCGTACTGCATCTATTGTCCTCCCTTGGACTTGGAGGCACAGAAAAGGTGATGCAATCATTTGTATTCAACCTTAATAAAGACAAATTTCACGCGGCAGTGTTTTCTCCACAAAACGGCCCCAGGGCAAAACTCCTAAGACAAAACGGCATTGAAACTTTCATAGGGCTGGACCTGCTGCCACTCTTGGAAAAATTCAAACCAGAGATTGTGCACATCCATCGCGCAGGGTGGGCTGAGCCTGGTTCTTTACGCCTTCTAAAACTTGCAAGAATCCCTGTCATTGTCGAAACCAATGTATTCGGTCATCACGACCCGAGTCCTGATGCTAAAATAATTAGCCGCCATTTATTTGTTTCACACTTTTGCGCTGATAGATTTGAAAAAGTGAATTCTATTCCAGCAACTAAGCCACTTTATTCAGTTCTCTACAATCCGGTGGATACAGATTTTTTCGCAAAAAAATGCCCTGCTAGCCGGGTATTTCCACCGAATATTTTCGGACGCATTTCACGAGCAGACTCAGGCAAATGGTCTAATTTGGCCCTTGATATATTGCCAAACTTAAGTGCCATGGTCACAAATAAAATTATCGAACCGTTCAGCTACAATATTATTGGCGGAATACCTGAGGCTGAAAAGTACGTTAAAGAGAATAGCTTCGACGGGTACGTAAATTTTCTTCCCCCCGTTTTAACTGACGCAGAGCTCTCTGAATTCTTTAATTCAATTTCTTTTCTTGCCCATGCAAATGATACAGGCGAATCTTTCGGTCTTGTTATCGCGGAGGCAATGGCAGCAGGACTTCCCGTTATAACCCACCCATCTGAAGGATTAAAAGATAACGCACAGCTCGAACTAGTTGATCACGGAGAAACAGGATTGGTTGCAAACGATGCTCAGGAATATGCCGAAGCCATTCGTTTTATAATGACCCACCCAGAAGAAGCCCGCATAATGGGTGAAAATGGAAGACTTAAAGCACAGAAATTATACAGAGCACAAACAATAGCGAAGAAGCTTGAGTCCACATACGTAGAGTTATTAAACATTAAAAGAAACATTTATTAAAATGAAGCATGCTTTCGACATATACTCTGAACAGACGCTTTCATTTAAACTTGCGGGTCAAAAAAAATCTGAAGATTTTTTAGTAGATTGCGACATAGAACTTCTCGCAAAAAAGTGCTTAAGCTTCGCCAAGAAAGCAAATGCCTTAGCACTTATTATATTCGGAGCAGGAGATGGAAGCCTTGCAGAAAAGATTGCGATTTTAAAACCGCAGGAATTACGCTTAATAGTCTGCGACCTTTACCCAGAAGAAATTCAAAATATTCAGAAACGGAAAAAGTTTCTGGACACCACAGACAATACGCACTTAATTGCCGACACCTCTATATGGGCGCACTTTCTACTTCTTCTGCAATATGGATTCACATCTGCAACAAGCCACTTAGTATTAAATCCCTGCATTCAGGGAGACAGCAAAAAAAATCACCAGAATCTACAAAAACTGTTTTCAGGGTGTAAAAATGTTCTATTACCTGAGAGTAAAGATAACGGCATCAAAATTTCAGCCGGGGCTATTTTAAGTCCCGACGAACCGGACCTGGATTCATTCATTTCTTCATTTCCAGCGTGGCTGGAAGAGCTAGTACTAGTATGGGATTGCTCCGATGATAAAGAAATCCCCCTAATATCTTGCGATACAGGTCTAAAAATCGTAAACATCTGCCACAGATTAAATAACGATTTTGGAGCACAACGAAATATCATGTTAGACTCCTGCAAAGGAGACTGGATCATTTATCTGGACGCGGACGAACGCTTTCCAGAGAAGCAGTGGGAGCAGTTAAAAAAGATTGCATCCTATAAAGACTGTGACGGCTGGTATTTCCCAAGAATGACGCTTTATCCAGATGCAGATCATTGCCGTATGGGATACGGACTTTGGCCGGACCTTCAACTCAGATTCTTTCGAAAAAGTGCCAAAACAAAATTTTTAAACAAAATTCATGAACGGTTAGCAGGGCTGGAAGGGCAAACGGGGCTTCTTGCAGAAGCACCCATTAAACATATAACTCACCTGCTAAAAAACCGAACAGAGATAGAGGCGAAGTTAGCATCTTTCAATAAAGCCACTGCCGGCAGGTTTAACCACAAATTGGGATCTGAGCTTCCACGGGTTGAAACTTCACTACTGGAAACAAAAAAAAACATTCCATTGCCACCTGTAATTCTTCCAAAAATAATTTTTTAAAAAGGTTCAGGCACAATTGCCATTGCCTTACAATATAAAATTTATTAGATCTGACCAAACTATTCAGACAATTAGCTTTAAGGAAATAATATGAAAATGATTTGCCCAGAATGTAATTTCGCAAGCGAAATTCCTGATGACAAGATTCCAGCAAAGGCCCAGCTTGCCACCTGCCCTAAATGTCAGATTAAATTTCGCTTTAGAAATTTAGATCCCGACGAGAACGAAGAGCAGCAAATAGAGACTCCGCAGGAGAGCCAGGTACAGCCTGTTCAATCTCAGGAAAACTCCACCGGTGATGGGTTCCCTACACAACAAGCTCCGGCTGATACCAGCCTGACAAATTTGCAGGTTACACCTGAAATAGAACGTGGCAATTATTCACAGGCGCATGAGCAAACTCAGGACAAAGACGAAAAATCCGACATATGGAAAAGCCTTGGATCCATGTCTCCTGAAGAAAATGAAATAAATGACGACACTGAAGCAGGATACGAAGAAACTTCCGGCAGCGAAATTCCATTTGAAGTCATGGAGAAATACGGATTTATTCCTTCATTTTTTCTGACAATCAAAAAAGTTATCATGTCCCCCAATGCTTTTTTCACCGACATGCAGCTTAATGGTTACCTTAAGCCTCTTCTTTTCGTATGCCTCATAATGGTACTCCAAGGAATTTTCAGCTATATCTGGACATTAACAGGAGTTATCCCAGATGTGGGACCTCAATTAGGGGAAATATTAGACCCCTCAATGTCAGGTGGAACCGCTGCTCTTGAGAGTAATACTGCAATGTTACTTTTACTGATTTACCCATTTGCAGCCTCTGCTGCGATATTCCCCGTAGCCGGAATTACTCACATAATGCTTTTAACTTTAGGAGCAGGCGAGCGTGGCTATCAGGCAACATTTAGAGCGACAACGTATTCATACGCTCCGCTAATATTTTGCATGGTCCCAGTTGTTGGAGAGATGATAGGAACAATGGCAGCCTTCGTCATTTCTATTATTGCTTACAAGTGCATTCACAACACTTCTCTCCTGCGAGTTGCCATAGCACTCATAATGCCAATGATATTGCTATTTGCTCTCGTTGGACTGTTAATAGGATTCGACCAACCGACACTTTAAATAGATGTAGGCGGATATATGTTTGGATGGATTAATGATCTTATTTCACAGACTAAGTACCGATTACGGTTAGCTAAAGAAATAAATCCACAAAGTTTCAGAATTATGGCCAAAGAAATATCTGAGCTTGCTGATGCTTGCTCTCTGGTTTGCCAGCCAGAAAATGACCTCCTTAAGCGGGTGGAACAAATTAAAATAGAAATGGAGCAACTAACTGAGCTTACAAAGCAACCTCAGTTCAAAAAGCTATCTACAGAAAGAAAACTGGAACTGCGTAAAAGTTTAAGACAGTCCAGAGAGCAAATTCTGGAGATGATGCAAATGGCCCCCTCCCCGACCAAACTACTTCAATAAAAAAAGCGGTCCTTTTAGTTAAGGACCGTTTTTTTTATACTTCCACCCCACCATGAACACAATACGGTACGAATATTGCTTTAAACAATAATGCGATATATAGTCAATTTTCAGACATTCTAAACAAAACCTTTCACAAAGATATACAAAATGAAAAAGTATCTCATCATACTGGTTTTGCTGTTATCAGCGTGCACCAAATTTGAACCTCAATTGGCAACGCAATCTATTTTCTATGAAGATGCGAAAGTCCAGCTATCCCAGCTTATGGTATACTCCAGGCCGGAAAAACCACATTATGGTCCACTTTCAGCACTTTTCTATCCCTACCATGTCACACAGAATATGAGTGATGGAAAAGATTGGGGAAAGTTGGTCGGTAAAAGTGTATGGCAAAACTGGACCAGTCTCCAAGTTTTCCCATCCATGGTTTTTGACGAAAGGCTTGTTTATCATGGACTTGAGGATGCACTATTTACCGCCCGCTCCAGAGGATATGACTTAGTCGTTGTCGGATTTGTGCCGTACCTATATCTAGGTCATACGATTGACGATTCAGCAGCAACCATTCAAGTTAAAATTTATGAAACTAAGCACGGACAAATGGTTTGTTCATTTGAACAGTCGGGACGTATAGCGAAGAGAATGGATGATGACTTTATCATTATTAAACGCGAACACCGCATGCCAGATTCAGCCTTTTTCCAAATTATTCAGGAAATAGCAACAGACATGGCTGTACCTTTAACATCATGGGCAAGGTACGAAAACACCAATAAAGGTATAATCGCAGGACTTTCTACAGCCATGAAAGAGGCCGACAGACCGCAAATGCAAGCATATACACCTGCGCAACAAGGTTCTGATTCGACATCACGAAACGCCCCTTCTGGCAATGATGGAGCGATGGGAACACCTCCATCCGATCAACAAAGAATGCAGGATATGTCGCAAGCGTCGAAGCAATCACCGACAACAGTATCCCCGCCACAAGCCAACTCTATTAATCTAGCAGTGCAATTTGATGTAAACTCGGCAAAAATCAAGCCTGAATCATACAAACTATTAAATGAATTAGGAAAAGCGCTAACCAGTGATAAGTTAAAAAACAAGAGTATTATAATCGCGGGTCATACGGATTCTGACGCAACAGCAGAATATAATTTGAAGCTGAGCAAAGACAGAGCAAATGGTGTGAAAAAATATCTCGTTAATAAGTTTCCGATATCAGCAACCAGAATTGCGACAACCGGATTTGGCGAATCTCGACCACTTGTTCCTAACAACACAAAATATAACAAACTTTTGAATCGACGAGTGCAAGTATCAATAACCCCGTAATGATAATAACCAGCAAGACAGAACTCATCCCTCTTCGGTTTAGAACCTAAGAGGGATGTTTTTTTTGGCCATTCTCTTTACAAACCAGCATTTCGTTCTTAAATAAAACATACATTTCAACGCATTAAACATATTAAATATTCTTATTAATTTCGACTTTTCCCCCGACTGCATTTGTGGTAATCCAGACCCTCATTCAGTACGATTAATCGAAAATTTCACGAGTCGACGGAGCTTTTGCTAAAATTAGCAGACCCTTCGTCCCTGAAAATATTCGCTCTAACCCAATAACCTGGCACGGAAACAAATTTCCCGGCTAGTGAGGACTATTTAAATGATTGGTATTTCAAAACTTTACTGTGGCGGTGTTGAACCTTCTGACGTTCTCCGTTACGGACGCGATTCAGCAAAGCTTCCTTCTCACCTTCTTCAGTTTTCTAAAGATAAAAAACCTGTTGTAGTCTGGAATATGACTAAACGGTGCAACCTTAAGTGTGTTCACTGTTATGCTCAGGCTGTTGACCCTTCCGGTACGGATGAAATTTCAACAGAACAGGGTAAGGCCATCATTGATGATCTTGCACAGTTCGGCTCTCCAGTTATGCTTTTTTCAGGCGGAGAGCCTTTAGTCCGCAAGGATTTGATTGAGCTAGCTCATTACGCAGTCAGCAAAGGTATGAGAGCTGTTATTTCCACAAACGGAACTCTCATCACCAAAGAAAAAGCTAAAGAACTTAAAGAAGTCGGCCTTTCCTACGTCGGGATATCCCTTGACGGCGGCGAAGAAACTCACGACAAATTCCGTGGAGTTCCCGGCTCATTCAAAAAAGCTCTTGAAGGCATTAAAAACTGTCAGGAGCAAGGCCTTAAAGTTGGCGTTCGCTTCACACTGAACAAACGCAACTGGACAGAAGTTCCAACAATCTTCCAGCTTCTTAAAGAAATGGACATTCCAAGGGCATGTTTCTACCATCTGGTATATTCAGGCCGTGGTTCTGAACTGATCAAAGAAGATCTCAGCCACGAAGAAACCCGTCAGGTTGTTGATCTCATCATGGATGAGACCAGAGCTCTTGCTGACGCGGGCACTCCTAAAGAGATTTTGACTGTTGATAACCACGCTGACGGACCATACGTTTATTTGCGTATGCTCAAAGAAGATCCAGAAAGAGCGAAAGAAGTTCTCGAACTTCTCCAGTTCAACCAAGGCAACAGCTCCGGTCACGGAATCGGCTGTATCTCTTGGGACGGACAGGTTCATGCGGATCAGTTCTGGCGCAACCATACTTTCGGAAACGTTCTTGAACGTCCTTTCTCCGAAATCTGGACCGATCCAAAAATTGAAATGCTTCACAAGCTTAAAGATAAAAAGCCTCACGTTGGCGGTAGATGTGCAGAATGTCGTTACCTTGACATCTGTGCAGGTAACTTCCGCGCAAGGGCTGAATCTTACTACGATGACATGTGGGCACAGGATCCAGCATGTTACCTCACCGATGAGGAAATCAAAAAAGACTAGGTGCTGCCAACCTGTTGTTTACAGCAGACATATTGCAGTCGCCCAGACGACGATATAATAATCCCGGCGGGCTTCTATGAGGTTCGTCGGGATTTTTTTATAACTTTTCACCGTTAATTACGGAGAAAGCCATGGTATTCGATTTTCATAGAGGACGTAGACTAAGACGCACACCAGTCATTCGCGACCTTGTTAGAGAAACAGTTCTAACTCCCGCAGACTTGATGATGCCCTACTTCGTCTCAGAATCAGACGATCCCGAGTTCAAGAAACCAATTTCATCAATGCCCGGACAATATCAACTCAGCCTCAAACAGCTCGAAAAAACTGTCGGCCTAGCAGTTGAAAATGGACTGAAAAGCCTTATTCTTTTCGGAATACCTGCGGAAAAAGATCCAGTTGGGTCGCAGGCATATGCTGATGAAGGCATTGTACAGCAAGCTGTAAAGATGATTAAGGCCAACTGGCCTGACCTTGTCGTTTGCACTGATGTCTGCCTATGTGAATTCACATCCCACGGGCATTGCGGACTTATTAAAGATGGTAAAGTTTTAAACGACCCAACCATTGAACTGCTCGCACAAGTTGCTCTCTCCCACGCAAAAGCTGGTGCCGATATCGTTGCCCCGTCAGACATGATGGACGGACGTGTTGCCGCCATTCGCGAAAAGCTGGACGAGGAAGGATTCGAAGAACTTCCTATCATGTCATACGCTGTTAAATATGCATCCGCATACTACGGACCATTCCGAGAAGCAGCAGAAAGCGCTCCTCAGTTCGGTGACCGCAAGACTTACCAGATGGACCCAGCCAACGCGCGCGAAGGACTTCGCGAAGCTGCTGCGGATGTAATTGAAGGCGCAGATATACTTATGGTTAAACCGGCAGGACCGTATCAGGATGTTATCCGTATGGTTCGTGATTCTTTTGACCTACCTGTTGCAGCCTACCAAGTCAGCGGCGAATATTCCATGATCAAAGCAGCCGGAATAAACGGCTGGATTGACGAAAAAGCAGTCATGCTAGAATCTCTCATCGGCCTCAAACGGGCCGGAGCAGATTTAATTCTGACTTACTTCACCGAAGACGTACTAAAACACATGAGTAATAAATAATATGAGCGATACTAAAAATTCACATCCAGCTGGGCATCCCGGTGGACATCCTAAGGGTCACCCTGGCGGACACCCCGGCAAAACTGGCGGTCATCCAGGCGGACACCCCGGCGTTAACCCTATTCCTCAAAAAAACGCTGACGGTTCCCCTCCTCTTCGCTTAATCGCATGGGAAGTTACCCGTTCATGTAACCTTGCTTGTAAGCATTGCCGTGCGGAAGCCCACCCAGAGCCGTATCCGGGCGAACTTTCCACCGAGGAAGCAAAAGCTCTCATTGATACTTTCCGTGAAACCGGAAATCCAATCATTATTTTCACAGGCGGCGAACCTCTCTTAAGACATGACGTATTTGAATTGGTAGCATATGCTAAGTCTAAGGACCTGCGTTGCGTAATGGCTCCTAACGGAACCCTGCTCACCCCAGAAAACTCCGTTCGCCTTAAAGAAGTAGGAATCGAGCGCTGTTCGATTTCAATTGATGCTCTAAGCGCTGAACACCATGATGAGTTTAGAGGCGAAAAAGGTGCTTTTGACGCTTCAATGCGCGGCATTCAGTTCCTTAAAGATGCAGGCATCGAGTTCCAAATAAATACAACAGTAACTCGTAATAACCTTCATATGTTCAAAGATATTTTCAAGCTTTGCAAAGACCTTGGAGCATCAGCTTGGCACATATTCCTGCTCGTTCCGACAGGCAGAGCTTCCGAGCTTGGAAATCAGGTTATCAGCGCGGAAGAATACGAAGAAGTGCTAAACTGGTTCTACGATTTCCAGAAAACAACAGACATGCAGCTTAAAGCGACATGTGCACCACACTACCACCGCATCCTGCGCCAGCGTGCAAAAGAAGACGGAATTCCGGTTAATTTTGAGAATTTCGGACTAGATGCTGTCAGCCGTGGTTGTCTTGGCGGAGTTGGATTCTGTTTCATATCACACACAGGACAAGTTCAGCCTTGCGGATATCTGGAACTTGATTGCGGAAATGTACGCGACATTCCTTTCCCGCAAATCTGGAGTAAATCTCAACAGTTTCTTAATCTCAGAAACCCTGCTGTCTATGACGGCAAATGTGGGTACTGCGAATTTGAAAAAGTTTGTGGAGGCTGCCGCGCTAGAGCTGCAACCATGGAAGATAATTACCTCGGACCAGAGCCGCTGTGTTCATACACTCCAAAGAAAAAGCCTAAAAAGGAGTCCTAAATGGACGCAGTAGATAAAAATATACTTGGAATAATCCAGTCTGGTTTCCCCATTGATCCTCGCCCCTATGCCGTAATTGGTAAAGAAGTGGGAATCAATGAAGATGAGGCTTTAAGTAGAGTTTGTAAGCTTAGAGAAGACGGAGTTATCCGCAGACTCGGAGCTAACTTCGGGTCACGCGAATTGGGCTGGAGATCAACTCTATGCGCAGCAAAAGTGCCAGAAGATAAAATCGAAGAATTTGCGGCAGAAGTAGGCAGACACAAGGGTGTAACTCACAACTATCTCCGCGAAAATGAATTCAATATATGGTTTACCTACATCGGGCCAGACTGGGACAACGTGTGCGAGACATTGCAGTCCATTACCGATAAAACCGGAATTAAAATCCTTAATCTGCCAGCAAGCACCATGTTTAAAATCAAAGTAGATTTTAAAATGGACAGCGACAGCACGGAGAAAAAATAATGGCTGAAAAAGAAACCATCATTTCACCTTCACTGCTTTCATGTGATTTCAGCAGACTTGCTGATGAGCTGAAAGCTCTTGAAGAAGCTGGACTGAAATGGGCGCACCTTGATGTAATGGACGGTAAATTTGTACCAAACATTACTTTCGGCCCTCCGGTCATTAAATCCATGCGCAAAGAGTGCAATCTTTTCTTCGACTGTCATCTTATGATCGAGCAGCCCGAAAGATATATCACAGAATTCGCAGAAGCCGGTGCAGACCTTATCTGCGTCCACGCAGAATCTACGAATCACCTTGAAAGGGTATGTGCTGCCATTGTCGAAGCAGGCTGTAAACCAGCCATTGCCCTAAACCCTGCGACACCGCTAGAATCAATCAAATACTTGATTCCGCAGTTGTACATGGTTCTGATCATGAGCGTTAACCCCGGATTCGGCGGGCAGAAATACATTCCTTTCTGTACAGATAAAGTACGCGATCTTAAAGCTATGATCACAGAAGCCGGAGCAGACACCCTTATTCAGCTGGATGGCGGTGTCACCATTGATAATTGTAGAGAGCTAGTTGAAGCGGGCGCGGATGTGCTTGTTTCAGGATCTGCTTTCTTCAAATATCCACCTTACGCAGAGCGCCACAAACTCTTCTTAGAACGCTGTGCAGGAAAATAGTTTAAGCTAATTGTACTGTCCTAAAATATGTTAACACTAAAAGAACCTATTTTAAGACTCGAGATATTCATAAAAAAAGCGTCCTCGGAGTTAAATCCGAGGACGCTTTTTTTTATTTCCAAAAACGATCTCTATTTCTAAATAAATTACACGGTAAAGCTACTTTTCAGACTTCCCCGCATTTGGCTTAATAAACGGCATAATCAACATACTCCATAAAGAAAGGAACTTCGTATCTCGGAAAATATTCAACCCGATGTTCATTTTCTGATGCCCAAGATCAGGCTGATCTTTATAAGTCGAAAAGATTCGATCCCACCAAGGGAGATTAAATCCAAAGTTACTATTCATTTCCTGTGAATCCGTGGAGTGATGCACTCGGTGCATATCCGGTGTCACAACAAACAATCGTAAAACTTCATCCAAATCTTTTGGAAGTTTAATATTTGAATGATTAAACATCGCGACACAGTTAAGCACCACTTCAAATAAAAGAACTGCAAGAGGCTGAATACCGAATAAGACAACCAACGCGAGCTTGAATACCAGCGACAAGCAGAATTCCAAAGGATGGAACCGAACACCGGTCGTGAAATCGTAAAAAGTGTCCGCATGGTGCATACGGTGCAAAAGCCACAACGGACGCCAAAGATGAAAGGCGCGGTGCTGTAGATAAATTGCCAAGTCTAGAAGGACAAAACCTATAATAACCTGTGTCCACAGCGGTAATCCTAAAAGAGGAATCAATCCCCACCCCTTCAAGGTAACCATAACGGCTAGCGCAACAGGCAGGAATGGGAAAATCAACCGCACGAGAATTGCAGAAACGACCACAACCCCCAAATTACCGAACCACCTTCGTTTTCGATCTGATGGTGCTAGGCGGCGCGGGAAAAACTTCTCACACATTATTAAAAGCAAACCCACTCCTAAAAAAAGAGTGAGCCTGATAATTTCGCTTAAAAACATTATTACATTTTCCTGACGGACATGGCATGCTCCACAGCAGTCAATTTCGAAAATTAGAAGAAAGCACTGCGGGGCTACTTATTATTGCCGCCGCCATTTCCATTGTTTCCGCCACTTTTACCACTATTACCTTTGCCGCCGCTATTGCTATTGCCTTTACCACCGCTATTACCGGGAGCATCGCCACTAGCTGAGCCTGTATTACCAGCACTTGACCCTTGCGAACCAGAGTTGCCGCGGCCACCTGAAGCTTCACTGTCATTGGATGATTTTGATCCTTTACCGCCACTCTTGGCTGTATCAGAAGCACGACTAAGGCCGATAGATTTATCGCCTTTTCCGCCTGAAACTCCGGGAGTTTTCGACACACCGTCTTTAGTATTACGGCCAGTAGCTTGAGAACTTCTAGTTGAAGTTTCTACGCCAGCAACCTCACGATTTCGGTTTTGGTTTTTATGCCCCAAACCTAACGTGCTGGGATGCACACCAAGCTCTTGAGCAATAACACCCCACCCCATTCCGCTTGCGCGCATGGAAGCAATAGTATCAACATCAACAGACGCCGCCCCGGCAAGAGTCTCGTCGGCGGTGCCTTGAGCCGTTTCAAGCCCTTCCTGCGCAGCGGCTAGGTCCGCTTCTGCGGCAGATAAAGCGTCTTCATCACCTGACGCAGCGGCTGCTTCAACAGCAGACTCAGCGGCAGCTACAGCCGATGTTGCAGCATCAACAGCTGCTTCTGCTTCAGCGATATCTTCAGCACTTTGTTCTGCCGAAACATCGGAGGCTGCAGCAGCTAATGCTTCTGCTTTAGCTGCTTGCGCCGGATTTGCAAAGGAAGGAGCTTCAACCTCTTCTGCGCCATCCTCTGTTCCTTCTTCTGCAGTTGTATCATCAGTCGTAGTCGTGTCGTCAGTCGTATCGTCAGTTGCTGTAGTTTCTTCAGTTGTTGTGTCATCTGCAGCGGGTTCCTGAGCAAAACTTGCAGAAGTAACTAACAGCGTACACAAACCAATCATAATTAACCAAACAGATATTTTTTTTGTATAATTTTTCATTGTAACACCCTATTTACTGAACAACGGTTATAAATTGAACAGAGTCATCTACCTGAAAAGATTTACCGCCACTCTTAATTGTCTCCGACAAATCAAACCAACTTAGAGGCATTCTTGTAGAAGAAAATCCGGGATGCCCGCCTAATATATAATCACGAACGGCCTTCGCCCGGGACTTTGCAAGCGTAACATCACCCTTTTTATAAGATACAATATGGATGTTTAATTTCTCGTTTGCCTCCATCATGGCGGCAATTACATGAAGAGATTTCTTGCTTGAAACATCAATAAGTGTTGATTCTGGCTTAAATTTCATGGTCTTTAAGGTAACATTTCGTTTGCCTAATATGAAATTACGATAAGTAAAATCTCCATGTAAATTCATATTAGATGCAGCACTCATGGCCAAAGAGCCATCCGGATAATACTTTAAGAACTTCTTCCAAGCTTCAATTTCTTCCGCTGAGCGGCCAAGACGACGCAAAGAATCTGCTCTATTATAGAGTGCTTCAGGGTTATATTTATCTAGTTTTAAGACAATATCATATTGAGCCAACGCTTCTCGCCACTTCTTGCTTTCAAGATAGCTATGCCCAAGATAAAGATTAGCGGAGATATGTTTGGGATCAAGCGCCAAAGCCTTTCCATAAGACTCTTGCTCATGAGAATAATCTTTTACAGCCCACAACGCGACACCTACCCAGAAATGGTAGTCTGCATTTTGGGGCTCAATCTCAGAAGCGCGTTTTAAATAAGGGATGGCTTGCGTTGGTTTTTCAAGAGCAAGATAATAACGACCAACATAGTAGGCAGAGGATGCGTCCTGAGGGTTCTCTTTTAACTGCTGCCCAAGAGCCTCAATCCCTTCATCATACTTTTCCTGCCCTAAATAATAGGGACCGGTAATCTGAGCACATGCGGTTAAAGCCAAAAGAGCTAAAGCCTGAACTAAAAACAAAAACTGTTTCACAAAAGACCTCAATGGATTTTAAAATTGAGTCCCGACCCCAATAAAAAAGCCCGCCTCTGAATCTAAATCAGAATGGCGGGCTTAGCAAATCTTTATAATAATGTTTACAAAATAAATATAACAACTTGAATAAGACCAATGATAAATCCTAGAACTCCACCAATCACTTCAATAAAGCGGAATTCTTTTTTCATGATCCCAAACAAAATACCTTCGAGTTGTTCCATTGAAAAACATTCAACTTTATCCTGAACAAGGCACTTAAAATCAAGTGAGCATTCAAGTTCAGAGGCAGTAGTTTCAATCAATTTAGGAAGCATTTCGTCAAGTTCTTTTGAAAGCATGGCCCGAACAGTTTTAAGAGTTTCTTCATTAAGAAACATTGCAACCATCGGATGGAGAGTTACTAACTTTTCCTTAAAAAATATCTCAAGATACTCAAGAACAACACCTTTGTGCTTTTCAACAAATGCAGGATCACGAATTACATTTTTGATATCAGTATGCGAGATAAGTTCGCGCTCGATCATCTTTCCAAGACTTTCAGCAAGTTCCTTTTGTCTCTTAGGGAAAATGCCTTGAATTTCAAAGGGGCCAATCTTTATAGCCTTGTATGGGTGGAATAACATTTTCACTGCAAGATAATTAGTGAGCCAACCAATTAATGCGCAGATTACCGGAGAAAGAAGAAGTTTCATAGTGATCATAGTAGTAAGATTCCCTTAGCTATTTTGTGCTGTTGCTTAACTTTAAAAGTGAATCGATATACTTGTCCAAAATCATAAAAAGAGCAAGTTTTCATAAATGAATTGTAATTTATTTTTTATTATAATAATTTTATACGGAAATAGGATGTATTAAGAAAATAAAGCTTGCTTCAGCCCCTAATAAGAGTATTTTGCAACGGCATATGTAATGAAAAATAATGGAGATGGAAGTGAGCAGTCTGCACGATCTAGAAGCTGTACAATCTGAGCTTAGCGACTTGCAAAAAAAGCACAGCAAGCTCAAACAAAGAATTTCACGCACATGCCCTGAATGCGGACAAGCTGAATTCAAGAAGCTTTTTGCAAATGCGGCATCTGCAATTGTAATTCTTGATGCTGAAGGTAAAATAATACTCACAAATTCTTTTTTCACTGAGATCACTGGTTTTTCACAAACAGAAGTGTTCGCAAAACCCATCCACAATGTCCTCCCCTCAAATGAACACCATGTCAGCGACTTTCTTAAAAATATTTCATCTGAATCAGAGTGTAGTGCAAATTTAATATTTCCTACAATTAATAAAGAATCCGACCCAATATGGCTGGACATGTCTGTTAAAACTCTATCAGAAACAGAGTCATCCCCCAAGAGTTCTATCTGTATATTTAAAGATATTACTTCTGAAAAAGAAAATGAACTTCACAGAAATGAACTCATTGAAGAACTGATGGATGTAAAGGAATTACAAGAAGAAAATTCAGCCCAGCTCAACCTGCTCCTTCATGAACTTGATGATAAGAATCTAAAGCTAAAAAAAGAAATTTCAGAAAGAAAAAAAGCAGAGCAACGGCTTAGAGAAAGTGAAGAAAGATTCAAAAACCTCAGTATAACAGATCAGCTAACAGGGCTATTCAACCGCAGACATTTACAAGATGTTGCCCACCGGGAAGTCGAGAAGTGCAAGCTGGAAAACTCTCCTTTGTGCACGCTGCTCATGGATGTAGACAATTTCAAGCATTTTAATGACACCTACGGCCATTCTGCTGGAGACGACGTTCTTTCCAACGTAGGTAAACTCATCAAAGATTCGATAAAAGGAACGGACAGAGCTTTCCGCTACGGCGGAGAAGAATTCTTAGTACTATTGCCGGAAACAGGCTGCAAAGAAGCAAAGCAAACAGCCGAGCGCATTAGAACCGCTATGGAAGCAGTCGTATATCATCTACCAAATTCAGAATCTGTCCAAAAAACCTTGAGCATAGGGATCGCGGAATACAAACAGGGTGAATCCTTAGAAGCAATGTTTAAGCGCGCAGATGACCATATGTTCCAAGCAAAGCTACAAGGCAAAAACAAAATTTCATATTCCTGTAAAACTGAAGACAGCTAGACGACCTATTCTTGGTCATTTGCAACCTTAGATACATCTTCCACAACCTTGGCTACATCCTTCTCGAGCTCCGCAAAAATCATAGAAATACCAGTGTTCATAGCTTCTACAAGAGCGGAAGCTGTCTGATCTTTTATTGGAACTTCCTCGCTGAAATTACGCGAATAGATAATAGGCATATTAGGATCTGCGTTATTAAACATAAAAAACTGCATTTTAATCACAGCCTTAGGAGATTCTCCACTAAAGTCTCCGTAAAGAGAATTAACCACCCCTTCGAGCATAAATTCTCCAGCCCCCATGCTTTCCGGACCGAGAACATTAGCAAAAAGTCCTGAATCGCCCATCCAAACTTTAAGCTCCTGTGTCAGCATGGATGCTGGCGGCACGAAGAAAGCATTGTAATAGTCAGCTTCATAAATATTGCCAGCGACTTGATACACTAAATCTTTGTCTTCGTAACGAGAGGAAACCTTCATCCGGCGAACAATCAAGTTTTTGTCAGTCACACGAGACGTAGCATTTTGCCTATCTCTGACAGCATCTAAAGTATAGTAAGTGCGGTCAAGAGACGCACGCTCAAGCTTCACGCAGCCTGCGGCAGCAACAATTAAAAGCGCCGAAACAAAGCATAGTGTGCACGCATTTTTTAAAAAATATCTTTTCACAAATAGCTCCATTATTGTGCCCGTCCTTTCCTCGGAGGTTCACCAAAAAGGACCCCGGCAGGATATTGTCTAGCTTCACTGCTAAGTTCTCGTAAATTTTCTACCAACCTTCGCACATTATCAAGAATAGCTTCAATATTGCCCTGCTGTCCGGCAACAACAACATTTACCCTTGAAAGAGTTCCTTCAAACCTTGTCGCCGCATCTTTAATCTTATCAGAAGCCTCACCTACATTATCTAAGGTCTTAGATAGGCTATTTAAAGTATCCTTACCTTGCGGACTTCTAAGATATGTTTCAAAATCCCCGGAAATATTCTTGGCACTTGTAGTAGCCTTGCGCAAATCCCTAAGCGCTACGATCATATCATTCGACCCAGAATCCATAACAAGCTTGAAACTATGCGCAGCCGATGCCACATCCGGCATTAATGAATTGACATTTGGATCAGCTAGAAGAACATTTAAACGTGCAATAAACTTTTCAGCCTCATTAAGGGTCCCGGTAAGACTTCTGCTTATTTCAGCAGCATCAGACTTCTCTAAAAACTTGTTAACAGTCTGCGCTACCTGCCGGACATCTTCGACGGCTTCTGCAATTTTTGCTTTATTTATGTCTTCCAAAGTTTCACTGATTGAAGCAACGGCTCCTTCAACCTTACTCATCATGGAAGCGGTTGATGGAACATAGTAATTCTCAGGAGTCCAAGTGATCTTAAGAGGTGGGTTCCGCTCAGGATTAACGTAATCAATTTCAAGGAAAAGTTGTCCGGTCAAACCTAAGGAAACGGGTCGAGCACGAAGGCCACGTTTCACCTCTCTTTTTAATGACTGCATCATGTCTTTTCCTTCTTTGGACTTAATGATGTCACTATTTAGCTCACCTAAAATATATACATAGCGAAGCTCGCTATCTTCGCTTGTTACATACTCATCGGTCACAAATCCTATCTCGCTGACGGAGCCGACTTTAACTCCTCGAAACTTAATAGGAGAGCCAACTTCAAGCCCGTTAACAGACTCATTTATGTATGTTTCAATCTTAACTGTAGTTTCAAAAATCTTTCCTGCACCTAAAATAACAAGGGCGATCAACATAAGAAGTGATCCCGATATTACAAAAAGTCCAAGTCTGAAAGGGTTCGTTTTGCGGCTCATATTGTCTCCGTAACAGGCGCGGCGTTACTTGTCTTATCTTGAAATTCACGATGAAAAAAGCGACGTACAAGCGGAATATCAGATTCATCCCGCAGTTTACGAGGATCACCTGTAGCGATGATTCCTTTTGTGCTTTTATCTAGCATTATAATTCTATCAGCTATGGAAAATATTGATTGAAGTTCATGCGTTACAATTACAAATGTAACTCCTAGCGAGCGAGAAAGGCTGCGTATCAATTCATCTAACTCAGCTGAAGTAATCGGATCAAGTCCGGCTGACGGTTCATCAAGAAATAAAATTTTCGGATCAAGTGCCATAGCGCGGGCAATAGCTCCCCTTTTCAGCATACCACCCGAAAGTTCGGACGGCATCTTATCGGCAGAACCTTCAAGTCCAACGAGTGCTAGCTTCATTCTAGCAACATAATCCATGGCCTCGCGAGGCATGGAAGTAAACTCCTCAAGTGGAAGTCGCACATTTTCAAGAAGCGTCATAGACCCGAAAAGCGCGCCCATCTGGTACATAACCCCGATGCGACGGATAATATCAAGTCTGGCTTTACCATGCGCAGAGCCAATGTCATCACCATCAATTATAATCTGCCCATGTGACGGAGGATAAAGGCCTATCATATGCTTAAGAACGGTACTCTTTCCACAACCGGAACCACCGAGGATAATAAATATTTCTCCACGCCTCACATCGAAAGTAAGATCTTTTGTTATAACAAGATCACCATACGCACAGGTAAGGTTTTCAACTTCTATTATGTTATCGGCAGGAGAACTCAATTTAAACTCCTGCGATGAAAAATATTACGGCAAAAAGGCCATCAAACACGGCGATAAGAATAATGCCGCTGACCACGGCACTTGTAGTCGAATCACCAACGGCACTCGCACCGGATTTAGTAACTAAACCGCGCTGACAACCGATTCCGGCAACAAGAACACTGAAAACAAAAGCCTTAACCATGCCACCTGAAAAATCTATCCACGAGACATTCTGAAATACCCTGCTGGTAAACGTTGTAAGAGGATAGCCCATCGAGAGCATTACTAATGCTCCGCCCACAAGGGACATGAAATTAAAAAACAATGTCAAAAGAGGAGTAACAAAAATTGTAGCGAGAACCCGTGGAACAACTAAAAAGCTCACAGGATTAAGGCCCATGGTGCTTAATGCGTCCAGCTCTTCATTAACCTTCATGGTGCCGATTTCCGCAGCGAAAGCTGACCCGGTTCTACCTGCAAGCAAAATGGCAGTCACCATCGGCCCAAGCTCTCTGAACATAACCAGCCCCAACATATTCGGCACAAATATTTCACCGCCAAATCGCTGGAGAGAAACTGCAGATTGGAAGGACATGATCAGTCCCATCAAAAAACCAATGAGCAAAATAATAGGTAAACCGTCCACCCCGACCTTTTCAGCAGTCAGCCAAAAGTCAGGCCAACGCAAACGATGTCGACCGCTCATAGTATCCCGCACAGCCAGAACACAATTCCCAGTAAACTCAACCTGCTCCCTGAAATCTGTACCGATCTCCTGAGCAGATTTTCCAACCGACGAGATCCAGCCAGCCAAACCGACAGGTTTATCAATAGTGTCTTTAGAAGGGGCAGCTTTTTCAACATCGAATAATTCGAGAAATTTACTAAATTCAGAGTCCAACCCATTAATGCTTAAAGTTTTACCACTTTCTCGGCATAGGGCTTCCATCATCATAAAAAGAGCCGCACCACCACCATCCATATATTCTACATTAGAACAATCGATAGAGGTCGCACCTGCAGAGACAGCAGATCGCGCCTGTTCCCACACTTCCCCCGCACCTTCAGCATCAAGCCGGCCGGAGAGCTTTAATGAGCTACCTGATTTCTCAAGTTTTACGAGTCCAAAAACCATATATCCTTCGGAGTTTTACTTTTATAATCATTAATTTCAAAAGCTAACAGGAGCACGAAAGAAAGTGAAGCTTGAATTCCGTTACTAAGAACTTTGAACAAAAAAAGGGGACCGCATCTGCAGTCCCCTTTTTTAAAGTAATTTATCTTAATTGTTATTTATGCAACCCAATCATCATCTTCGGAGATTGGTGCAAATCCGCGACGCATAGTGTTTTCACATACTAAACGCGGATCCATGAACTGGAGCAGGTAATCTGGTCCGCCAGCCTTTGAACCGACACCTGACATTTTAAACCCACCGAAGGCGTGCCTTTCAACAAGAGCGCCAACACTTGGCTTATTCAAGTACAAGTTGCCAACTCTAAACTCTTTCGTTGCGTATTCCAGATTCTTAGGACTTCTGGAGTAAACTGCTCCGGTAAGAGCAAAACGAGTGGAGTTAGCAATATCTACAGCTTCAGCGAAGTCACTGGCTTTCATTACGGCTAGAACAGGTCCGAAAACTTCTTCCTGAGCTATACGGTGTCCTTTATTAATTCCTTCTACAATCAAGAGCGGTGCGTAACATCCACCTTTCGATATGTATTCAGCCGGAGCCTCGCGTTTAACGAGCACCTTACCTTCTTCTTCAGCTATTTTACAATAATTCAGAACGTTCTTAAGGGCTGCCTTATCGACAACTGGCCCCATGTAATTTGAAGGATCTTCAGAGGGTCCAAGCTTAACGGACTCAGCTGCTTCTTTTAATCGGTGAATGAAACGGTCGTAGATGGCATCAATAACAATCACTCGCGAACAGGCTGAACATTTCTGCCCCTGAAAACCGAAGGCAGCGTAAAGTACGCCAAGTACGGCTTCATCAAGATCTGCATCATCATCAATAATGATAGCATTCTTTCCGCCCATCTCAGCGATAACTTTTTTACAGTGATCCTGTCCGGGATGTACTTTGGCAGCACGTTCCTGAATTCTGAGACCAACTTCCATTGATCCGGTGAATGCGATTACTGCGATATCAGGATGATCGACCAAATGGTCGCCCATTACAGAACCGCGTCCGGGAGCGTAGTTGAATACGCCATCGGGCAGACCGGCTGCTTTAAACATATCAACAAGTCCATGACCGATAACTGACGATATCCCGGCTGGTTTGTATACAACAGGGCAACCACAAACAATTGCGGCGGAAACCATTCCTACACTAATTGCGAGCGGGAAGTTCCACGGAGCAATAACAGCGGCAACACCCTTCGCCTGATAGAAATACTGACTGTACTCACCTGGGGAATTGCCCATGCGTTTCGGATCACCAAGACGGATCATTTCACGTGCATAGTATTCCATGAAATCGAGAGCTTCGCCAACATCAGCCTGAGCTTGATCCCACTGCTTACCGACTTCAAGAACCTGCATCGCACAAAGGTCGTTAATATTATCTCTGCAATACTGAGCGGCTTTTAGCAAATACTGAGCGCGTTCTCTCGGCTCAACATTACGCCAATCAAGGTAGGCCTCTTTTGCCGCGCTTACAGCAGTATCAACTTCTGCGATTCCTGCCTGACAAACGGTCCCGATAATTTCTGAAGGGTCAGCAGGATTGTAGGAATCAAGAGTATCGTCAGTGATTACTTCCTGACCATTTATGTATAGCGGATACTTTTTGCCAAATTCTTTACGAATTTTAGCCATGGAGATCGGGAAAGCATCGCGCTGTTCTTTGATAGTAAAATCAGACGGTGGGTAGTTTGAGAAAGGCTCAAGCTCACCATCAACGCCTTTGTAGCGTTTTCTGGTATCAGGCTTAGGTGCTGGTTTATTATCCAATTCGCGCTTCAAAGTTAGCTCCGGATTTTCAAGCAGAACATTAATATCTGCTTCGTCAGCAAAAGTCTGTTTTAGGAAAGATTCATTTGCGGTATTTTCAAGAAGACGACGTACTAGATAAGCCATTCCGGGAATAAGATCACCGTAGGGACAATAGAGACGAACGCGCTTAGCAACATTTCTAAGCCCTTTACGGACAGGTTCAGCCATACCATAAAGAACCTGAAATTCATATCTTTCATCAGGAACATTCATGGAACTTGCCATTTCCATAACTGTGGAGATGGAGCGGATATTGTGCGATGCACAAGCATAGTGACAGATATCGTGGTTCTCGAGGATCAACTTAGAAACACGTTCAAAAGCCATATCGGACTCAGGTTTGTGAGTCCAAACAGGAACATCCCAGTCATTCTGTTTTGCTATAACGGTTTCATAATCCCAGTACGCGCCCTTAACAAGGCGAATGGAAACAGGAAGATTCTCAGCGCGAGACCAATCAAGCAAGTCTTTTACGTCTTCATCAACACACTTGAGGTAAGCCTGGAAAACGATCCCTAAATGCGGGTTATCAGGATATTTTTTTCGTAAGCGCTTGTACATTTCAATGGTGGCCTCTTTATACTTTAGAGACTCCATATCAATACACATGAATCCATCCATACTCATAACTTTCTGCAGGATAGGCTCAATACTTTCCATCATACCCAGCACTGTTCCTTCAAGGTCGACAGGCTTGGACTGTGAATAAAATGCGGAAGGTTTAACGGCTACGTTTATCTTAGGAGCGTGTCCCCAATCAAGATCAGTAGAAGAATCTAGACCGCCCCATTTCTTATATTCTTTTTCGATGGCATCAAGAACTTCAATATATCCATCGCGGTAAGCTCTAGCTTCTTCCTGACTGACAGTAGCTTCACCGAGCAAATCAAGAACGAACGCAAAGCCATCTTTACGCAATTTGCGGATGCCCTTTACAGCTTCCTTGGCTTTTTGTCCGATGATGAACTGGCGAGCCATCCCTTCTATATTAGAGCGGATAGTTTTATTAAGAACTTTCGCGACAAGTCCGCCACCAAAACCGGTTTTAGTCGCACCCCATTTCAGAACATCAGGAATGTTACTATCGTCAGCGGCGAAATATTCTTCGATATGTCTTGAAAGAGACTGTGAAGTATTTAGATATGGCAAAACGTCGACGAAACGGAACATCTGAACTTTGAAGTCTTCGTTCTTCATTGCCCAGTCCATAACTTTGCCAGTCCACCAGCCCTTATTAAAAACGGATGGAGCCTCACCTGTTATGGATTTAAAAAAATCCTTGCCGCGCTCTATCACCTGAGGATCAAGAGTTGAAATTTCTACGCTCATACGTAATCTCCGTGATTTTAATGTTAGTCTATGAAAAAACTTTTTCGCAGACTGATTTAAAATCATTCCGAAATTATAAGCAGCTAAGGGACTCAAGCTTTTAAGCTAAAATCCAACTTGAGCTGCAAATTTCGGCAGGAGTTTTGTCAAGCCTGCTCAAATTCGTCATCCATATCATCATCAAGAGGAATTGCACGGGACTCTTTAATCGTATTCAAAACGATAGTAGAGTTTGTATCTCTTACAGTATCGATGCGACCTATCCGACCAAGCATAATAGCCAAACCGTCAGTATCTTCACATCTAACCTTAATGAGATAACTATCCCGCCCTGCGCAATAATGAACTTCAAGTACCCCGGGTACCTTGGCTAACTCTGCGCCTGTTCTAGTAGCCCCAACACCTTCACTTGCGTTAACGTAAATGAAAGCAGTTAGTGATCTATCAACAGATTTAGGATCTACAATTGCTTCATATCCAACAAGAATTCCTTTGCTTTCCAGCTTACGTACTCTCTCAAGCACCGCTGACGGAGCCATGCCGACTTTTCTTGCGATATCGGCATTAGAAATTCTACCATTCAGCTGAAGAATTGTCAGAATTTTCCTGTCAGTTTCGTCGATCTTTCTCTTAGTCATGTATTTATACGAATAAAATTCAATTTTACAGGTTTTGTCAATCCCAAAAACACTTTTATACCTAATAAACAAACTAAAGTTTAGGCAAATCCATATTTTCACGAATATTAATCACATTCAGAATATTTCGCAAACCGAAAAAAAACTAACGTAATTTAAAAAAATGCGTAACTAAAGCACATCCATCACATCATACCAGCTTAAAAAATATAATCCACGAAAAACACACCTCTTTTGATGTGCTATAAAACTTTTAGCAGCCAATTGAAAGCATATACAGCATAATATTCGCAGAACATAAAACAGAAACAATGATGTTCTTATAAAAATAACAAGAACATTCTCTTGACACTTACAGCGAAGATATTAATTCTTCACCAGATTGTAATATGACTTCTAAGACAAAGTACTAGCACGCTTATCTTTATTTAAATAGAAATGGCCTACTACTCACATCTCAGCATCAATATTGGAGAATATTATGAACGGGAAAAAAGCCCGCTACCATTTTGAAAACGGTTATATGTGTGCCGAAAGCGTATTGCTTGCGATATGTGAAGCTGAGCAAATAGACTCACCATGCGTTCCCGCAATCGCTACTGCTTTTTGTTCTGGAATATCGAGAACAAAAGGACTTTGCGGAGCTTTAACAGGTGGAATAATGGGGATCAGCCTCATCCATGGCAGAACAAAACCGGGTAAAAGCCATGATGTTTGCTATGATTTAACAAGATCACTTACAGATCATTTTCAAAATAAATATAAAACTGACAATTGTTTTGAACTAACCAATTGCGACTTTTCCACTCCTGAGGGTAGCAAAAAGTTTAAAACTGACGGTCTTAAAGAAAAAATTTGCCTGAATGTTGTTGAGGAAATTACCGATTACACCCTCGAATTACTGCGCCAGCAGAAAGAAAACTAATGTCACCTACTGCAATTCTCTATTTAAAATTAATCGGATCCGTCACATTCTGGGGCGGTACTTGGATAGCCGGAAGAATTTTAGCAGGCGATATGACTCCATATTCCGCCGCATTTCTGCGCTTCCTATTTGCAACAATGTTTATGTTCGTGCTCGTTTGCCGCAGCACAGGAAAGACACCCAAATGCAATAAAGAAGATATTTTGCCGCTAATGTTTCTCGGTTTAACCGGGGTATTTCTCTACAATATAATGTTTTTCAGCGGGCTAAAATTAATTACAGCCGGAAGAGCTGCGCTCATTATCGCCGCAGTACCGACAGTTATTGCCCTTGGATCAGCTATTCTATTTAAAGAAAAATTTACTTTATCAAAAGCTGCCGGATTTTTTATAGCTCTTACCGGTGTATGCACCGTTATCGGAGATGGAAATCCACTGGCTATATTCAGCCAGGGTATCAGTTTCGGAGACCTTTGCATCGTCGGTTGCGTTTTCAGCTGGACGGCTTATTCATTGGCCGGAAAACCAGTTATGAGAAAAGTTTCTCCGCTCAATGCTGTTTTTTGGTCCTGCCTTTTCGGAACACTTATGCTTATGACCCCAGCTTTTTACCATGGATTAATCTCTGAAGTTATTGCCATATCTTTAGTTGATATCGGGTGCATTTTATTCTTATCTTTTCTTGGTACAGGACTGGCTTTCAGTTGGTATTGTGAAGCTATTGGAAAGATCGGACCATCCAAAACAGGCATTTTTATCAATCTAGTTCCCATCACGGCAATTATTCTTGCCGCTATAATTTTAGATGAGAAAATAGGAATGCCCCTTGTTATCGGTGGATCTCTTACAATTTCAGGGGTATGGCTCACAAATAGAAGTTAAAAGAGCCCCGCAGCCTATCAATAACTTAGCTTGTGATTATTCACAAAAAAGTGGATGATGCTTTTTTTCAAAAACACCATTCCGCTATGGCGCAGAGCGTAGCTACAAAACAATAAAATTATGCATAACGAAGAAGATGTCTACGAAGACGAACCCGTATATTCAGGCCCTAGTCGCTCTCAAAAAAAGAGGGAAATGACTGCCTTGCAAAAAGTTGCCGAAAGACTACTGAAGCAAAGCGATGATCTTATTAAAAAATCTGGGTTTCCAGACTATTTTATTGAAGCGATTCTACACGCCAAAACCATCACTGCACATGAAGGTAAAAGACGGCAAGTTCAGTATATTGGAAAATTAATTCGTGGATTTGATCCGCAGCCTATTATCGATTTCTTAGACAATATCGAGTTCGGCAATCGCGATGATAACATGAAATTCCATAAGATTGAAAAGTGGAGAGATAAACTCATTGAGGGAGATTTCTCTATACTTGATGAGCTGATGGAACTTTATCCTCATGCTGAAAGGCAGAGACTGTCTCAGCTTGCTAGAAATGCTAAAAAAGAAATAGAAAAGAAAAAGCCACTGAAGTCTTCCAAAGCTCTTTTCAAAGCATTACGAGAAATGGTTGAATCAGCCTCTTGACGTCCCCCGATAGATTACTATCTTATGGATGTTGTGAATAAATTCACAGCGGAAATTTCTAAGCATATACTTACAGGAGACAAACGATGAGTACTTATATCTATAGCAACACAGAATTAGAAGAAAGATATTGCCCGCATTGCGAAGTAGAACTTTCCCCGTGGATTGCACCACCTGAATCAGGCTGGTCCGTTTTGATGGTATGCAATAACAACGACTGCACTTTCTACAAAGGATCTGATGCTGATATCATAAACAAACGTGATGATTCATGCCTCGGTTGCAGATACGCAGAAAATCCTGAGAACAATTATTCCTCATTCAACCTACTTGCATGGTGCAAATAGTCTGAATTTGTATTTCGCCGAAAATAACCCCGGAAGAAGTAATTCTTCCGGGGTTTTGTTGTTTTATATATCCAAAGTTTTTCAAGCAGATCGCATATAGCATTAGATTAGCAATCCATTGACAAATAAAATAACAACACCTATTCGATTTCTCTGACCAGCCACAATTCCATCAATATTTGCACCGATTTCATCCCTATAATATCACCGGAACGAAAACATAAAATGCCAATTTCTGATTCTAAATATTTTCCAGTGGTAGCACTCGTTGTAGCTGTATTCCTATGGGCCAGTTCTTTTATTGTGCTCAAAATTGCCCTTGCCGTTTATGATCCGATGGTAGTAATTTTCGGAAGGATGATGCTAGCTTCACTATGTTTTGTATTTTTTATTCCCAAATTCAGAAAGCAAAAAATTCACAAAGGTGATTTCAAATGGCTTGCCATCATGGCTTTCTGCGAGCCATGCATGTACTTTGTCTTCGAAAGTCATGCCATGATATACACTTCTGCTTCTCAAGCAGGAATGATTGTAGCAACCCTGCCCCTACTTATGGCCGTATCCGCGCGCTTCATTCTCAAAGAAAAGCTTAGCCGTAAAACCCTTATAGGCTTCATTCTCGCTGTTATCGGCGGCATATGGCTTTCCGTTTACTCAGCGGCTACAGAAGCTTCTCCAGATCCTATATTTGGGAATTTCCTCGAATTCTTAGCCATGTGCTGCGCAGTTGGATACATGACAATTCTAAAAACCATGACTGTGCGATATTCCGCACTTTTCATTACAGCGTTTCAAGCTTTTATGGGCGCTATTTTTTATCTTCCATTACTATTTATGCCCACAACGACTCTGCCTGATTTTTATCATCCAGCCGCAACCTTTTCCATCATATATCTTGGAATCGGCATAACCCTCGGAGCATACGGTTTATACAACTACGGTATGAGCCGACTACCGGCCAGCCAGACAACAGCTTATGTAAACCTGATTCCAGTCTTCACACTCATAATGGGATGGGCTATACTCGATGAAAAATTAAATTTTACCCAATTTATTGCAGCAGGACTTGTCATGTGCGGAGTTATACTTAGCCAGGATCGATCTGGAAAGAATGGGTGATATTTGCCTCCGGCGTCTTGATCCCTTTTGGAAAAGGGTTCAAGACTCCCAAAACTTTTTTACGAAAGGGGCTTATTAGAGAGTAGTTATTTTAGTGCATGGTAATTTGTATTTTTACTCTGGAATAAAAAAGGGCTGATTGGGGAGTTTTATGGAGTCCATTTTTGCCGCTTCGTTTAGTAGCCTTGTAACAGCCTTCTCCCCTTCTTCGCCTACATCCATGCTGTAATCAGTTACAAACGTTTCAATGTGTTCATTAACTACATTGTCGTCCATTTCTTGAGCATGTTCTTTGATATACGGCCATGCCTCGCTCGGATCTACCTGCGAAAGAGTTAAACTTCTGCGAATTGCGGAATTAATTAGATCGGCAACGTCCGCTCCCAGCGAACGCCTTATGGCAATAGAGCCTAACGGGATGGGCAGCCCAGAAAAATCTTCCCACCATTTACCTAGATCGGATATTTTGGATAATCCTAATCCGTGATACGTGAAACGCCCCTCGTGAATGACCACTCCCGCTTCCACTTCTCCCGATGCGATTGCTGGCATAATTTTATCAAAGACTAGTTCTACAATTTCTACCTGAATACCAGCTTCACGGCACATTAGGTTAAACAATAAATTAGCAGTAGTATTTCTTCCGGGTATTGCTACACGCTTGCCATTTAGGGCCTCAATAGTGCAAGGTTCCCGAGTCAGCAAAAGCGGACCGACTCCTCTGCCCATGGCGCCGCCTGCGCGCAGAAGAATATAGTCATTCATGATATGTGCGGCCGCATGAACTGAGACTTTGCAAATATCCATTTTTCCAGCGCGCGCTAAGGAATTGAGTTCCTCAACGTCCGCAAGTGTGATGTTTAATTTATATGGATCAAGGCTAATCGCCCCGCTTGCAAGGGCGTGAAATATAAAGGTGTCATTCGGGCATGGAGAATAGCCCATTTCTAATATTTTGCTCATAGAAATGTGTTTATATTTTTAATGACTGGAAATCCAGTATTGACATGGATCGAACCGACTTTTATTTACGGTTCAACAAAGGTGAACTTATGATTACAAAAGAATATTTCGAAAAAATAGGACTTGGCTCCATTCTGGATAAAGTTCTGGCTGGTGAAAGGCTTTCGATTGCAGACGGTCGCACCCTTTACGATTGCACAGACCTTACGGCACTTGGCGCACTCGCATCGATTGTCAGACGCAAACTTCATGGCAACAAAACGTTTTACGTACTCAACCGCCATATCAACTATACAAATATTTGTATTAACGGTTGTAAATTTTGTGCCTACGCACGTGAGCGCGGCGAGGATGGATCTTTTCAGCTATCCCAAAACGATATACTTGAAAAACTCCGCAGTGCGCCAGTAGCTCCGCGTGAAATTCATGTTGTCGGTGGCTGCCATCCCGATATTCCTCTCTCATTTTTTGAAAAGTCATTTATAGCGGTTAAGAAAGAATACCCTCAGGCAACTCTTAAATGCTTTACCGCAGTCGAAATTGCGCACTTCGCAGAGATTGAAGGAATTTCTTCAAAAGAAGTTTTGGAAAAGTTACGCGCTGTTGGAGTTGAAATGCTTCCCGGCGGCGGTGCTGAAATTTTTGCGCCGGAAACCCGTAATAAAATTTGTCCGAAAAAGCTCGATGGTGATAATTGGCTTAGAATTCACGAAGAAGCACATTCACTCGGCTACACCACGAACTGTACAATGCTCTTCGGGCACGTTGAGTCCGTTGCGGACAGGCTCGACCATCTTGACCAACTTCGTAAGCAACAAGACGTGTCAGGCGGATTTAACTGCTTTATCCCTCTTCCATTTCTCACTGAAAACAGCGCCCTCAAAATTGACAATCCGCTGACCGGAATTGATGAGCTTAAAACAATCGCAATCAGCAGATTAATGCTCGATAATATTCCTCACATAAAAGCGTACTGGGTTATGCTGACGGTTAAGCAGGCCCAAGCAGCGCTTCACTATGGTGCTGACGATTTTGACGGAACTGTTGTTGAGGAAAAAATTGGGCACATGGCAGGCGCATCATCCGAGCAGGCTCTGGGAAGAAAAGAGCTTGAAGAAATGATTCTCGGCTGCGGATTTGTTCCAGTGGAACGCGATGCTGCTTTTAATGAGATTTCCTAGACCAAGAGGATATTCAATATGACAAGTCTTACTCAAAGTCCTGCTGAAGTGCTCGAAATAGGAGCAAAAATTGCGGCAGGCGAAAGAATAAATTTTGACGATGCAAATACTCTGCTTGAAAAAGCTGATTTATTTGATCTGGGAAGTATGGCCCATCAAATCAGGATGGCGAAGCACCCTAATATGAATGTTACGTACGTAGTCGACCGTAATATTAATTACTCAAATATCTGCACTTGCGGGTGTAAATTCTGTGCTTTTTATGTCGCTCCTGAACAGGAAGGCGGATTCGTCATAAGCCGTGAAGAGCTTGGGCAAAAGCTTCAAGAAACCGTCGATCTAGGCGGTACCCAAATCCTGATGCAGGGTGGCCATAATCCTGATCTTCCGCTGACTTACTACGAAGACATGCTGCGCTTTATAAAAGAAAATTACCCTGTGCACATTCATGCATTTTCACCACCTGAAATAGTATTTTTCAGCGAACTGGAAGGCATTTCAGTTGAAGCAGTTCTCAAGCGCTTAATCTCAGCAGGACTTGCGTCTATTCCCGGCGGCGGCGCTGAAATTCTTGTAGACGAAGTGCGCACAAAAATTGCTCCTAATAAATGTTCTACAGAACAGTGGCTTGGCGTGATGGAAACAGCTCACAATTTGGGAATTAGGACCACCGCTACCATGATGTTCGGTCATGAGGAAAAACCTGTAGACAGAATCGCACATTTATTTGCACTACGTGAAGTACAGGACCGCACTGGCGGATTCACAGCTTTCATTCCATGGACTTTTCAGCCCGATAATACAAACATTCCCAACGCACGAAGAATGACGAGTGTAGAATATTTACGTATTCTCGCAATTTCAAGAATTGTGCTTGATAACTTCGACAACTTGCAAGTGTCGTGGGTAACAATGGGACCTAAGATTGCTCAGCTCGCACTGTTTTATGGCGGTAACGATTTCGGATCTACAATGATAGAAGAGAATGTTGTAAAAGCTGCTGGGGTCAGTTTCAGATTATCTGAAGGCGAGATAGCTAACCTGATAACAAAAGCAGGATTTACTCCTAGACAAAGGAACATGAAATACGGGTTGCTGGAGTCAAGTAATGGCTGATGTAATTAAAGTCGGTAGAATGTCTTTTTTAAATGTTTTACCGATTTATTACCCACTTGAATCAAACCTCATAGAAAATAATTTTAACTTTTTCTATGGCCCACCTGCTCAACTCAATAAGTTGATGGCGGAAGGCTTACTTCATATTTCTTCTGCATCATCAATCGAATACCTACGGCATTCTGAGCAATATGAATTAATCCCAAACATTGCCATTGGTAGTTGTGGACCAGTACAATCTGTTCTGTTGCTTAGCCAAAAACCGATTCATGATTTAGATGGTTCTAAAATTCTGGTAAGTTCTCAGACGCATACATCAGCGGCACTGCTCAAAATTCTTTTTAGCGAACACATACCAATTAAACCTGTTTATGAAACAGGAAAGGCTTCAGAACTATTAGCTTCAGGACAGCGCCCTGACGCAATCTTAGCGATAGGAGACGAAGCCCTGAACCTGCGCAACCATGAAGATTACCCATACAAATTAGATCTAGGGGAAGCATGGCGCGAGTGGACAGGACTGCCATTTATTTTTGGAGTATGGATCGTACGCAAAGACCTAGCTAATAAGAAAGAAATCATCGAGGCTGTAAATATTTTGATTGAAGCGAAAGAATGGGGACAGGAGAATATAGACCAAATGTCTGAAATAACATCTGAAAAGAGTATCTTATCACCTGTTGAAATGAAATCTTACTTTGAAGGACTAGTCTACAATCTAGAAGAAAACGAAATAGAGGGACTCAAAATATTTGCTAAGTATTTATACAAAACAGGGCAGATAGAACATGTTCCAAGCTTAAATTTTATTGAATTATAGTATTTAATAAGACTCATCTTAAGACAAAAAAAGGGTATGTAATTTACATACCCTTTTTTTATTAGCAAAAAAGTCTATTCAAAAGTGCTATTTTTAACGTGATCAATAAAATAACGGACAGCCGGAAAGAATTCTCTACCGGTGAGATGAGCTAGATAGAAACTGCGTTCTAGATTCAAAGGCAAATCAGTAATATGAATAAGCTCACCCGAATCGATGAGAGGCTGTGCTGCAAGCAGAGATGTAACACTTATGCCAAGACCCGCCTTTACGCATTGAACAACGGCCTGAGTGGATTCAACCCAGACGGTAACGTTTAGATCGCGAATACTGGTGCCGAGCTCTGCCAGCCCTGCTTCAAGAGCCTTGCGGGTTCCAGAGCCACCTTCACGCATAACCCATGGTAGTTCTGCCAACTGTTGAATATCAACAATACCATCGTAATTTTGAACGAGAACAGGTGGAGCTACGATAACAAGCTTATCACGCATTATCGGAACAAATTCTATATTAGGAGCATCAGTTGCAGCACCTACAACACCTAGAATAAGCTCTCCGGATCGGATTTTATTCAAAATCTCCGTTGTATCACCAACAGACATGTGTATTCTGACATCAGGAAATTTTTTACAATAATCATACAAAATGCCTGGTAAAAGGTAATGTGATGGAATCGAACTGCCTCCGATATCCAAATCACCTACAACTTTATCCCGTAACAAATTGATTTCTGAATGAGCTTTGCCAATGAGCTCATAAATGTCCTTTGCATTACGATATAGCACTTCACCAGCTTGTGTAGACATAATTGATCGACCAAGTCTGTCAAAAAGCTGCACACCTAGTTCTTCCTCAAGAGTAGAGATATGAGCACTTATCGTTGGCTGTGAAAGAAAAAGATCTCTTCCAGCCTTAGAAAAGCTTTTTAATTCATAAACTTTACAAAAAGCTTCAAGTCTTCTTAGGTCCATACTGATCCCTCTCATCGAAAATATCTATAACCATAGACAAAAAAAAGGGACGGAATAAATTCCGTCCCTTTTGAAGAGCATAATTTATGCTTCCTGAGCTTCCTTTACAGGAGTCTCAGTTGCTTCAGCTGTAACAGCTTCAGCGCGTTTTGTAAGTTCGATGATAACCATAGGAGCGCAATCGCCCTTACGTGGCTCAGCGAGCTTGATAATACGGGTGTAACCACCGCCGCCGCCAATAAAGCGAGGGCCGATTTCATCAAAGAGCTTCTGAACGAGCTGGTGATTCTCAAGAGTCTTGTATGCAAGACGTCTAGAGTGCAAGTCGTTACGGAGAGCAAGGGTGATAAGTTTTTCTGCAAAACTTCTCAATTCCTTTGCCTTAGGCTCAGTGGTACGCATATGTTCATAAGTCAACAGTGAGCGGACCATGTTACGGAACATGGCTTTCCTGTGGGAACCGGTCCTATTGAACTTTCTTCCTGACTTTTTATGCCTCATTTTTCTCTTTCCTCTTCAGCCATTCCTGATGCTTTTTGTCGAAATCCTCTAAAGGCATCCCGAACTTGAGCTCCATACTGTCAAGGACTCTACGGATTTCGTCGAGAGACTTACGTCCGAAGTTCTTGGTCTTAAGCATGGCCTGCTCTGTTCGCTGAACAAGTTCGCCAACAATTCGAATGTTAGCAGCCTTGAGGCAGTTAGTCGCACGAACTGATAATTCAAGTTCATCGATACTTTTGAACAGATTAGGGTTCAAATCAAGATCACTTTCCTTAGACTCTTCTTGTTCAGAGCCCATTTCATCAAAATTGATGAAGACAGAAAGTTGTTCCTTAAGAATTTTGGCGCTATATGCAACCGCATCTTCAGGAGTGACGGAACCATCAGTAAAGACTTCAAGTACAAGCTTATCAAAGTTAGTCATTTGTCCGACACGAGCCTGCTCTACACTGTAAGCTACCTTACGAATTGGAGAGAAGGTTGAATCAGTCTGAATATGACCAATCTCAGTTGCTAAGCCTTCATGCATATCGGCAGGAACGTATCCCTTACCCATACGAATCTCGAAAGTCATATCGAGTACCATTTTCTCAGAGAGAGTCGCAATAGTCTGCTCAGGATTGAGGACTTTAACGTTCTGGTTTTCCTGAATATCAGCTGCGGTGACGACACCCTGCTTATTAACCGAAAGGCTAAGGAACTGGGGTTCATCAGTAGTCATTGCGAATCTAATCTGTTTGATGTTCAGCACGACTTCAGTGACATCTTCCATCACACCCTCAATGGTAGTGAATTCGTGCTGTACGCCTTCTATCTTAACAGCAACCACAGCTGCTCCTTGCATTGAAGAAAGGAGTACCCGACGAAGGGAGTTGCCTATGGTTGTGCCAAATCCACGCTCCAAGGGTTCACAAATGAACTTCCCATAAAGCTCGTTGGACTTGGAATCGCGCACAAGCTGTTCCGGCTTTACCAGCTCGGCCCAGTTGCGTGTATTGATGAGTTTGTCACCGTCTTGAATAAGCATGCACTAATCCTTCTTATTTGGAGTACAGCTCGACAATCAGCTGTTCGTTGATAGGGAACTGTATGTCTTCCCTAGTCGGCATCGCTTTTACTTCGCCTTTGAAAGCTGCACCGTCGGACTCAAGCCACTCTGGGCAACCGCGACGAGCAATAACTTCCTGAGCTTCGAGAATAACCGGTATCTTACGGGCTTCATCACGAACCTCAATGACATCACCGGGGCTTACCTGCATGGAAGGAATGTTAACACGTCTTCCATTCTTTTTGAAAATGCCGTGTCTCACAAGCTGGCGAGCCTGATTGCGAGAGTTAGCGAATCCCAAGCGGTAAATAGTGTTGTCGAGGCGACTTTCAAGTATAATGAGGAGATTCGCACCAGTAACCCCTTTCATGGAGTCTGCGCGCTTAAAATAACCGCGAAACTGCCCTTCAAGGATACCGTACATGCGACGCACTTTCTGCTTCTCTCGAAGCTGAATAGCGTAGTCACTCATTTTCTTTCTCATGCGTCCTGCAATACCAGGGGCGTATGGACGACGTTCATATGAACACTTATCAGTAAAGCAGCGATCGCCTTTGATGAAGAGTTTTTCCCCTTCTCTACGGCAAAGTCTGCATTTTGCTTTTGTATATCTAGCCAAGGTTATTCTCCTGCGAACGTTAGACCCTGCGGCGCTTCGGCGGACGACAGCCGTTGTGCGGTATGGGCGTGATATCGCGAATGAAGTTCACCTTCATACCGATGTTACCGATGGCGCGCATAGCAGCCTCACGACCGGAACCGGGGCCTTTTACAAAAATACCCACGGTACGCATACCCTGGTCCTGAGCTTTTCTAGCGGCGGTTTCAGCAGCTACCTGAGCAGCAAAGGGAGTAGATTTTCTAGATCCCTTGAAACCGGATGCACCAGAAGTGGCCCAGCTGATTACGTTACCTTTTAAATCAGTGAAGGTAATTATAGTATTATTAAATGTTGCTTTAACGTGAGCGAGGCCCACAGGAACATTCTTTTTCTCTTTTTTCTTGCCGGAACGGCGAGGTCTAGCCATACCATTCTCTCCAGATGAGTTGAATTTATATCAGCAGCGAAATGACCTGATCAAAATCTGGCCCTAAATCTGCGGATGATCTTAATTATTTCTTCTTCCTACTCATTACTGAGCGACGTGGACCTTTGCGGGTCCTTGCGTTGGTTTTGGAGCTCTGTCCGCGTACGGGCAGTCCGCGACGATGGCGGAGTCCACGGTAACTTCCAATGTCCATCAAGCGCTTAATATCAGCAACTTGATTGCGACGGAGGTCACCTTCAACTTTATAGTTATCTTCAAGTTCTTTACGAATGGTATTGACCTGTTCACCACTAAGGTCATCAGTTTTCAATGTCCAATCGATACCTACGGTATCAAGAATCTTGAGTGCAGTTGTGCGACCTACTCCAAAGATGTAAGTCAGTGCAATATCCAAACGCTTATTTTTCGGAAGGTCTACTCCAGCGATACGAGCCACAGGTATACCTCTCTATCCTTGACGCTGTTTGTGTCTTGGGTTTTCACATATCACCCTAAGAACACCTTTGCGTCTGATTACTTTGCATTTGGGACAAATCTTCTTAACAGATGGTCTTACTTTCATGACCGTCTCCACTAATGCAGTTTAACAGTTAACCAATCGGGAGCTAGCCGACGGTGGGCCAATGATGTCTCAATTACCCGGCTAAAAGGAAATTGAGCGCATGCCTAGTCTTCCGTTGCCTCGAAATTTAGAAAGTGACTTATACAGAACTAAATCACAAAAATCAAGCCCTGTAGAGTATTTATATAAAAATTATGACTGACTCAATATAATCGGACCATCTGAAGTAATAGCAATGGTGTGCTCAAAATGGGCAGACAGCTTTCTATCTTTGGTTACTGCGGTCCACTTATCAGATAGAACTTCTATCTCATATGATCCTTCAGTAACCATCGGTTCGATGGCTATGACCATTCCCGTTCTGAGGTTAACTCCAGGCATACCGGTTGGCACAAAGTTAGGAACTTCGGGCTTTTCATGTAGATTGCGACCAATCCCATGACCGACAAACCTTCGAACAACACCAAATCCGTTTTCTTCACTATGCTCCTGCACCGCACGAGAAACATCATAAAGATTATTTCCCGGATGAGCCATGGAAATCCCCTTCATCAGGGATTCACGGGTAACATCAAGTAGTTTTTGAGCCGTAGCAGAAATTGTTCCAACAGGATAAGTACGAGCAGAGTCTCCAAAAAAACCTTTGTAGACAACACCCATATCTATACTGACAATATCGCCCTCATTAAGAATTCGTTCATTGGAAGGAAATCCATGAACTACTTCTTCATTTACTGAGCAACATAAAACAAAAGGAAAACCATGATACCCTTTGAAGGCTGGAACAACTCCAAAATCTTCACAGGCTTTACCAGCTATATCTTCTAATGACATAGTTGTAATACCAGGTTTAATTGCATCACCAAGCATATCTAAGACCGTAGAAACAAGACGATTGGCCTCACGCATGAGGCCAATCTCTTTTTCATTCTTGAGGTAAATCCCTCTGTACTTTTTCAAAGCTCTTACCTGCCTTTAACCTTGCTTCCCTTACCCATGAGTCCGTCATATTGACGTGAAATCAAGTAGGATTCAATCTTGCCCATAAAGTCCATGGCAACACCAACTACAATCAACAGAGCTGTTCCTCCAAAATAAAAAGGAACATTAAACTGCGAGATTAACAACATAGGAAGTACACAGATGGCTGCGACATAAATGGATCCCCAGAGGGTAATCCGTGCAAGAACCCGATCAATATGCTCACGAGTTTTAACACCCGGGCGTATACCAGGGATAAAGCCACCCTGTTTCTGAATATTTTCTGAAATCCCTTTAGGATCAAAAATGATCGCAGTATAGAAGTAACAGAAAAAGATAATCAGGGATATAAAAACGATATTGTATATCACAGAGTCAGGCGTAAAATACGCAGACATCTTAGATAACCATTCGTTGTTTGAGAAACTAGCCAAGGTAGAAGGAAATAGTAGAATACTAGATGCAAAGATGGGAGGAATAACACCAGCGGTGTTAATTCTAAGTGGCAGATGTGTTGTCTGACCACCCATCATTTTGCGTCCCATCATGCGTTTTGCATAATGGATAGGTATTCGACGTTGCCCTCTTTCCATAAAGACGATAAATGCGAGGATAGCGACCATAAATGCTAAGATAAAAATAAGCAGGAAGAGAGTAATCTCACCAGCTTGCATTAATCTTACGGTATTATAAATGGCAGATGGTAATCCAGCCACGATACCTGCAAAGATGATCATAGATATGCCATTTCCAATACCTTTCTCGGTCATTTGTTCACCGAGCCACATAAGAAAGACAGTACCTGCAGTTAAAGTAATTATAGTAATAAGACGGAAGGACCACCCAGCTGCAAGAACAACAGGTGTACCAGTGGGACTAACCATACTTTCAAGTCCCATGGCAATACCAAACCCCTGTACGATAGTAATCAATACAGTTGCATATCTGGTATACTGTGTGATCTTTTTACGCCCTTGAGCTCCTTCCTGGCTAAGCCGCTTAAGGTCAGGGCTTACTACATTAAGAAGTTGTATAATAATAGACGCGGATATATAAGGCATAATCCCTAACGCGAATATGGACATATTACTCAACCCGCCACCGGAAAACATGTCAAACATGCCGAAGAGAGTGTTAGAAACACTCTCAAAGAAATCGGCTAATGCTGCGCTGTCTACGCCAGGGACCGGGATATGAATCCCGATCCGGTAGACAGCCAGAAGAGCAAAAGTCCAAAGGATTTTTTTCTTCAGTTCCGGCAGTCGGGAAAGATTATCAACTCCAGCAGTTGCCACGATTATCCTTCCAGGGCTTTGGCCGTTCCTCCGGCCTTGGTGATTTTTTCAGATGCAGACGCGCTGAAACGGTGTGCTTCGATAGTAATCGCAGCAGTAACCTCTCCCATTCCAAGAATCTTTACGAGACCGTTCTTTTTGCAAAGACCACGTTCGTAAATATCCTGAAGAGATATTTCAGTTTTGCCTTCAAATGCTCCAAGAAGCTGACCTAAGTTCAGAGCTACATACTCTTCACGGAAAGGATTCTTGAAACCACGCTTAGGTAAACGACGAGCAAGAGGCATCTGTCCACCTTCGAACCAGGCAGGAACACCACCGCCAGAACGTGCGTTCTGACCCTTATGACCCTTTCCTGAGGTACCCCCAGTTCCGGATCCGCCGCCGCGACCTATGCGCTTGCGATTTTTACGTTCCTCTGGGAACGGATATAATTCATGCAGCCTCATGATTCAGTTACCTCCACAAGGTGGGAAACTTTATTGATCATGCCTCGGATTACGAGGTTATCTTCAAAGCTTCTCTCTTGCCTGATCTTGCGCAGTCCCATAGCAATAAGTGTCTTGCGCTGTTTAGGATTGCAACCGATCTTGCTGCGAATAAGTTTTACTTTAAGCATAGTAAGTACTCCTACTTTCTGGGAGTCACAACTTTCTTCCCGCGGAGCACAGACACTTCTTCTGCGCTACGCAGTGAAGCAAGTCCGGCAATAGTTGCGCGAAGGACATTATGCGGATTATTAGTGCCGATAGCCTTTGTAAGGATATCGTGAACGCCTACTACTTCTAAAACCGCACGCACAGGTCCACCGGCAATAATACCAGTACCCTTTGATGCAGGTTTAAGCATAACACGTCCAGCACCGTAACGGCCCAGTACTTCGTAAGGAAGTGTTCCGTCGAGAAGAGGCACGGTGATCATATCTTTCCGTGCTCTTTCAGAAGCTTTTCTAATAGCTTCAGGAACTTCGTTAGCCTTACCAAGTCCGAAACCGACTTGACCTTTACCGTCACCTACCACAACCAGGGCACTGAAGGAGAACCTTCTTCCGCCCTTTACCACTTTAGCGACTCGGTTGAGATAAACGATTTTTTCAATCAGACCTAGATCATTCTGTTCCATGGAGATTCCCATAAGTTTAGAATTTCAGGCCGCCCTCACGAGCGCCGTCTGCAAGAGCCTTGACTCTGCCGTGATAGATATATCCGCCACGGTCGAAGACGACCTTGTCGATATTCAGTTCCTTAGCCTTGGCAGCTATATCCATACCAACAGCTTCAGCGGTCTTACGGGTGAGCTTCACAGCTTCATCACCCTTAGAAAGAGCACATGAAGAGGATGCTGTCATGGTTTTGCCAACAAGATCATCTACGAGCTGAGCGTAAATGTGCTTGTTTGAACGGAAAACAACGAGACGCGGACGAGAAGCTGTTCCACTGATCTTTTTACGGATGCGGATCTTCTTGCGGCGTCTTGTCTGTTCTTTAGTCATTTTCATGGCTGTACCCTATTATTTACCGGACTTACCGGCTTTACGTCTGATCTGTTCATCAATGTACTTGATACCCTTGCCTTTGTAAGGCTCAGGTGGTCGTACGCGACGAACTTGTGCTGCAACTTCGCCAACGAGTTGTTTATCAACTCCGCTGACAGTTAGCTTGCTACCTTCTGCTTTGGCTTCTATGCCAGCAGGAAGCGGGAACTGAACTGGGTGTGAAAATCCTACATTAAGTATGATATTCTTACCCTGTACAGATACCTTATAACCGACACCAATTACTTCCAATGTTTTTGAAAAGCCGTTTGCGACTCCTTCAATACAGTTGAAAAGCAGTGTGCGATGCAGGCCATGTTGTGCACATTCCTGGCGAGTTTCGCCAGACCTCATTACCTCTACCACTCCATCGGCTACTTTGTAGCTGATCATTGAGTGGATAGGAGTGGAAATAGATCCTTTAGGACCTTTGACGGAAACTGAATCAGTTCCGACAGTAACTTCCACACCTGAAGGTATATCGATAGGTTTTTTTCCAATTCTGGACATCTTAAACCCTCTCTACCAGATTTCGCACAAGAGCTCGCCACCGACGTTCAAGTCTTTCGCCTTGACTCCGTCAACTACGCCCTTTGAAGTGGAAAGTATGCAAATCCCTAGTCCATTAAGGACACTGGGAATATCTTCAACGCCTACAAATACACGCCGGCCGGGTGTGCTGATTTTTTTCATACCGCTAATAAGCGATTTTCCATCAACATACTTAAGATTAACAGTGATATCTTTTTCTTCAGTTGTGAAGTCTACGATATAACCTTCATCTTTAAGAATACCCGCAATAGCGGTTTTGATTTTTGACCCGGGAATGAACACGGACTTATGATAAGCTCCGTGTGCATTACGAATACGAGTCAGCATATCGGCGATTGGATCGACAACAGGCATTTTAAACTCCTTATATTACCAGCTGGCTTTACGCACGCCGGGAAGTTCACCCGCGAGGGCCTTTTCCCTGAAACAAATACGGCATACGCCATATTTCCGCAGGAATGCACGTGGACGTCCACATATTGGACATCTATTATATCCGCGCACTTTGAACTTTGGTTTACGTCGAGCCTTAACTTTTAACGCTGTTCTGGCCACACTGACCTCCTATTTCTTGAAGGGCATTCCAAGAAGCTCTAGGAGCATCTTGCCTTCTTTGTCAGTTTTAGCAGTAGTGACAATCGTCACGTTCATCCCTTTGGTGAGCTCGATTTTATCAAGCTGTATTTCAGGGAATATGGTTAATTCCTTGATACCGAGGGTGAAGTTGCCGCGTCCATCGAAACCTTTGTCAGGTATTCCACGGAAGTCACGTACGCGTGGAAGCGCAAAACTAACGAGTTTATCAAGAAAATCCCACATGTAATCCCTACGAAGGGTTACACGGGCGCCTACTGGCATGCCTTCGCGAAGCTTAAAAGCCGCGATGGATTTCTTGGCTCTAGTGACGACAGCTTTCTGACCTGCCAGTGCAGTTAGTTCAGACACAGCCCCGTCAATGAGCTTTGCGTTCTGGCTTGCTTCGCCGAGTCCAATATTTAGTGAGATAGCCTTGATAGAAGGAATCTCCATTGAACTCTTGTACCCGAATTCTTTATTAAGAACCGAGGCGACCTTGTCCGTATATATTTTTTCGAGACGTGTCATCGCAAGACCCTAGTCGAGAATTTCGTTACATTTTTTACAAAAACGGACGTTCTTTCCATCTTTGGTTTCACGAACTCCAACTCTGGTTGCCTTTGTGCACGATGGGCACACAACCTGAATGTTAGAGATGTGAAGAGGGGCTTCTTTCTCAACAATTCCGCCAGGCTGGTTAGCGTACGGGTTAGGCTTTGTATGCCTAGAAACCGTGTTAACCTGCTCTACAAGGACTGTGTCCTTTTTGCGGTTGATCTTAAGGACCTTGCCGATCTTCCCCTTATCCTTGCCGGCGATGACCATAACCTTGTCATCAACATGTATCTTGTTCATGCCGTTAACCTTCTCTCGTGATAAGGATTTTAAAGAACTTCAGGAGCAAGAGATACTATTTTCATGAAGCCGCTAGACCTCAACTCTCTTGCTACGGGACCGAAAATTCGAGTCCCCACTGGTTCCATTGAGCTGTTCAGAAGAACGGCAGAGTTATTGTCAAACTTGATGTAAGACCCGTCAGGACGACCAATTTCTTTTCTGGTGCGTACAACGACTGCTTTCATCACGGAGCCCTTCTTCACTTTGGAATGGGGCATAGCTTCCTTTATGGAAACCACAATAATATCTCCGACACTTGCGTAACGTCTCTTTGAGCCCCCAAGGACTTTAATACAAAGAACCTTTTTGGCGCCAGAGTTGTCTGCTACGTCTAGTCTGGATTCTACCTGAATCATGGCTTATACCCCTAAACTGCTTTTTCCAGAATTTTATCCAAATGCCACCTTTTGCGCCGGCTAAGGGGACGGAATTCTACAATCTGTACTTTGTCGCCAATAACGCACTCATTAGCAGGATCGTGAGCCATGAATTTGGTGTGACGACGAATGAATTTTTTATACAAGGGGTGTTTAACGAGAGTCTCAACACGAACGACAATAGTCTTATCGCCTTTATCGCTGACAACTTTACCGCTAAGCACACGCCTGTTTCCTTTTAAATTAAGCTCTGCCATGGCTTATACTCCCAGTTCCTTTTCACGCTGAAGGGTCTGAATCTTAGCGATGTCTTTTTTGACTTCGACTAGTCTCTGGGTATTTTCCAACTGAGCAGTTGCATGCTTAAAGCGGAGATTAAAAAGCTCCAATCTAGCAGCGGCAAGTTTCTCAGTTAGAGCAGCAGTATCGAGTTCACGTAGTTCTTTAGTCTTCATTTTACAAACCCTCCTTAACTACAATAGTAGTCTTGACAGAAAGCTTGTGAGATGCACGAACTAGGGCTTCTTTAGCGAGAGCAAGGTCAACACCTTTTACTTCGTAGAGAATGCGTCCTGGTTTGACTGGTGCACACCAACCAACTACGGAACCTTTACCTTTACCCTGTCTGACTTCAGCAGGCTTGGCAGTAACAGGCACATCAGGGAAAACCCTGATCCAGACTTGTCCACCACGTTTAATGTGTCGCATAATAGCGATACGTGCGGCTTCAATCTGGTTGTTACTCAGTTTTCCGTGCTCCAATGTCTTAATGGCGATATCACCAAATGCGATCGTGGAGCCACGCTGAGCTTTACCCTTGTTACGCCCTTTCTGGCGCTTACGGAATTTCATTTTTTTAGGTGAAAGCATTATAATTTCACCTCGTGGTCAAGAATTTCTCCTTTGAAGATCCAGACCTTAATGCCGATAACACCATATGTAGTACTTGCTCTCGCAACACCATAATCGATATCAGCTCTAAGAGTCTGAAGGGGAACACGGCCATCGCGGTACCATTCGGTACGAGCAATTTCAGCACCAGCCAAACGACCAGCACATGCAACCTTGATTCCCTCTGCTCCGAATTTACGAGCAAGACCAACAGTACGCTTCATCGCACGACGGAAAGCTACACGGCGTTCTAGCTGCTGAGCAATATTCTCAGCGACAAGCTGCGCGTCAGTTTCAGGGCGGCGAATTTCACTTACTTCTAAGGCAAATTCTTTATTATATTTTTGACGAAGATCATTGCGGAGCTTTTCGATCTCCACACCTTTACGTCCGATAACAATACCGGGACGAGCAGTGTGAATGATGAGACGAATCTTGCCACCGGCACGTTCGATCTCGATCTTAGCTACTCCTGCATGAAAGATCTTCTCTTTCACATATTTACGAATGCTGTCGTCTTCTATGACGAAAGCTGGGTAGTCCTTTTTGCTGAACCACCTAGATAGCCAGTTCTTGGTATAACCAAGTCTGAAACCGTATGGATGTACTTTCTGACCCATGACTTTACCCTACGATTCTTTTACTACGACGGTTATATGGCTCGTACGCTTCAGTATTCTGAACGCACGTCCCATAGCCCTAGGCTGAATTCTCTTCCATGTTGGACCTTCGTCAATTTTGACGATGTCTACACGGAGAGTGTCAACATCCACTCCGGGAATCTGCTCTGCGTTAGCAACTGCAGAATAAAGCACTTTACTGAGTAGTTCGGCACCCTTTTTGGGTGTGAATTTCAGAATGTTGAGAGCTTCCTCAACAGGCTTTCCCTTGATGTTTTCCGCTACCAAGCGCACTTTCTGAGCGGAAATGCGCATATATTTTGCAACAGCTCTAGCTTCCATTGCTTAACACCTTCTAGCGTTTGGCTTTGCTTTTCTTGTCTGCCGCATGTCCATAGTAAGTACGAGTTGGTGAAAATTCACCTAACTTGTGTCCTACCATGTTCTCTGTGACGAAGACAGGAATAAACTTACGGCCATTGTGAACTGCGAAGGTCAGACCTACCATTTCTGGAATGATAGTTGAACGTCTAGACCAGGTCTGGATAACCTTGCGGTCTCCTGATTCCTGAGACTTTACGACCTTTTTAAGCAGATGATCGTCTATAAACGGGCCTTTTTTCAGTGATCTTGGCATTACAGTCTCCTACTTCTGCCCGCGGCGTTTAACGATGAGCTTGGAAGAAGGTTTCTTCTTGTTGCGAGTCTTGTAACCCTTAGCAGGCATACCCCACGGAGAACAAGGGTGTCTACCACCGGAACTTTTACCCTCACCACCACCGAGTGGATGGTCGACTGGGTTCATTGCAACACCTCTGACTTTTGGTCTACGACCAAGCCAACGGTTACGTCCGGCTTTACCAATGTTGATCTTTTCATGCTGGATGTTACCAACTTGACCAACAGTTGCACAACAAGTTGCGAGAACCTTGCGGACTTCACCGGAAGGCATACGCATAAGAGCATACTTACCTTCTTTCGCCACAAGCTGAGCATAAGTTCCGGCAGCGCGACAAAACTGTCCGCCCTTACCGGGATGCAATTCTATATTATGAACGATAGTACCAACAGGTACGTTCTTGAGGAGGAGAGCATTACCGGGTTTAATGTCGGCCTTTTCTCCTGCAAGAATCTTGTCACCCTGGTTGAGACCAACCGGTGCAAGAATGTAGCGCTTTTCACCGTCTGCGTAATGAAGCAGAGCGATACGAGCACTTCTGTTGGGATCGTATTCAATGGATGCAACAGTTGCTGGAACTTCAACTTTGTTACGCTTGAAGTCAATGATACGGTAAAGACGCTTAGTACCACCGCCGCGATGACGTGAAGTAACTCTACCGTTATTATTTCTACCTGCCTTTTTGGTCAAGCCCTTTGTAAGCGCTTTTTCCGGTGTGGTCTTTGTGATTTCCTCAAAAGTGGAAATCGTTTGGAACCGGCGACCAGGTGAGGTAGGTTTTAGTTTACGAGTAGCCATCTCTTAAACTCCCTCGAAGAATTCGATTTTTTCGCCAGCTAAAAGCTTAACATAAGCTTTTTTGTAGCCGGACTGCTTCCCGACAACGCGGCCGAACTTCCTGCGAAGACCAGGTCTTTTCCGAACAATACGTACGGAATCGACTTTGCAATCAAAAGCGCTTTCGACAGCTTTTTTGATTTCAACCTTATTGGCGGATGGCAGCACAATAAAAGTGACTTGATTAGAAGTCTCTTTCATGTCAGTGGCCTTTTCCGAAATGACCGGTTTGATAAGAATCTGAGTATAGTCCATGACTATTTCAACCTCTCCTGCAGATCCTGTGCTGCATTCTCAAGCATAACAACCTGACGATGACGCAAAATGTCATAAACATTTATCTGGTCAGCGGAGATCATCTTGATGCCTGGGATATTCCTCGCAGAAAGGAGGAGTTTATTATCAGCATCCTTGACAATTATCAAGGCCTTATAGAGTCCGAGAGTTTCTGCAACCTGAGCGAAAAGCTTAGTTTTAATCTCGGGAAGTTCGATGTCTTTAACAATCATCAGCTTCTCTTCGCTGAATCTTGCTGTAAGAGCCATCTTGAGAGCAAGACGACGAACTTTTTTATTAACCTTGAAGGAGTAGTCTCTGGGCTGTGGTCCGAAAGTTACACCACCTCCGCGCCAAAGCGGGGAGCGTGTTGAACCTGCGCGTGCGCGTCCTGTACCTTTCTGACGCCAAGGCTTGGCGCCACCGCCGCGCTTCATGGCACGAGTCTTCGTGGCATGAGTACCGCTACGCTTTGCAGCGAGCTGAGCACGGACAACAAGGTGTAGGATTTCGGGCTTGACCGGAACTTCGAAAACTTCCGGAGCAAGATCCATGCTCCCGACGTCCTTATTCGTTTGATCGTATATAGTAATGGTAGCCATGTATTATTTCCTCTAGCTGGTCTTGCGGATCATCACCAATCCGTTCTTAGGTCCAGGAACTTGTCCCTTTACCACAAGAACATTTTCCTCGGTGCGCACGTCTACGATTTCAATGTTGGAAACAGTAACGCGCTCATTACCCATCTGACCGGGCATTTTTTTACCCTTAAAGACTTTACCAGGGAAAGTAGCGTGGCCGATTGAACCAGGAGAACGATGTACTTTTTCAGCACCGTGAGAAGCTTTAGAACCCTTAAAGTTCCAACGCTTCATTACACCCTGGAAACCTTTACCTTTTGATGTTCCGGTAACTTTTACCTTCTCACCTGGAGTAAAGATATCAACAGAGATTTCCTGGCCAAGTTCATAATCAGTTACTGACTCAAGCGGGAATTCACGTAGGTGACGGAAATAGCCTTTACCAGCTTTTTCCTGATGTCCCTTAGAGGGCTTATTCACTTTACGCTCAGGCAGCGAATCGTAACCGATCTGGATGGCGTTATAGCCTTCCTTCTCTTCAGTCTTAACCTGAATAACAGGACATGGTCCGATTTCGAGAACTGTGACTGGTACAATGCTACCATCGTCAGAGAACACGCGGGTCATGCCCAATTTTTTACCGAGTAATCCGATAGTTTTTGCCATGTTGAGCCTCCCTATAGCTTGATTTCGACGTCAACGCCTGCTGGCAAGCTAAGCTTACCTAGTGCATCAACAGTCTGTTGGGTGGGCTCAAGGATATCAAGCAGGCGCTTATGGATACGCATCTCAAACTGATCACGAGACTTTTTGTCTACGTGCACAGACTTCTGCACTGTTGTGCGGTGAATCTGTGTAGGCAATGGGATGGGTCCAGCGATTGCGGCACCGGTATTGCGGGCAGTGTCCACAATCTCAGTTACAGCTTTATCAAGGATACGGTAATCGTAAGCCTTGAGCTTGATCCGAATTCGATCATTAGTCATAGAAACCATAATAATACTCCTGAATTGATTCAGAGACGGCTAGCTTGCAACGGCTAAAAGGTTGTGAGGTTCCTTTCAATGCCTGGTATGGTCGTCCAGCCAGCATGCCGGACCTTATACCTTATCTCCGTGGTTTCGTGGGTGGATTTCTTTAAAAAAAGAAAAGCCTCCCAAACACTCTGTAGTTCGGGAGGCTTACTTGTCTTTAGCGGTTGCTGTCAAGTAAAATCTGAAAAAAAGCTATTTTTTAGTCTTAACTTTTGTTGATCAACTCTTCAGCGATGCTTGCAGGAACTGCTTCGTAGTGGTCAAACTGCATGGAGAATGTGGCACGTCCCTGAGTCTTGGAGCGAAGGTCGGTTGCATAACCGAACATCTCACTAAGAGGAACATCACATTTAATGACCTGAGCGTTAGCGCGGCCTTCCATGTTGCTTACTTTACCACGACGACCGTTAAGGTCACCCATAACATCACCGAGGTAATCATCAGGGGTAACAACTTCAACAGCCATGATAGGCTCTAGAAGCTGTGGACCAGCACGTTTTACCGCGTCTTTGAGAGCCATAGAACCGGCGATGTAGAAAGCCTGCTCAGAGGAGTCAACGTCATGGTAAGAACCGTAGGTCAATGTTGCTTTAATATCTACAAGAGGGAATCCGGCAATTACACCGTTCTTCATGGCGTCATGAATACCGCGTCCAACTGCTGGAATGTATTCCTTAGGAATAATTCCGCCCTTAATCTGATCAATGAAATCAAATTCGTTTTCAGTATTTGGTTCGATGGTGACGACAACATGTCCATACTGACCACGTCCACCAGACTGCTTAGCGTATTTGAGATTGGATTCAACACTCTTAGTAATACTTTCACGATAGGAAACTCTAGGAGCACCTACGTTAGCATTAACGTTGAACTCACGAAGGAGCCTATCAACGATGATTTCGAGGTGAAGTTCGCCCATACCAGCAATAAGAGTCTGCCCTGTTTCTTCGTCACCATGGACGCGGAAAGAAGGATCTTCTTTTGCAAGCTTAGCAAGACCAGCACTAAGAAGGTCTCTATCAGCTTTGGTTTTAGGCTCAATTGCGACTTCAATAACTGGTTCTGGGATATCAAGGGATTCCAGAACAACAGCTTTTTTGAGTTCTGCAAGAGTGTCACCAGTTGCCATGGACTTAAGTCCAACAGCAGCTACGATATCCCCTGCATACGCAACCTTAATTTCTTCACGCTTGTTAGCGTGCATCTTTAGGAGACGACCAATGCGTTCCTTCTTTCCGTTACCAGCGTTGATGAAAGTATCACCACTGACGATTTTACCGGAGTAAACTCGAAGGAAAGTAAGATGACCGACAAAAGGATCTGTCATGAGCTTGAATGAAAGAGCTGCGAGTGGCAGATCGTCATCACAAGGACATGCTATTTCTTTGTCAGTATCTGGGTCAATACCGATCATTGGAGCGATATCAAGAGGAGAAGGAAGATATTCAATAACAGCATCAAGCAGTGGCTGTACACCCTTGTTCTTAAATGCGGTACCGCAAAGAACAGGACATATTTTCAAACTGATTGTAGCTGCACGGATACCTGTGTTAATTTCTTCAGCAGTAAGTTCATCACCACCGAGGTACTTATCAAGCAGTTCTTCATTCTCTTCTGCGATAGCTTCAATCATTTCGAGTCTTGCAGACTCGTACTGATCCATCATATCTGCAGGAATTTCTTCAACGCTGTAATCTTTACCCATAGTATCATCATGATACGTATAAGCTTTACCTGTTACTAGGCAGACAACTCCGAGGAAATTCTCTTCATTACCAATTGGAAGCTGAAGCGGTATAGCTTTCGCACCAAGACGATCTCTAAGCATGTCTACACAGCGATAGAAATCAGCACCAGTACGGTCCATTTTATTAATGAAAGCAATACGAGGAACACTATATCTATCAGCCTGACGCCATACGGTCTCAGACTGAGGCTCAACACCGGCAACAGCATCAAATACTGCTACAGCGCCGTCAAGTACACGTAGTGCACGTTCAACTTCCATTGTGAAGTCAACATGACCAGGAGTATCAATAATGTTAATACGATTCTCTTTCCAGTAACAGGTGGTTGCAGCACTAGTGATAGTGATACCACGTTCCTGCTCCTGAACCATCCAATCCATGGTAGCTTCGCCATCATGAACTTCGCCTATCTTATGCGATACGCCTGTGTAGTATAGAATACGTTCAGTAGTAGTTGTTTTACCAGCATCAATGTGGGCCATGATACCGATATTACGCATTTTATCTCTTGCAATCTTTGATGACACGATAGACTCCGATTACCAGCGGTAATGAGCAAAAGCTTTGTTAGCTTCAGCCATACGATGAACGTCTTCTTTCTTCTTAACAGCTCCGCCGCGCTTATTGTAAGCGTCGAGGAATTCACCGCTAAGACGAGCGACCATACCTTTCTCACCTCTAGAACGAGCGAAGTTAATCAACCATCTGATTGCCAGGGATCCCTGACGCTCAGGACGAACTTCAACAGGCACCTGATAAGTTGCTCCACCTACACGACGGGATTTAACTTCCGCGTGAGGTTTAACATTTTCAATAGCTTTTTCGAAAGCTTTGATAGGATCTTCCTGTGTTTTTTCGCCAAGATAAGCGAGAGCTTCATAGAAAATCTTTTCAGCAACACTTTTCTTACCGTGGAACATAAGTCTGTTCATGAACTTAGTTGCAAGCTGGCTTCCGTATACTGGATCGGGAAGAGTTTGTCTCTTTGGTACTGGACCTTTACGAGGCATATTATATACTCCTTAGAATAAAATCTATTTAGGACGCTTTGCGCCGTACTTGGAACGACCTTTACGACGATCAGCGACACCAGCGGTATCAAGTGAGCCGCGAACGATATGGTAACGAACACCAGGTAAATCTTTTACTCGACCACCACGGATAAGTACCACGGAATGTTCCTGAAGGTTATGACCTTCACCACCGATGTAAGCAGTTGCTTCCATGCCATTTGTTAAACGTACACGAGCTACTTTGCGTAGTGCGGAGTTAGGCTTTTTAGGGGTTGTGGTGTACACTCTTGTGCAAACGCCACGACGCTGTGGGCAAGCTTGAAGAGCAGGAGTCTTTTTACGCTTGATCTGCTTTTCGCGCCCTTTTCTTATGAGCTGATTGATGGTTGGCATGAACCCTCCAATTTTATTTCGTTATGCGAAGTCCGACGCAGTTAGACTAACTTTTCAATATTTGTCAAGGACAAATCAAAAAAAGCTATCGATTTAGATCAGAATCAGGTTGCAACGACCTGTTCTGTAAATCCTGTCTAACTGAGTACTAAAACTGCATTATCTTTCGTTAATGAGCAAAGGCTCTTCTTCTAATTCCTCGAGAAACTTATCGGCACGTTCTGGCTGATCAGGTACGATCACCGCAGTCTGTGCATACTTACGGAAACCTGTTCCGGCAGGAATCAAGCGACCGACAATTACGTTCTCTTTCAAGCCGCGCAGATAATCTTTTTTGCCGCGCAGGGAGGACTCGGTAAGAACCTTAGTCGTTTCCTGGAATGAGGCAGCAGAAATAAATGACGCTGTTGAAAGTGAAGCTTGAGTAATTCCGAGCACATGAGTCTGAGCTGTAGCAGGCTTTTGCCCGTTTGCAACTGCCTCGGCATTAGATTCCATAAATCGTTGTTTATCGACCTGTTCTGCAACAAGGAAGTGTGTTTCACCGGGATCAACGATGGAAACCTTCTTGAGCATCTGGCGGACGATAACTTCGATATGCTTATCGTTAATTCCTACACCCTGGAAACGGTAAACATCCTGAATTTCTTCGACAAGGAAGCGGGCAAGGAATTTTTCACCTTTAACTCTCAATATATCGTGAAGTTCAGGAAGCCCTTCAGTCATCAGATCACCAGCTTCAACGAAGTCTCCTTCCTGGGCTGTGATATGACGTCCTTTAGGAACCAAGTATTCCTTGGTTGTTCCTATTTCAGGTGTAACAACTATTTTACGCTTACCTTTGGACTCAGCACCGTAGGAGACCACACCATCTATCTCCGTAATAATACCAAGTTCCTTCGGCTTACGTACTTCAAACAATTCCGCAACTCTCGGAAGACCACCAACAATATCTTTAGTCTTCGATGTTTCGCGCAGTTTACGAGCAATAACTTCACCGGCAGTGACAGTGTCACCATCCTTAACCATCAGAATCGCTCCGACAGGAAGAGTATAGGTAGCTTTAAGAGCGGAACCTGTCCGGCTCAAAGGCTCACCATCTTCACCACAGATAGAAATTGAAGGTTTAAAGTTAGTGGTACGATATTCAGTGATTGTGTATGTAGACCTTCCAGTGGCCTCATCAATCCTTTCCTGAAATGTTTTACCTTCGACCATGTCAGTAAATTTAACATCCCCAGCAACATCAGTGATGAAAGGTTCAGCAAGCGGATCCCATTCGGCCAAAACAGTTCCATGGGTAATTGTCTGTCCTTCTTCAACGTAGAGCTTAGCTCCGAGAGGAAGAACATACTTTTCACGCTCTCTACCCTGCTCATCTACAACAGCGACCTGGCAACTCTTACCAAGGACCATCTGCTGACCATCAGCATTACGAACTGAACGCATGCGATTCAGTACAACTGAACCATTATGCTGTGCTTCAAAAGAGGACTGTTCAATTTCACGACTAGCAGTACCACCGATATGGAAAGTACGCATAGTAAGCTGTGTTCCTGGTTCACCAATTGACTGTGCAGCGATGATACCTACGGTTTCACCAACGTTTACGATATGTCCTCTGGAAAGGTCACGACCGTAACACATTGCACAAACACCGTGTTTACTTCTACATGTCAGAGGCGAGCGAACAACCATAGAGTTGATGCCGTTGTCGTCAACTATTTTAGCATAGTGCTCATTAATCAGTGCATTTGCAGGAACTAAAATTTCGTCAGTTCCTTCCTTAAGGACAGGATAAATTGTACAACGTCCAAGAATTTTTTCTGACAGACGCTCTTTAATCTCTCCACCTTTTATGTAATGAGTCAGCTCAAGACCATCAACTGTTCTACAATCATTTTCAGCAACAGTGACATCCTGAACAACATCAACAAGACGACGAGTTAGGTAACCGGAGTTCGCCGTTTTAAGAGCGGTATCAGCAAGACCTTTACGAGCACCATGTGTGGAAATAAAGTACTGAAGAACCGATAGACCTTCACGGAAAGAAGAAGTAATCGGAGTTTCAATAATTTCACCTGACGGCTTAGCCATCAGACCACGCATACCAGCGAGCTGTCTCATCTGGTCCTGGTTACCACGAGATCCAGAGTGAGCCATCATAAAGACAGGGTTAAAACTGGAGTTGGACTCCTGTTTACCAGTCACTGGATCAGTCAGAATATCAGCAGACATTTCGAGAGTCATCTCAGTTGATACGTCATTTGTGACCTTAGTCCAAACATCGACAACTTTGTTGTACTTCTCAGTACGAGTGATAATACCCTCGCCGTACTGTGCTTCAATATTTTCAACTTCGATATAAGCAGCTTCAAGCAGACCGGCCTTCTTCTGAGGAATGGTCAAATCTTTAAGACCGATAGTAATACCGGCTCTTGTTGCATACTCATAACCGAGGTCTTTAAGTCTATCACAAAGAATTACTGTCGCCTTACTACCTGCTGTGCGGTAGGCTGTTGAAACGAGGCGTGCAATGTTCTTTTTAGTCATAACCATATTGACCTGATCGTAGCCCATACCTTCAGGTACGAGTTCACCGACCAGAATACGTCCACAAGTGGTTTCAACTACTTTGCCCTCAACTCGAACCTTTATGCGAGCATGAAGAGATAAAACCCCTGCATCAAGGGCAGTAATAACTTCCCATGGTCCAGCAAAGATCATTCCTTCCCCTTTGGCGAATGAACGATCAACAGTCAAATAATATAAACCAAGAACGATATCCTGACTTGGGTTAATAATCGGCTGTCCGTTTGCAGGAGAGAGGATGTTATTTGAAGACATCATTAAAACACGACATTCGATCTGTGCCTCTACGGAAAGAGGAACATGAACTGCCATCTGGTCACCATCAAAGTCAGCGTTGTACGCAGAACATACAAGCGGGTGAAGCTGAATAGCTTTACCTTCGATGAGGATTGGCTCAAATGACTGAATACCAAGTCTATGAAGGGTTGGAGCACGGTTAAGCATGATTGGATATTCGCGAACAACGTCGTCAAGAATATCCCATACAACCAAGTCTTCGCGCTCGACCATCTTCTTAGCACTTTTGATGGTAGTTGCAATTTCTCTGCGCTCAAGTTCTGCGTAGATAAATGGTTTGAAAAGTTCCAAAGCCATTTTCTTAGGCAGTCCGCACTGGTGGAGCTTAAGATAAGGTCCACAAACAATAACGGAACGACCGGAGTAATCGACTCGTTTACCAAGTAGATTCTGACGGAAACGACCTTGCTTACCTTTAATCATATCTGACAAAGATTTAAGCGGACGACCGTTAGTACCGGTAATTGCGCGACCACGACGACCATTATCAAACAGAGCATCAACGGATTCCTGAAGCATTCTTTTTTCATTACGAATGATAATATCAGGAGCGCCAAGTTCAATCAGTCTTTTCAAACGATTGTTTCTGTTAATAACACGGCGGTAAAGATCGTTCAGATCAGAAGTAGCAAAGCGTCCACCGTCAAGAGGGACGAGAGGACGAAGCTCAGGTGGTATGACTGGAATTACATCCATGATCATCCACTGACAATTGTTGCCGGACTCAAGGAAAGCCTCAACAATTTTAAGACGCTTAGTAAGCTTCTTTTTCTTTGTCTGTGAACGTGTAGTCAAAGACTCGTCACGAAGTTCAGTACGAAGAGTGAGCATATCAATTTCTGCAAGCAGACCCTTGATTGTCTCAGCGCCCATACCAACTGTGATAGCGTCTTCACCGTAATGATCTACAACCTGAAAGTACTGATCTTCAGAAATAATCTGATGTGCCTTCAGAGGGGTTTCACCCGGCTCCAAGACAATATATGAATCAAAGTAAAGAACCTTCTCAAGATCAGCCATTGTGATATCAAGAAGTGTTCCGATCTTTGAAGGAAGTGTTTTTAGGAACCAAATGTGAGCAACAGGAGCAGCAAGTTCAATGTGCCCCATGCGTTCACGTCTAACTTTGGAAGCAATAACTTCAACGCCACATTTTTCGCAGACAATGCCGCGATGCTTCATGCGTTTGTACTTTCCACAGTTACATTCGTAGTCCTTAACAGGTCCGAAAATTTTAGCACAAAAGAGTCCATCTCTTTCAGGCTTAAAAGTTCTGTAGTTAATTGTCTCGGGCTTCTTAACTTCACCGAATGACCATTCTCTGATCTTCTCAGGTGAAGCAATGGAAATCTGAATTCCTTTGAGGCCACGCCCTGCGTTACCTGCGCCGGATGTTCTACGCATAGTGAACAATTCGTCCAGACTCATTAATATACCCCTTTCTTGAAAAGGTTTATCTAGTCGCGGGGCCTAACGGCCCCGCGTTCATTATTGCTGTATGGCGGGAGTAGCTTCTTCGTCATCCCTAAGCAAAGTAACATCAAGACCAAGAGACATCAGCTCTTTGATCAGAACATTAAATGACTCAGGCAAACCAGCTTCGAGGAAGTTATCGCCTTTGACTATCTTTTCGTACATCTTAACTCGACCAGTAACATCATCAGATTTAACAGTTAGGAATTCCTGTAGCAAGTAGGCAGCGCCATATGCTTCAAGAGCCCAAACTTCCATCTCTCCGAGTCTCTGACCACCAAACTGAGCTTTACCACCAAGAGGCTGCTGAGTAACCAGCGAGTAAGGACCAGTAGAACGAGCATGAATCTTTTCATCAACAAGGTGATGAAGTTTCAAGATGTACATAACCCCGACAGTAACGCGGGTATGGAATTCATCCCCTGTACGACCGTCAAATAGAGTTACTTTACCATCATCAGGAATACCGGTCTTAACGATCAGATCCCAGATTTCTTCTTCAGTTGCACCGTCGAAGACAGGTGTTTTGGTGACGATACCTTCGCGAGCCTTATTAAGAGCTACTTTGAAGTCATCATCATCAAGGCCGTCGATGAGTTCAAAAACATCTTCTGAATCGAAGGTCTTTTTGATTTCCTCACGGATTTGAGCAAGAGGATTACCAGAATCAAACATTCTTGCGAACTGATGTCCTAGCTCAAGAGCAGCCCAACCGAGATGTGTTTCCATGATCTGACCAATATTCATTCGAGAAGGTACACCAAGTGGATTCAAAACGATATCCATCGGAGTTCCGTCAGGGAAGAACGGCATATCCTGCTCAGGCAGAATTCGGGAAACAACACCTTTGTTACCATGACGACCAGCCATTTTATCACCTACGGAAAGCTTACGCTTAACGGCGATGTAGACCTTGACCATCTTGATAACCCCTGGAGGCAGATCGTCACCTTCAGTGACTTTTTCGCGTTTAACATCATAAATGCCTTTAATGACGCGGATCTGTTTATCATATTCACCAAGAAGGATTTTAACAGCTTCATTGGTGTCTTTATCAGAGAACATGCCGCCCAATTTCTTAAGTGGGACTTCGCTAAGAATAGCTTCATCAATAGTGTGTCCTGCTTCTGCAAGAACTTCACCCTTTCTGCGTCCCATAAGAGTCTGAGCAATCTGTTTATTATTAACTACTTCGCCAATTTTAACGCGAGTCTTAATAGTCAGGGATTCGATATGCTTAGCTTCTTTCATGTCATGCTTAGCAAGCTCGAAATCTTCGATGGCCTTAGTACGGTCATCTTTTTCACCTGATCTACGGTTGAAGACCTTAACGTCAATGACAGTTCCCTCGATTCCTGGTGGAACCTTGAGAGAAGTATTTTTTACATCGCGGGCTTTATCTCCGAAGATAGCTCTAAGAAGCTTTTCTTCAGGAGTAAGCTGAGTTTCACCCTTTGGAGTGATCTTCCCGACAAGAATTGCATCAGGAGTAATACGAGCTCCAAGACATATGATACCACATTCATCAAGATTGCTGAGCATATCTTCACTGACGTTTGGAATATCACGGGTAACTTCTTCAGGTCCAAGCTTTGTATCACGTGCTACAAGTTCGAATTCCTCAATATGAACTGAGGTAAAAACGTCCTCTTTAACAACACGTTCAGATATAAGAATGGAATCCTCAAAGTTGTAACCACACCATGGCATAAATGCTACAAGCAGGTTTTTACCGAGGGCTAATTCTCCATCCTTGATACCTGGTCCATCAGCAAGTACTTCGCCTTTAGAAACGCGGGTCCCGACATGAAGTCTAGGACGAGCACCGTAACATGAGTTCTGATTTGACTTATGCCATTTCTGAAGCTCATAGTGCTTAGTTCCCCCAGTTTCAGGAGAAAAACCATCATCATATCTTAATACAAGACGCTCAGCATCGACATAATCGACGTAACCGTCATATTCAGCGAGAAGGCAACTACCGGAATCCTGAGCAACGTTTGCTTCCATTCCGGTTCCAACCAACGGCTGTGCTGTTATAAGGAGCGGGACAGCCTGACGTTGCATATTCGATCCCATGAGCGCTCTGTTAGCATCATCATGTTCAAGGAAAGGAATAAGTGCAGCAGAAACAGATACTGTCTGGCTTGGGCTGATGTCCATGAGAGTTACGTCTTCGCGCGGCATCATGGAAACATCACCATTTTTGCGAGATGTTACCAATGGATTGGTGAATTTTCCTTCAGCAGAGATAGGAGCATTCGCCTGCGCCACCGTGTGACCAACTTCTCTAGTCGCATCATAATATAAGATCTCATCAGTCATAGTGGAATCTTTGATTGTCCGGTAAGGACTTTCAATGAAACCGAATGCGTTTACCTTGGCATAAGTAGTCAAGGAAACGATAAGACCAATGTTTGGTCCTTCAGGAGTTTCAATAGGGCAGATTCTGCCGTAATGACTTACGTGAACATCACGAACTTCAAAACCAGCGCGCTCACGAGTAAGTCCGCCGGGTCCAAGAGCTGAGAGTCTACGTTTATGTGTAACCTCTGAAAGAGGATTAGTCTGATCCATAAACTGTGACAACTGAGAAGTTCCGAAGAACTCTTTAAGAACAGCTGCAACAGGCTTAGGATTAATCAAGTCGTGGGGCATGAGTGTTGCTACTTCCTGGAGGCTCATGCGCTCCTTGATAGCTCTTTCCATACGAACAAGACCGATTCTGTACTGATTCTCAACAAGCTCGCCAACTGGACGTACACGTCTGTTACCGAGGTTATCAATATCATCTGCAGGACCATGGCTGTCTTTGAGTCTACAGAGAAGCAGAACAGCTTTAAGAATATCGCCATTAGTTAAAGTCCTCAGTTCAAGAGGAGTATCAACGTCAAGACGAGCATTTAATTTATAGCGACCAACGGATGAAAGGTCGTAATAGTCGGAACTGCGAAATAAATTCTCAAAGAAGTTTGCAGCAATCTCAGCTGTCGGAGGAGAACTAGGACGAAGTCTGCGGTAGATTTCAATCTGCGCACTTTCAACATCAGCACTCTTATCGAGCATGAGAGTGTCACGCAAAGATGAGGATGTCTCAGCACCAAGAGTAAGGATAACCTTAACATCTTTAATACCGACTTCCTGTATTCTTTCAAACACTTCTTCTGTAATTTCGTCTGCGCTCTCAGCAATAACTTCACCGGTATCCGGATCAGTAATATCACACGCGGCAAATTGTCCTACAATACACTTAGGATCAACTTCAATGAACTCTACACCACCGCGAACAAGTTTGCGCCAACCAAATTTAGTGATAGGTTTATCACGCTCAACGATAATTTTACCGTCTTCGAGTGTGAGATCAACCCAAGCAGTTTCCTTGCGGTACTGATTTTCTACAACTTTACGTCTGGCGATGTGTCTATCAAGCTTGTACTCTTCAACATCATAAAAGAAGTCGAGGATATCTTGCTTAGATAGGCCCATAGCTTTCAGCAAAACAGTAGCCGGCATCTTGCGGCGTCTGTCAATGCGAACGTAAAGGATGTCTTTATGGTCAAAATCAAAGTCCAGCCAAGAACCGCGCATAGGGATTACCCTACAACTATACAGAACTTTACGGCTGGTATGAGTTTTACCGGAATCATGTTCAAAAATGATACCGGGAGAACGTTGCAACTGGTTAACAATTACGCGTTCAGTACCGTTTATGATAAACGTACCCTGCTCACTCATGAGCGGGACGGTTCCGAAATAAATGTCCTGCTCTTTAATGTCGCGAATAGTCCTGCTTTCGGATTCTTCATCAACATCAAAGACAACGAGACGAACTTTGATACGGATAGGGGCTTCATAAGTAAGTCCCTTAGCAATACACTCATCCATATCGTATTTAGGCTCGCCAATTTCGTAGCTTACATATTCGAGACTTGCAGTTTTATTGAAGTCTTGAATAGGAAAAACCGAACGAAATACCCCTTCTAATCCTATGTCTGCTCTACTGGCAGGCGCAACGCCTTCCTGTAGGAACTTTACAAAAGAATCAACCTGCAATTCAAGCAGGTGGGGGATTGGCAGAGTGACTTTGATCTTTCCAAATATTTTTCTGAGCTGACCCATCGTATCCTCATCAAGTGAGAAGGTTAGGGTTGGGAAGAATCGATTTGACGAACATCAACCAATAATCAAGAAATTGGTTACGTCAAAAAGTGCAAGACGAACAGGGGGCGGCAGTACTATATTGCCTAAAACGAGAAATTTTTTAACTATCTAAACTGCGACATTACAAGTCTTCTTTAAATAGTTTATCAAGCAATTTTGTCAATCTTTTTAACAGCGAGAAGAGCGCAACCCCATTGCGGGGGCTTGCGCTCCTCTTGCATTGACAATGAATTTGCGTGAGCTATTTCATTTCAGCGTCAGCACCGGCTTCAGTAAGCTGCTTAAGAGCTTCTTCGGCTTCTGCTTTTTCTACGCCTTCTTTGATAGCTGTTGGAGCTTCATCAACTTTGCCCTTTGCTTCTTTCAGACCAAGGCCTGTTAGAGCGCGAACAGCTTTGATTACAGCAATCTTGTTTCCGCCAGCACCCTTAAGGATAACGTCGAATTCAGTCTGCTCTTCTTCTGCTGCGCCAGCGTCAGCGCCAGCTGCTGCTGCAACAACGCCTACTGGAGCTGCTGCGGATACACCGAATTTTTCTTCAAGTTCTTTAATGAACTCAGAAAGTTCGAGTACTGTCATGCTGGAAATAAAATCTACAACCTGGTCTTTTGTGATATCTGCCATGGAAATTTCCTCCTGGGATTCTTTGAGTTGCCTTGACTCGGCGGTTATGCAGCTTCCTTCTGGTCCTTAACAGCTGTAAGAACATTCAGAAGTCCGCGAGGTACGTTTGCGAGTACTCTCACAAAGTTTGTGGGCACAGCATTCAGTGTGCCAAGAGCCTTACCTAATAACTCATCCTTGCTCGGAAGCTTGGAAAGAGCTTTTACGCCATCTTCGTCAAGATACTTGCCCTCAAGGGATGCAAAACGCATTTCGAAAGTTTTACTTTCTTTTGCAAATTCTGCAACAACCTTAGCTGCTGCAACAGGATCTTCATATCCAGTTACAATCGCACAGTTTTCCTTGAATTTATCGGCGAGAATACCGTGATCGGTACCCTCAAAAGCCAACCGGGCCAGAGTGTTCTTAACGACTTGGCAATCGACACCGACTTCTCTAAGTTTAGCGCGAAGATCAGTAAAATCTTCAACACCAAGACCTTTAAAGTCAGTAACGATGGCAATGCTCGCCCTTTCAGCTACATCTTTGAGCTGATCAATAATCTGAGCTTTATCTTGCCTTTTCACCTTAACACTCCTAATGATTTGACCCGGAAAGCAAGTCAAAGTGATGTCTCGGCAGGGTAATTAAGGGACCATCCCACCTGCTTTCTTCGACTAAACTTCCCGTGTATTTAAACATCAAAAGCCGCCTGGGGCGGCATTGATGATTTAGGACTCTGCGTACTTTCTTGCAGAAAGTGGATCAACTTTAAAGCCGGGACCCATGGTAGTAGCTACTGCTACTGCTTTCATGTAAGTTCCTTTCACTGAAGAAGGCTTAAGTTTGTTCACAGTTTCAAGCAAGGATTTAAAGTTCTCGAGGAGCTTGTCAGCGCCAAAAGAAACTTTTCCGATAGGAGCGTGAAGAACACCGGCCTTGTCGACCTTGAATTCTACGCGTCCAGCTTTAACTTCGCTTACTGCTTTAGTAACGTCGAAAGTTACGGTTCCAGTCTTAGCATTAGGCATCAGACCGCGAGGTCCAAGCACTCTACCAATGAGACCAACTTTGGCCATCATATCGGGAGTTGCAATGGCTTTATCGAAATCAAGCCAGCCTTCTTTGACCTTTTCAACCAAATCTTCGCCACCGACAAAGTCGGCACCAGCAGCTTTGGCTTCCGCTTCTTTTTCGCCGCTACAGAAGCAAGCTACGATTACTTCTTTTCCGAGACCGTTAGGCAGTGTTACTGCGCCACGAATCATCTGATCGGAATATTTAGGATCGACTCCAAGGTTGATAGCAATATCAACAGTTTCGTCGAACTTGGCATACGCCTTTTCAACCGCAAGTTTAACAGCAGTTTCAACGGTTAACCCGGTGACTTCTGCGCCTTCGGCTGCTTTTCTGTATTTTTTTCCGTGCTTAGGCATGATCGTTTCCCCTCACCTAGTCTGTGACTTCGATGCCCATACTGCGGGCTGTGCCCATGATGCTTTTCATAGCATTTTCAGTATTAGCAGCAGTCAAGTCAGGAGCTTTTAGCTTGGCAATTTCTTCTACCTGAGCTTTTGTTACTTTACCGACTTTGTTCTTGTTTGGCTCTCCGGAACCCTTTGCGAGCTTTGCAGCTTTAAGCAATAATGTGGAAGCCGGAGGAGTCTTAGTAATGAAGGAAAAGGACCTGTCCTGATAGACAGTGATAATGACCGGAGTGATCATGCCCTTCTGATCCTGCGTTTTAGCGTTGAACGCTTTGCAGAATTCCATTATATTGACACCATGCTGACCTAGCGCAGGTCCGACCGGTGGGGACGGATTTGCTGATCCAGCAGGAATCTGAAGCTTAATTTTGCCTATTTCTTTCTTGGCCATCGCTTTATGTCCTATATAAAAATTCAGTGAGGGTGCTCACTGTCGGAATGAATATGTTGCAGTACTGTCTGATTACCCTTTAGCAACTTGAACAAAGTCAAGTTCCACAGGGGTCTGGCGGCCGAAAATGGATACAGACACGCGAAGCTTACCTTTATCGTAGTTGACATCTTCTACGAGGCCATTGAAACCGCTGAATGGTCCATCAATAACCCGGACATCATCGCCCCGATCAAAGTTGAACTTGGGTCTCGGCTGTTCCTGACGGTCTTCCATCAGGCTCAGGATTTTAGCTGCTTCACTGTCACGCATTGGAGTCGGGCGGTTTTTGCCACCGATGAATCCAGTTACGCGTGGGATAGATTGGATGAGATGCCACGACTCATCTTCCATGACCATTTTGATCATGACGTAACCCGGATAAAATTTCCGAGTAGACGTTCTTTTTTCCCCTTTGACCAACTCGACGACCTTTTCCGTGGGAACGACAACTTCTTCGATCAGTTCATTGTCCTGACCAATTCTCATCATTTCACGGACAGTCTGCTCTACCCGTTGTTCATATCCTGAATAGACATGAACTATATACCAACGGGCTTTTCTTCCCTGAGGTTTTTCAGCGTCTTCGTTCATGAGGCTTTCTGTGGTTTGAGTTGATTTAAGATAAGATAGCCTCAACCATTTTGGTGAGACCTAGGTCAACAACACCCAGAAAAAGCGACATTACTACGACGAGGACCAAGACAGCGGTACAGGTCTGAATAGTCTCTTTCTGAGTAGGCCATACGACCTTCTTCATCTCGACCTTTGATTGCTCTAGAAATTCGACAAATTCACTAATCTTGCCAGCCATTCCTTTAGCTTCATCTTTGGTCTGCTGAGATCCCGCACTTTTATTTCTTTTCTTGGCCATATTGATTCCCAAAATGAAGTGGCAGGCCAGGAGGGATTCGAACCCCCAGCATCCGGTTTTGGAGACCGGCGTTCTAGCCGTTGGAACTACTGGCCTGCGTTTTTATAGAATCTACTTAGTTTCTTTATGAAGAGTATGCTTCTTATCAAAAGGGCAATACTTATTCAATTCGATACGTCCAGTAGTGTTCTTTTTATTCTTCATCGTCGAATAGTTACGACGTTTACACTCGGTACACTGCATCAGAACTTTGACACGCATGATGTCTTACTCCATGATCTCAGTTACAACCCCGGCACCAACGGTGCGGCCACCTTCGCGAATAGCGAAACGTAGTCCTGGATCCATACCAATTGGGTTGATCATTTCAACATTAAATGTTGCGTTGTCACCCGGCATTACCATTTCCACGCCTTCTTCCAATGTTACGATACCAGTGATATCGGTAGTACGGAAGTAGAACTGTGGACGGTATCCAGAGAAGAAAGGTGTATGGCGTCCGCCCTCGTCTTTATTAAGAACGTAGACTTCAGCTTTGAATTTGGTGTGAGGTTTGATGGAACCTGGAGCAGCAAGAACCTGTCCACGTTCAACATCTTCACGCTTAACTCCGCGAAGGAGAACACCAACGTTATCGCCAGCCTGACCCTGGTCAAGTAGCTTACGGAACATTTCAACACCAGTACAAGTAGTCTTGACGGTGTCTTTGATTCCAACGATTTCAACTTCTTCACCAACTTTGACGATTCCGCGTTCTACACGACCGGTAACAACTGTACCACGTCCTGAGATGGAGAAAACATCTTCAATTGGCATAAGGAAAGGTCTATCGATGTCGCGCTCTGGCTCTTCGATGTAAGTATCACAAGCTTCGAGAAGCGCGAGGATAGGCTTAGCATCGTCGTCGCCTGCACTGTCAGCTTCAAGAGCTTTAAGAGCAGAACCCTGAATGACTGGAAGGTCATCGCCAGGATATTCGTACATAGAAAGAAGTTCACGAACTTCCATTTCTACGAGTTCGAGTAATTCTTCGTCGTCAACCATGTCACATTTGTTCATGAAGACAACAACGAAAGGTACGCCAACCTGACGAGCAAGCAAGATGTGCTCACGAGTCTGAGGCATAGGACCATCAGTAGCAGCAACAACGAGGATTGCTCCGTCCATCTGTGCTGCACCAGTAATCATATTCTTGATGTAATCAGCATGACCAGGACAGTCAACGTGTGCGTAATGACGATTAGCAGTTTCGTATTCTACATGAGCTGTAGCAATAGTAATTCCGCGTTCTTTTTCTTCTGGTGCTTTGTCGATTTCGTCGAATGCGACGTATTCGCCATTACCTGCAAGAAAAGCAACCTTGGTGATTGCAGCAGTAAGAGTAGTCTTACCATGGTCAATGTGACCGATTGTGCCGATATTAACATGAGGCTTTTTGCGTTCGAATTTCGCTTTTCCCATGATAAATCCCCCTAAATTTTCGTTCAGCGGAGTGCTGATTTAAAGCGTTCAAAGGTCATTAAATAAATGTATGGAGCCCACGACCGGACTTGAACCGGAGACCTCTTACTTACCAAGCAAGTGCTCTACCGACTGAGCTACGTGGGCTTCTATTAAACGCGCAGGTGGACTGGGTGGGGAGGTAATTTTCAGAAATGGAGCGGGAAACGAGATTCGAACTCGCAACCCTCAGCTTGGAAGGCTGATGCTCTAGCCGTTGAGCTATTCCCGCTCTTTGTCCGTAGTTACACAACAGGTCTCCCTGTCTCCTACAGCGCGATTATCTAATAGTGGTGGTGGGGGGAGGATTCGAACCTCCGAAGGCGATGCCGACAGATTTACAGTCTGTTCCCTTTGGCCACTCGGGAACCCCACCACTATATTTTAACCGTTACTTCATTAAATGGAGCTGGCGATGGGACTTGAACCCGCAACCTGCTGATTACAAATCAGCTGCTCTACCAATTGAGCTACGCCAGCACATTTAACGAGCGACCTAACTACATGTTCTTTTTCGAGATTGCAAGCATTTTCTGAAAGTTTATTTCCTTTTCAGGAAGTTTGTTTTCATCGAAGTGCAATGTGAAAAATTTGAATGAACATGTGTTTTGCCGAAGCAACGAAAAGGGTTCTGACGTAAACTACGAGTTTCGTCAACACCTTTTTAAGTTTTTTAACAACTTTTCTAAAAAAAATTTTACCCCTCACGTTCACAACACCATATAAACATCTAATTTAATTTACTAAACACTCAAAACAGTGTTTTTCCCGTAAAAACAACTTTCTTAGGATTCCTCAAGAAAGCATACCCTTTGTGTAACTCTAATACCCTATTATACTTCTTATATTCTTAAAAAACACTAATCTTATTTTTCACATTCTACTCCTTTTGCCCTTTAAGCCATCAATTAATCGTCCCACAATCCCCTGTAGATCCTAAAAAACTATGAACCACTTACCTATAAACTATTTGCACGGTTTCTAAATTAGAATCCTCTACGGGCTTTCTTTAAGTTCGGACCTTATCTTTATAGATACCTTTGCTTAATGCTATTTAATATTAACAGTCTAAGCCTAGAATCATTTATATTTTGACCAATACATTCAAGACGAGATTAAAAGTTGCAGAACATGGCAAGTAACAAGTAAAGAACTACATCAGCTACGATTCCATCAATACAAATCAATGATATCAAGAAATAGGAATCCTCATTCTTCTAAAAATATAGGCCGAATCATACAACACGTTTAGAAGAATGGAGTCTAAGAAGAGATTCTTTTTTCCGTTCACTTGTGTCAGAAATACCTGCTTAAAACCGGCAAACTTTGACTTTAAGCATTTTTGGTCGTATTGAATGCTCCCTTAAGGAAATGAATCCTTGCTTACAAAAATGATAATTATTTCAGGTAAAATTAAATGAATTTACTTCCTATACATCCCAAAAAACCGTGGCTGGCTCCCCTAGCAGGATATTCAGACCTCCCATTCCGTATGCTTTGCCGTAAAAGAGGCTGCGCTGTAGCCTGTACCGAGATGATCAGTGTGAAAGGGCTTAAATATAATGGTAATGGCACTAAATGCCTACTTGCAACCTGCCCTGAGGATGAACCTCTGGTTGTGCAGCTTTTTGGAGGTGATCCTCAAGACTACCTTGATACCATGCCTGAACTGATTGAACAGGGACATACCTTCTTTGATTTGAACTCAGGCTGTCCTGTTAAGAAAGTCCTTAAAGCAGGCGGAGGCTCCGCGCTCCTCCTTGAGCCTGACAGACTAGTTGAAACTGCTGCCAACATGGTAAAAGTCGCAGGAGAAGGCCGTGTAGGCGTTAAAATACGGTTAGGATTCATGTCTGGCGAAGATAATTACATTGAAGTGGCTAAACGCCTTGAAGATGCAGGTGTTGCTTGGGTGACTCTTCACCCGAGATATGCAAAGCAAATGTTCTCAGGAACTGCAGACTGGTCTAAACTTGCCATCCTCAAAAAGAACGTCTCCATACCTGTAATAGGAAGCGGAGACCTATTTACAGCTGAAGATGGGGTTAGATGCATAGAACAGACAGGCATAGACGGCATCATGTTCGCCAGAGGAGCACTCTTCGACCCTGCTATTTTTTCGCATTACCTCAAATTAATTGATGACCCAAACTGTGACGCCCTACCTGCGTTCGACCTAGGGCTGACCATGGAAGAGCATATTCTTTCATGCCGAGAATTCGATGACAGCAATAGCTCGTTTAGAAAAATACGTTCAATACTCCCCCGCTATGCTAAAGGACTTAATGGTATCAGGGCAATCCGAGGCAGTATAACCCAATGCAAAGACTGGGAAGAACTACTTGAATCTGCGCGTAAAATATCTCATTTAATTAATAATTAAGATATTTTGATTAATTTGCTATTAATTTTCACCCTATGTTGACGATTAGTCACATGTAAGGGTATTATATTTCTTGAAATCTTAAATTCGATCAGACTTTTACCGGAGACCACTATGTCATCCCAGACCGATATTCTACTTGAAGCAGGAACCAACGAACTTGAAATTGTTGAATTCTGGCTTGAAGAAGGCCCCCAAGAAGAAGATGAAGGCAACTACCATGGATTCTATGGAGTAAATGTTGCTAAGGTTCTGGAAATCATAAGAATGCCGGACAAAATCACTCACCTTCCCAAGGTCGCACACCCAGCCATCATGGGAACCTTTAATCTTCGCAACAAGGTAATCCCCCTTGTCGACCTAAGTTACTGGCTAAAAAAAGATAGAGTCGAATCTGAACCGCCTAAAGTAATTGTCACCGAATTTAATAATGTCTCCTCCGCTTTTTTGGTTTCCGGAGTTACAAGAATTCACCGTATTAGCTGGGAAAAAGTTGAAGCTCCTTCTGATTATGTATCAGCTCTTTCCGCAGACTCAATTACAGGTGTCGTTAAATTTGATGACCGCATTTCACTAATACTCGATCTGGAAAAAATTGTAGCAGAACTAAATCCGGCTCTCGGCCTTCAACTGGATGACTCCATTGATTGGGACGTAACTGGCGGGTATAGAGCATTAATAGCTGATGACTCAACTCTTATCCGTGAGATGTTGAATGAGCTTCTCGTAAGAGCTAAATTTGTAGTAGATTCGGCGAGAACAGGACGTGAGTGCTGGGAAAAGCTTCTTGAATATAAGAAAAAAGCTCTCGCCCAAAAAATACCAGTCACGGATTTAATCAATGTGGTAGTCTCTGATATCGAAATGCCAGTCATGGACGGACACAATCTTACCAAAAGAATTAAAAGCGATCCGATTCTAAAAGAACTGCCCGTAATTCTCTTTTCATCTATTATTACAGATAAACTCCGTCACAAAGGCGAGTCTGTCGGCGCTGACGACCAGATTTCTAAGCCGGAAGTAACCCAACTAGCCAAGCGGGCCATTGCCCTGATTCAAAAATAAGTTCCTTTGGAATCAACCTGTGATGGGCCCCCGCAATGATGCAGACTCCAATGGTAAAAAGTCATCCCCGAAGCTAAGTAGTGCACGGGTTCAGTATCTATTATTGATGACTTTTTCCATTGTTATCGGCCTTGTCGCTGCAATGGGAGCCTTTTTATTTAGAGGTATGATCGAACTTTTCCAGACAACATTCTGGAGCGAAGGCCATGGCCTTATTGAAAGTATTGCCAACTCACCTTGGTGGCTTGTTGTCTTTCTACCATGCGCTGGAGGCCTTGTTGCAGGAGTTATAATCAACCACTGGGCTCCTGAAGCCCGAGGCCCTGGTGTTCCGGAAGTAATCAAGGCAATAGCAATTCACGGCGGTGTCATACGACACAGGATAACTTTCTTAAAAGCCATTGTAACCAGTTTGCTCTTAAGCTGCGGAGCATCAGTAGGACGCGAAGGTCCGATAGTTCAAATTGGCGCGTCACTTGGTTCTTCAGTCTCTAGAATCTTCAAACTAGATAGGAGCATGCTTCCTGTTTGTGTGGCCGCAGGAGCTGCAGCGGGAATATCTGCCACCTTCAATGCTCCTTTAACAGGAACCCTGTTTGCTGTTGAAATTTTACTTCTCGATACCGAAATATCATACATCAGCCATATAATAGTCGCTTCTGTTACAGCCTCAGCTCTTTCAAAATACTTTTGGGGAGATTTCCCCACCTTCGAAGCCCCTCACTTTACGTTCAATAATTTCGAAGAACTTATCATATTTTTTATTCTTGGAATTCTTGCAGGCCTTGTCTCACTGGCTTTTGCAGCCATGATCAGGACAACCGAGAATATCTTTAACAAAATCCCCATACAAGAATGGATAAAACCCGGTATTGGCGGCCTCCTGCTAGGGCTTATTGCTCTCAAGATCCCAGGTGTGATGGGAGTAGGCTACGAGACCATTAATTTAGGATTAACGGGAGTTCTTGCACTTGATCTCGCTCTTTTACTCCTCGTAGCAAAAATGGTCGCCACATCCTTGTGTCTAGGATCAGGTATGAGTGGCGGGATTTTCGCGCCGTCCTTAGTACTTGGTGCCACCTTGGGTATATCTGTTAGTTCAGGTCTAAATATGATCTTCCCTGAGCTGGCCCTGCCACATAATCAATATGCTCTGGTCGGCATGGGAACCGTTGTCGCAGGCACTACCCTTGCCCCGATAACGGCTGTCCTCACAGTTTTTGAACTTACCTATTCATATAAAATAATACTACCGATGATGGTAGGATGTATCACGAGTACTCTCGTAGTCAGGCTTCTTAACGGTTGCTCAATTTATGAATCTAAACTTCTCAGGCAGGGGTTAAATATAATCAGAGGGCATGATGAATCTGTGCTTGTAAATGTGGCAGTTATCGAAGTGATGGAAACTGATTTCGATTCGCTTAAAGTTGATGACTCACTGCAAAAAGCGGCGGACATGGCTCTGAACTGTCGCTTTCCACACTTTCCGGTACTAAATGGGAAGGGCAATCTGGAAGGTATTTTAACACTGCGGGACATGCGAGACTATTTTAAAAACCCGGACTATTTGAAAGACCTACCTAACACGGTAGAAACAATCATGACGCGAACACTCGTTTCAGTTCCTAAAAGTTCTAATCTGAAAGATACATTGATGACCTTTGAAAAAACAGGCGTATCATTTATTCCTGTAGTAGATGAGGATAACCGAGTTGAAGGGATTATTAAGTCAATGGATGCTTTTAAAATTTTCAGAGAAAAGAGGCATAAGAATAGAATTCTATCATAAAAAGAACATACTAAGCATCACTCTGCTCTACATCTGAATACTCAAGAATAAGAATCATTCCCCGTCGCCTTTCTTCTCTGTAATAAAAGCTAGCAATGTAACGAGATTTATCTCTGGTGAATGAGGAAAATTGCAGTGCACCTGCTGCTCTTTCAAAGCCTGAATTCAGATATATAAAATAATCTTCATGTCCATGGTCACTTCCCGGCGCGGAAGGAATAGCTTTTCTACCGACGACATCACCTGATCTACCAATAAATCTTTTGGAAAGTTGCTTACCTGAAGCATCAAGCACCATAGCTGAAACAATTCCTTGTTCTTTTTTTACCAACTCCTTAAGAACAGCATCCATATTCGATGCGTCCTCTTGCTGTAATTTAGTAATGGTACTCTTTGTAACAAGATAAAAGCGACCGAAAATGTCTCGAGATTCATTAAAAGTAACTACATATTTGCCTCTGAGATCAGAATTAAGCTTTAGGAGCTTTTCACCGAACCCCGCAGTTCCACTCTTGTCTTTGCCATTATCGGTGTAGAAAAATCCCTGCTGGAGGTAAAAACCTGATTCGGCGAGAGCCAAAGCTTCACTTTCTGTTTCTACGCCTTTTGCAATTGGCATTGCTCCCGCCTGCTTAAATATAAGAGAAGCGGCCTTTACCATCTCTTTTTTGTGAGAAGACTTATCAATACCCTTATAAAAGGTTCTATCAAGCTTAATAAAATCTGGGCGTATTCTAAAAACAACTTCCAACCCAGCAAGGGTCACCTGTGAATTATCCAATGAGATTCTATACCCACTACTCTGCAATTTTTTGATTAAGCTTACCGGTATTTTCTTTTCGAGCTGGGAAACCTCGAATTCAAAAGCAATTGAGCGAGGATTAAATTTAAACGATTCTACGGCCTTAAAAGGCGATGAATCTTCATCCTCGTCAAAGTTATAAACCTCCGCATTTACATTCAAAAATAAAATCATATTCTTATATTTCATATGAATTGAACGAAATGACCGGAGACTAGCATTAAGACAAAGCAGTTCAACTTTCACCTGTGTTTCAGGAGGAAGCTCACGGCTAAAAAGACATGAAGGATCAACGGTCGTGTCGCCAACATCATTCACCCCGCGCGAAAAAGCCTCGAAACCAAGCACTCCTTTCGACTCGAGTGAAAGTACCGGCTGATAAAGTACTGAAACACCTTCATCCTCAATTATCTTACTGACAGAAGCGAGACATTTTTTAAGATCTTTTACCACGCGTATCTCCTTTATACCTAAATTGGTACCACCTTTTCAAACAGTTATCACCTTTTTATACTGACAAAAAAAGAGCTCCCCTTCTTTTACAGAAGAGGAGCCGAATACTAAAAAAAAAATTTTAAAACGTATTAGCAGATGCGAGGAAGCTGTTCACCCTCAAGCATGTTCAAAAGTCGTCTTCCGCCAAGAGGAGTTACTAGAATAACCTTACCGGGTTTAGCATCGGTAATAGTCCCCACCTGACAGGCATCCGCTCCAAGCTTATCTGCACGCATAATCTCGAGAGCTTGCTTTGCATACTTCTGAGGGAGAATACACAAAAACTTCCCTTCGTTAGCAAGATAGAGAGGATCTAGTCCAAGAAAAGAACAACCACCCACAACTTCGGGTTTAACGGGTATCGATGACTCTTCAAGCTCACAACACACATTTGAAGCTGTAGTAATTTCGTTAAGAGTTGTGGCAAGCCCACCCCTTGTAGGATCACGAAGAACGTGAATGTCAGGAATTTCCTGCACAAGCTTTACCAAAAGATGATTAAGAGCTGCACTATCACTCATAACATTGGAGGCAAGTGAAAGACCTTCACGAGTCCCCAAAATGGTCAAGCCATGATCACCCATGGTCCCACTAACTAATACAACGTCGCCAACAGCAGCTCTGTCACCACTAGGCATAGGATCAGCTATAATCTGGCCAACTCCAGTCGTATTAATAAAAATTTTATCAATCGCACCTTTAGGCACAACTTTCGTGTCACCGGTTACAATTGCAACGCCCGCTTCTTTGACCGCTTCGCTCATTGATATGACAATGCGTTCAAGGTCAGCCATGGGCAACCCTTCTTCAATCATATACGCGCAGGTCAAATACTTAGGTATAGCTCCGAGCATGGCCACATCATTTACTGTTCCATGCACCGCAAGAGATCCAATATCTCCGCCGGGGAAGAAAATAGGGTCTACAGTAAAGCTGTCTGTGCTCATTGAAATTTTGCCGTCAATGTGAAATGCGGCAGCATCGTTTAGCCTTTCAAGCTCAGGGTTTGCAAAATTCTTAATGAAAAGCTCAGAAATAAGTCTCTGGGAGGCTTTTCCGCCAGAACCGTAGTCGAGTAAAACTTTATCTGATGACATATTAATCTACTTTATATTTGAAGTATGCAGCGCAACTGCCTTCGGTTGAGACCATGCATGGCCCTACAGGTTTTGCCGGAGTACATGCCTTCCCGAAAAGAGGGCATTGTTCAGGAGTCATTTTGCCTTTTAATACATCACCACATTTACAACCAGGCAATGAAGGGCATTCCCCGATTTTCAAATCAAAAACTTTTATTGCATCAAAGTCTTCATATTCATCTCTAAACTCAAGTCCGCTGCTCGGTATTCTTCCAATTCCACGCCATAATGCATCAGACGGTTTAAAGACTTGGTACATCGTTTCAATAGCTTTAGGATTGCCATTTTCAGAAACACAACGCTGATATTGATTAATGACTTTCGGATGCTCTTCTTTCATAGAGCGAACCATTTGCAACAAGGCTTGCAAAATATCAACAGGATCAAACCCTGTTACCACAGCAGGTTTGCCGAATTTTGCACCGATGAAGTCATATGGGTGAATCCCGATAATAGTTGAAACGTGACCGGGCAGAATGAACCCGTCAATACATGTTTCAGGATCAGAAATCAGCACATCGAGGGCGGGTGGCACGAGTTTATGAAAGGATAGAACCTTGAAATTAGTCAGCCCTTGCTCTTTAGCCATTAAAACAGTTGCGGCTATGATCGGTGCTGTAGTTTCAAAACCTACGCCTAGAAATACTACCGTGTCATTGGGATTTTTACGGGCAATATCAAGAGCATCAAATGGAGAATAAATAATCTCAACTCGTGCGCCTTCAGCCTGAGCATTTTTAAGGCAATGCCCTTTTTTACCGGGAACTTTAATAAGATCCCCAAAAGTAGCGATAATGACATTATCCTTGCCTGCAAGGTCCAGAAAAGCATTAACTTCTGACTCATGTGTCACACACACAGGACATCCGGGACCGCTTAAATGAATAACCTTTTCAGGCAAAACTGAATGTAAACCACTACGAAAAATAGCGACGGTATGCGTTCCGCAGACCTCCATAAACCGGATCTCACTCTCGACTTCTTTATCAAGCCGATCGAGAAGTTTTTTACATAAATCAGGATTCTTGAATTGCTCTAAAATTTTCAGGGACAAATTACCCTCCCCGGATTAATGTTTTAAGCTCCGAATTAGCAATGACTCACGACTTAAGCGCACCATCCCAAAAAAGCTGGTCACCTGTCAGAAAAGGCTAAGCCGCTCACTTCGCCACCAAAGACATTATTAAATACAATTAAAATATAACCTTGCTTTTAAGACGACTTATGAAATCAATATACCCAAAGTCGCTTCGTAACAACCCATAGAATGACGATAATTTTATAAAACAAAAACGGACCCCGATTAAACACCGGAATCCGTTCATAGGATTACTATACTAAACAATTAGAAATAATTTCAATCAACCTATTATTCAAGACAGCGGCGGATGACTTCTTCAAACTCCCCCTTATCAATAGGCTTGGTAAGGAAATACGTGGCTCCAAGCGACAGAAGACTTGATATATCTGAAACACCTACGACAGCGGACATTATCACAATAGGCAAATCCATAAACTGAGAGTCTCCCCTTAGTGTCTGAACCAATTGTTTTCCATCCATCTCAGGCATCATAATGTCAGTAATCAACATATCGAACTTATTTTCAGCTTTCAGAGCTTCATAAGCATGCTTGCCATGCGGACTAACAAAAGGAAGATGCCCCATATCTTGAACAAATCTCGCTGCCAGCTTTTGAGATATCTTATCGTCTTCTGCAATCAAAATCTTATACATATATTTCCACCTCATTTATGCTTAAGAAATTTAAACTCAATATTTTATTTTTGTAAAGATTTTAATATTAATAAGATTAATGCATTAAACTTCAAATTGTATAGACCTACAAAACTGATTGATGTAGATTACTTGAGTAGGCAATAAGATCAGCCTCGAATCGATAATACTTAGTTCACAATTTACACGAGGGAGCCTCAGAATGGCAAAAACTGATATTTTACTGGAAACCGGAACCAATGAACTTGAAATACTTGAGTTCTACATTGACATGCCTGCAACTGAGACAGGACCGGCAGAAAGATGTCATTTTGGGGTAAATGTAGCCAAAGTAATGCAAGTCATTGAAAGCCCGAATCTTGTTCACCCAGAATCTGCTGAGCACCCATGTTTTTTAGGAACAATTCCTTTAAGAAATCATATTTTGCCCGTTCTAGATCTCGCCACTTGGCTTGGCCTTGAAAAAGACGATCAAAAATATGATATTGTTATTGTTACTGAATTCAGCCAGACGGTATCCGGCTTTCAAGTAAGCGGAGTGACAGAAATCCATAGAGTAGGCTGGGGACAGGTTCTATCTCCTGACAAATTTATGAGCAGCTTCAATGACAGCTGCATAATTGGTATTGTCGAACGTGAAGACAGGTTTATCCAATTGCTGGATCTCGAAAGCATTCTTGCAGACCTCGACCCCACCCTTGGCGGAAACATTGATGAAACATCTGCCGTCGCTACAGAAGCATATGCAGCCCTTGTCTGTGACGACTCCCCTACTATCAGAGCCATGCTTGATAAAATACTCACCACTGCAAATTTCAGACATACTATTGTTCAGAATGGGGATGAAGCCCGTAAGACTCTGCAGCAAATAAAACAAATCGCTCATGACGAAAAAAGACCCGTCAAAGATTACGTTGAAATCGTAATCTCTGACATTGAAATGCCGCTGATGGATGGATTCAGTTTAACTAAATGGATCAGAGAAGATGAGGACTTCAAAGACACTCCCGTGATCTTATACTCTTCTATCATTACTAAAGAGCTTAAGCACAAAGGAGAATCTGTCGGGGCAAACGATCAGGTTTCAAAGCCCGACCTCCACCTTCTTCCTGAAAAAGCGATAAAGCTTATTGAAGGAAATAGCGCCTAGCCTCTCTCTTAATCAGCAATATTACTCAAAAGTAAAAAGGTTCGTTTTATAAAAACGGACCTTTTTTTATGCTTAACTCTTTCTTTCTCGACATAAGTGCTTAATTTTAAGTCAGAAAAGACTTAACCAATTTTAAACATAAAATTCAACATTCGGGCCACATCATTGGAATATAAGGAGCTTAAATAATGGAAGATGTCAGAGTATATGGAGATATCAAAGGGCTATCTCAAAAAGATTTTGATGAAATGAAAGATGAAATTCCATTTAATAAAATCGTATATAAAGATGAAGTATTAAATGTCGACTATGAAGGACACTTCATTGACATTGATGATTTCTTAGAAGAATTAGTCAAGCGACTTCCCAAAACTGCATGGGCTAAAGTAGACTTTATTGATCATGTGGACTGGAAGTTAACAAGACATGAAATTAATGAAGGAAAGCTGACGTCCCGCGACATTAACGTTGATGATGTTTTAGAACCTACAAAACGTTAATAACGCAGTGATTGCTCGTTAAGATTGCTTACTTAAGGCCCGTTTATTATAATGATAAGCGGGCTTTCATTTTAGAGGTTAGTAATTAACAACTCTTACTGACATGGCTTTCGGCGCACTGCCTTCATCTACCAATTCAAATATCACTTTCTCGCCAACTTCAAGAGTTTTAAATCCGTCACGATTTACTTCAGAATAATGAACGTAAACATCCTGCCCTTCCTCATTAATAATGAAGCCGAACCCCTTTTGATCATTAAACCAGCTTACAACACCTTTCGAGCTCATATCACTCCCTGCAATCAGGATTAAAATCTAGATGATGATCAAAAAAATTAAACACACGATACATTTCAATGCCACGGGTAAAATAACACAAAGATAGCACAACGTATTATTTTACTTTTCCCTCAATTACAATCAACCTTAACAAAAATCACGTACAACTTGCAACAGCGATTACGTCAAAGAATTAAGTAATAATCTAAAATTACAACTCTTAAAACCAGGTTAACTAGTGCGCAATTTGACATTAATAATATGAAAATTTAGTTGTATCTATCATTCAGTTCTAAAAATGGAATCAACTTAGTATTTATATAGAGTCTTTCTCTTGACGAAATATATTTATATAGTATCTTATAATGTGGCTATGAAACACTAAAAAATCTCTTTTTAAAATCAATTATCACTGCAAATCTGGTTTGCTATAGGATTCGGTTATGCCCTCAAAAATTTCAATAATACTACTCTCTATTATATTTCTAACATTCGGTATGGGCTCACTAGTTCAGGCCGAAGTAATAACCATTGGCGGAACGGGATCATCCGGCCCACTCATCCAAAAACTTTTCAATGAATATCACAAACACAATACAGACGTGTCATTAAGAGTTGTAAGCCCAGCACTTGGCTCAAACGGAGCGCTAAAAGCTCTTAAGGCCGGCCGCATAGACATAGCAATTGCAGGACGCCCATTATCCACGGAAGAGGGTAAGTATGGCAAAAACTTCAAACTAGCTTCAACCCCATTTGTCATGTGTACGCGCGACATGCAAATGAAATGCAACCTCACACTTGACGAATTAGCCAACATATACAATGGTTCGCAGCCCAATTGGCCCTCTGGAGCCCCCATCAGACTCATCATTCGGGGAAATTTTGAGAGTGACACCCTTCTTCTGAAATCAATGTCCCCTGCGATGAACGCTGCAATTAAATCATCATTCCTTCGCCCCGGTATGGCTGTCCCTAAAAACGACCTTGAAACAGTTTTACTTCTAGGTAAAACAGCCAACATCCTAGGGCCTACGACCATGGGATTACTTAGTACACTAGATCAGAAACTAGTTGTTTTTTCGATAAACGGGATAAAGCCATCAACTAAAAGTTTGCAGGATGGTAGTTACCTATGGAGTAAAGAGCTTACTGTTATTCTACCTCACAAACTTACTCCTGCAATAGAGAACTTTGCGCTCTTTTTAACTTCACCAGAAGCACAGACTATAATGCTAAAATACCACTACCTTCCTAGCGGACAATAAAAATGCGCCTTGAAAAATCAACGAACACCTCTCTTGTAACAAGCTTGACTCTAGCACTATCTCTTGTTGTGGCGCTCATACCAATCCTTGCATATTCGACTTACTCGTACATGCATTTATCTTCACAGTTAAAAACAACTTTAACGGTGCAAGCTGCGGCATTAAACAACTTTATTGCTGATCATCCGGATACATGGGATATTTCCACGGATCGTTTAGTTAGCAATATTGAGCGATACACATCTAACCAGAATAGTTATCGAATATATACAACAGATGAAACCATTGTAGTAGAAAAATTGCCAACTTCAAGTGGCCCATTTATCGAAGAGAGTGTAATTATATATGACTTCGGCCGCCCCATTGGACGGATCGAAGGACAAAACTCCTATCTTTATCAACTTATTGTTGGATTAGTAGTGCTTGCCTTTAGTTTAGTATTTGCATGGTTATTATGGGTGCCGATCCACGGCATTCCCCTCGCAGCATTGGCATCAGCACAGCAAGACATCAAAACACGCGAAAGATACCAACGAGCCTTACTAGACAACTTTCCTTTTTTCGTATGGCTAACTGACTTAGAAGATAACTCTCTTGCTGAGAATTCAAAATTTATTGAACTTAGTGAAACTCGTTCCTCTGCAATAAAGGACCGGAAACAAGCTCCTTATACTCCACTTTCACCCTTAGCAACAAATCTTAAAGGTAACTCTAAATCTATACTAGAGAATGGGAATGCTGAACGAATCGAAAAATGGGTGAATGATGGAGGGCAGGCTCGATGCTTCGAAATCCATAAATCACCAGTTTCAATGGATGGAAAAATCATAGGAACGGTAGGCTACGCTCAGGACATAACTGAGCGCATAAAAAATCAAGAAAACCTTCAACAGGCAAAAGAGCAAGCTGACGTAGCCAATAGTGCAAAAAGTGAGTTCCTAGCAAATATGAGTCATGAATTGCGAACTCCTCTTAACGGAATAATGGGAGTTCTCCAAATTCTTAGAGAAATGTCACCAAGTGAGGAACAACTTGAATATGTAGGCATAGCGATTCAATCTTCCAAACGTCTCACCAACCTTCTTGGAGACATTCTAGATTTATCACGCGTTGAAGCAGGAAAAATAGAACTCTACAATGAGCCATTTCGCTTGCGCACTATGATGCAATCAATCGAGCAACAGTTTGCTCCTGTATGTGAAAAAAAAGGACTCACTCTTAAATTTAGAATCAGTAATTCTATCCCTAAATCAATTATTGGCGATCAAGACAGACTAATACAAATTATTAGCAACCTTGTTAATAATGCTATTAAATTTACAGAGACAGGGACAATTTCCATAGAAGCAGATGATATTCAACTCGCCACGCCTGATAAAAAAAGAATTTTATTTTCTGTGTCTGATACTGGCATCGGCATCAAAGATTCACAAGTGATGGAACTATTTAATCCCTTTGTACAAGCTAAAGAAGGCTACACAAGAGAGCATCAAGGCGCAGGACTTGGCCTTGCAATCATAAAAAATCTAACTTTTCTAATGGATGGCAACCTTTCAATGACAAGTGAACCTGAAATCGGATCCACTTTTTATATAAGTTTACCGTTTGCCTTCGCTCAGTCCTGCAACATTGAAGATAAAATCCCAGCCGTTCAAAAGTTTCATTCCGTTGAAAACATCAAAATACTCATAGCAGAGGACGACCCTATCAGTAGAGTTGTAATTAAAAAGTTTTTTGAAAAGCAAAGTATCCATACAACTACTGTTGAAAACGGGAAACAAGTAATTGAGGCTCTTCAAAAAGACTCTTTCGACCTTGTTTTTATGGATGTACAAATGCCTATTATGAATGGCCTTGAAACAACTACTGCTATCCGGAACGGTAAGGCAGGAGAAAACAATATTCTAATTCCAATCATTGCGCTGACAGCGTATGCTATGATGGGAGATAAAGAGAAATTTCTAGACTCCGGTATGGATTACTACCTGTCTAAACCCATTGAGATGGAACCTTTTGAAAAGGTTATTCAGGACATCTTTTCATAAAAAAAGCCCCCATAATGTTTACATCACATTATGGGGGCTTTTAAATATATCGATAAACTAAAAATAAGAGAGCTTTTTACCGCACCTTCTTCGACAGCTTCCTAAGCTCTTCCAACATCTGTTCAACAACAGGCCTGAGAGATTTGCGGTTATTCGCACTTGCTGGAATACCTTGAGGAAATACATTTTTGACCATCTCGCGGCTCTCAGCGCTGAGTTTATCCCATTTATTCAGAACTAGGATAACGGGAATTTCCTGCAATTCCATATCTTGAATAATATTCTCAACCGCTTCAATCTGCTCTTCCACTTCTGGATGAGAAACGTCAGCAACGTGTAAAAGAACATCCGCAACTTCAAGCTCTTCGAGTGTTGCTCTGAAAGCTTCTTTCAATTCTTTAGGTAACTGACGAATAAACCCAACCGTATCAGTAAGAATAAGTTCCTGATCATTAGGAAAACGAATCCGTCTGCTGGTAGGATCAAGAGTCGCGAAAAGCTTGTCTTCAGCAAGAACAACACTGTTGGTCAGTGTATTCAGTAAGGTTGATTTACCTGCGTTCGTATAACCGACAAGCGAGACAACAGGAACGCCGGCACGGGAACGGCGATCACGGGTATACCCGCGCTGCTTACTCACTTTTTTCAGTTCATTACCAAGTTTGACCAATCTGTCTTTAACTCGTCTACGGTCAATTTCAAGCTTAGTTTCACCCGGACCTCTACCACCAACTCCTCCCATCAAGCGGGACATGGCACTATTCATTCCGACCAAACGCGGCATGGTGTATTTCAACTGCGCCATTTCAACTTGCAGTTTACCTGCTCTTGTTGTGGCGTGCTGAGCAAAAATATCTAGAATCAGCTGAGTACGGTCCAAAACTTTACGCTCTGTAACCTCAGAAAGATTTCGCATCTGCGCGGCAGTAAGTTCCTGATCAAAAAGAACAACATCCGCATCTACCTGTAATGCAAGGACTTCCAGTTCGGCAAGCTTCCCCTTACCCATAATAGTTTTAGGATTAACCTTCCTAATCCGCTGTATAAGGCGTCCTTCTACTTTTAGACCTGCGGTATCAGCAAGATCCACTAATTCGTCTAAGGAGCGATCTTGTAAAGCCTTCGAATCCTGAGATACGCTGACAACGACCGCGCGCTCGCGTTCATCAGAGTTGTCTCTGGTTTTATCCGCACGGCTGAATTCATCCTCAAGGGCTTTAACTACAGCCGGCAAATCGATGTCTGATTCATTCCAGCGCACAGGAGGCAATTGTTCGTAAGCTTTTTCACTTGATCCCGGAGGAAGAAGATAAGCATATTGCGCAAATTCAGGATCACCGTTTGAATCGGAGCCAATGACAGTAACACTGTCGAGTCTGAGAAAAACCATATCCATAAGATCTTCTTCGGATAAGCTTTCCCCTGAAATATGTGTGTGAAGAAGCCGCAAACCTCTGAGTCTTCCCTCAGACTGGCGTGCTCTTGGCAGTTCAGGAATATAAATCGATGACGGATCACCAACCAGAATCAATTCAGGACGACCTTGCCTGTTCACGAGCAGAGCGATCTGCCTACCTATCTCATGACTGAGAGAGGAAAGTTCACGTGCCTGTTCGTTAGAATATCCGCAAAGGTCGCTGTAACTGCGTTCCGCAAGACGATTGATCCGTTTGACCTCGCTGGGTTTAAGACCCTGCGTATTTCCTTTGAGTTTCAGAGCTATGGCTGCATCTTCCTTTATCCCGTAGGATATTTGAACAATGAAAGCGGAGCGTCAGAATTATATTAAATTCTATCGCCCCGCTTAATATAATACTTATGCGTCGTGATCTGCCAAATATTTGGCGATCATTGAGTCATATTTGGAAACAAGCGCAAAAGTTTCAGCGGCAAGTTCCTTCCTAAGTGCAAGAGAGATCTTACCGTCGTTATCCTTCATTTCTTTAAGAATGCGAGGATAATGAACAACGCTAGGAACAACCAGAACAGAATGAAAATTCTTAGCCGCAGCACGCAACATAGTAGGACCGCCGATGTCGATCTGCTCAACAGCACTCCTAAGATCCTGCCCTTCACTTACAGCTTTAGCAAAATTATATAAGTTTACACAAACCATATCAATCGTCTTGATTCCATGTTCATCAAGAGTAGACATGTGTTCTGGGTTATCCTTGTCCGCAAGAACTCCACCATGCACATGAGGGTGCAAAGTTTTGACACGGCCTCCCATGATCTCAGGGAAACCAGTAACATCACTTACTGACTTAACTTCAAGTCCTGCATTCTGCAGAGCTTTCCTGGTTCCGCCGGTGCTGATCAATTCAACACCGAAGCCAGCTAACTCAGACGCAAATTCTGCAAGACCGGATTTATCAGTTACACTGAGTACTCCGCGCTTAATAGGTAGCATATCCATAACACTTCTCCCGCTATTGTTTTTGTGGAGTTGTGCCGGATTTACGCACCAAAGGCAAGCGCTAGACCCTACCTTTTCCTTTATATTGGCACCCGTCCCTGAATTAATTCTAATTCAGAACGGGAGCCAAACAGGAGGGGAGTCAGTATTGTGCAATGAATCTGCTAAGTTAAATTTGCTCAAGCAATTCCTTAGCTGCTGCATTAGCAGGGTCCATTTCTAAAATCATTTCGAGCTGCTGCACAGCTTCGTCCTTCATATCCATACAGATAAAACAACCTGCCAAGGAATAACGGACTTCATGCTTTTCAGGCTCAATTTCGAGGAATCTTTCAAGGAAAGGAACTGCTTCCCCTACCATTTCAGATTCATGACCGATTCTGATAATTCCGAAAAGCGCAACCATGTTGCTTGGATTAATGCTTAAGGCCTCGGAAAAACTTGCAAAGGCATCAATCTGCTTAGATGTTTCCATCTGAATGAGTCCCATTCCAGCGAAGCTCTTGTCTGTGACTTCTACGGAATGTGCCTTTTCATAAAGAGTCATGGCAGAATCATACTCGCCGCGTTGAATCGCGATTGTAGCAAGCCCGATATAAGGATCAGGATGCACACCGTTAGATCCGGCAGCCTTCTTGTAGTAATCTTCAGCTTTATCCAGTTCGCCCATGAACAGATAACACTCACCGAGTTCCTTGTTAATCTCATAATCTAGATGACTCATAATCCCTCCGAAAATAGTTACCGACTGATTTGGATTTAGACGGCATTTTTTTCGACCTGTATTGGTCTGCCTAGATTAATGCAACTGATGTGCCAAACACCCACATAATCTCCCTACATTATATATAGGAAAATTATACACCGCCCGTTTTACGACACCTGAGTAATGACAACAACTGGGCGTACCACTTTTAATTCAATAATATAAGACATATACAAGATTGGAACGAGTCTTGCTAACTCTTATTCAATTACAAACCACAATCACACTTCCAGACTTCGGAAGGACCAGGCAATATTTGCAGGAGGATGAGGATATGAGCGGATTATTTGATAGCAGCATAGCTTTAACAGGTAAGGTTTTGGACCTGAGACTACAACGTCAAAATCTTGTCGCATCCAACCTAGCAAACGTTAATACCCCTGGCTACAAAGGTAAGACGCTAGAATTTGAAGACAGCCTGCAAAAGGCCATCGGCAAAGATGCACGGGGCAAGATGACAAAAACAAGCAAAATGCATGTGCCCGCAAATTTCGACCCGACCACATTCAGCGGTAGAACTATTGCTGACTTTGAACCTCGAGTTGTCCACGGAGAAAACGCCGTAGATATTGATAACGAGATGGTCACTATGACTAAAAATTCATTAGCATATAATGCGTTAACTCAGGTTATCACCAAGAGTTTTAAAGGGATGGAAAAAGTCATCCAAGCAGGAGCTAGATAATGAACTTCATGACAGCACTTGAACTGGGAGCCTCAGGGCTCAAGGCGCAAAGAGAGTACTTAAACGTCGTATCTATGAATATGGCTAACTCCAGAACAACGCGTACAGCAGAAGGCGGTCCTTACCGTCGTAAAAGTGTTTCTATGGAGTCAACTCCTCTACTCTCTCCTTTCGATACAGCAATGAACAGCGAACTAGGCCAGCAACTCAGAGGTGTAACCGTACGAGGCATTGTCTCCGACACCCGGCCGTTCAAAGAAGTCTTTGAGCCAAACCATCCTGATGCGGATGGAAAAGGTATCGTTAGATACCCAGACATCAACGTGGTCGAAGAAATGGTAAATATGATCACAGTTAGTAGATCATACGAAGCCAATGCTCAGTCAGTAGATGCAGCAAAAAAAATGTTCAACCGCGCTCTTCGAATCGGAATGAGCTAATCAGCCATTTATTGATTACGTAATTAAAGGAGAAACAAAATGTCTATTAAGAATGTCGCCATGCAGGCATATACCAACGCTCTACAGACTCAGAATAAGTTTGATAAGAAGTTCGACCAAACCATGAAAGTGGGCAATACCGAACCGAATTCATTCACAAGCACGCTCAAAGACTCCCTTACTAATGTAAATGATTTGCAGACTGAGAAAAAGTCCATGATTGAAGACTTTGCTTCTGGCAAAAATCAGAATGTACATGAGTTGATGATTTCACTCCAGAAAGCAGGACTTGCCATGACTATGACAAGCACCGTGCGTTCCAAAGTCATGTCTGCATACCAGGAAGTTCTGAAAATGCCTTTCTAGACAATTTTTTGTCAGACATTTTTCCTCATATTTCTAAACCAACTTTTGTAAACATAAGACACTATAATAATGGATAATTATTAATTCGGACCGCTACTTGCTTTCTCTTTCGAAAAATCGTTAGGAGTTTGATTATGACCAACTTCGCCACAGAGTCTTTAGAAAAGTTTACAAATTTTTGGTCCGACCGCACTGTTTCCCAGCAGATTCTCATCGGGGGGCTAGCGGCCTCTGTTGTTATCGCATTTCTTTTAATGGTATTCTGGCTCAACCAGACAGAATACAAAGTTCTCTACACAAAACTTTACGCAGAAGACGCTTCCCGCGTTGTCGGCATTCTTCAATCCACTAAGGAACCTTATAAGATTGAAGACAACGGAGCCACAATTATGGTTCCTGCTGACAGAGTATATGACCTCCGCCTCAAGATTGCGGGTGAAGGGGCCATGCACGGACAGGGAATCGGTTATGAAATTTTCGATGCAGTTCAGATCGGTCAGACTGACTTTATCCAGCGCATTAACTACCAGCGTGCTCTTCAGGGCGAACTTGCAAGAACAATCAGTGAGTTTCCTCAGGTTGAACGCGCCAGAGTGCATCTTGTTATGCCAGCAAAGTCTCTTTTCATTGAAGAGCAGGCTGAGCCTTCCGCTTCTGTAGTTTTGAAGCTTAAGGAAGGAGAAAAGCTTACAGAAAAGCAAGTCAAGGGCGTCTTGAACCTAGTAGTAATGTCAGTTGAAGGACTCAAAGGACAGCACGTAACTATTACAGATATGCGCGGACAGGTCCTCTACCAGCCGGAAGAAGACGGAGGCCTTGGCCTTAACGTCAGCTCCAGCCAGCTCCAGTATAAAGCTGAAATGGAAAGTAAAATAGAGCAACGCATCCAGCGTTTACTCATGCCAATAGTAGGAACTGAAAAGGTTATAGCTAAAGTTAATGCTGAGCTTGATTTCAGACAGCGCACTATTAAGACGGAAGCATACGACCCTGACGGTCAGGTAGCACGAAGCGAACAATCCAGTGAAGAAACCACTCAGGGTTCAGCCAATGTAGATGGCGGCGTACCTGAAGCAAACTTCAGAGGGGATGGCTTCACAGGTACCGCGACTACTCAGGAGTCAACCCGTGAGACCAAAACTACTAACTACGAAATTAACAAAGAAGAGCAGCAGATAATTGTCCCTGTAGGAGAACTCAAGCGTCTTAGCGTGGCAGTCGTTGTTGACGGCACATACACAAAGAACGCTGAGACAGGTGAAACAACATATGTTCCCCGTTCAGCAGAAGAAATGGAACGCATTACAGAATTAGTCAGATCTGCGATTGGTTACGATTCCACCCGCGGCGACTCTCTTGAAGTGTCAAATATGACCTTCGGAATGCAGGATATCTTCGGTGACGAAGGGCTTATGCGCACAATGCTCGAATACGCTCAAAGACTCGGAAAGCCTTTCCTTAATGGGCTTCTCATCTTCCTCTTCCTCATCTTGGTTGTACGTCCGGTAGTGATGGCTCTTATCAAGCCACGCATCTCCGAAGAAGAAATTGATGAGATGGCCGGCCTTCCTGAAGGTGCAGAAAGATTGTCTCTAGACGACAGCGACCTTGACGAAGAGGCTCTAGATGCGGCACGTAAGCTGGAGAACGCCAAGGCTCAGGCTCTGCAACTCTCAGAAAAGAATATGGATCAGGCAGTGCAGGTTCTGAAGACCTGGTTGAAGCAGGAGGCAGCATAAATTGTCGACCCCATTCTCAGGGAACCAAAAAACAGCAATTGTACTTCTCGCCTTAGGAGATAAGTTCACTTCAGAATCATTCAAACGTATGACTAGGCCTGAAATTGCCGAAGTCTCAAGAGCGATGCTGGAAATGGATTCTGTCCCCAAGGAACAAGTCCTTGAAGTACTCAAAGAATTTAACGAAACATTATCATACGGAGCAGAGCTCCTCATGGGTGGAGCTGATCAGGTCAGAAGACTTCTCAGCAAATCCCTTGATGAAGAAACAGCAAAGTACATTCTGGATAAGTTGGATCTCGAAAGCGGACCGGCCCCATTCCAGGAATTGCAAAATGTAAGTCCGAAAATCCTTGCTCAGATTCTTAGGAATGAACATCCTCAGACCTTAGCACTAATAATAGGACACCTGCATCCCGATCAGGCCGCGGACTTAGTCTCCAGCCTGCCCGGAGGAGTCAGAGCAGAAGTCCTTATGAGACTTGCAAAACTCGAAGCCGTTGCAGAAGAAATGCTCATGGAAGTTGATAGAGTACTGCAAAGTCAGCTCATCGCCATGGGTGGTAAAGAAGGCAAGAAGGTTGGCGGAATCCCTGCTGTTGCAGAAATTCTCAACGCAGTAGACCGTGCGACCGAAGAAGAAGTTCTTTCAGAAATAGAAGAAGAATCAACACAGATGGCCGAAGAAATTCGAAACCTCATGTTCGTATTCGAAGATATGAAAGGACTGGACGACAGAGCAATTCGCGAACTTCTCAAAGAGGTTTCCAATGAAGAACTTACGACAGCACTCAAGGGCGCTTCCGACGATCTTCAGGAACTCATCTTCAAGAACATGTCCGAACGTGCTTCTAACATGATCCGTGAAGACCTTGAAATCATGGGACCGGTAAAACTCTCAGATGTGGAATCGGCGCAACAGAACATAGTAAAAAGCATCCGTCGCCTAGAAGACGAGGGACGCATAATGATAAGCAGAGGATCTGGAGATGTCTTTGTCTAACACAGAAGCAGAAGATAAATTCTACACTGGTAAAGTCATCATGGGACTTGATTCGAATAACAATGCCCAAGAAATGACTCTCCAGGAGATGGAAGGTAAAAAGAAGCTTACGTGGGATGACACGACTGATCAGGAGTACTTTGTCCGGATAAAAGCAAAAGCTCAAAATATCGCTAAGGATATTATTGCCAAAGCGATGGCTGAAGCCGAGCAGATTAAAGTTAATGCAAAAGCTGAAGGGTATGCAGAGGGAAAGGCAGAAGCCACCTCTGAAGCTGAAAAGCATATGATAGGATTCAGCCAGAATCTCGGACAGACATTGTCCGGGATTCAGGAACAATCCAGTTCCCTTATGATAGCTCAGTCGACAGATGCAGTCTCTTTAGTACTGATGGTCATAGAAAAAACCCTTGCAGTTGAAATGGAAGAGCGCAGACATGAGATCCTAGCAGCACTGCTGGAAGAGTCTCTGTCACTAATTGACAATCAGACATATCTGACAATCAAAGTTTCTCCTGCGGACCAGCAAATCATCGGCCCACTTCTTGAGCAAGCACAGGCAGATTATCCATCCCTATCGAAATGGCGTATCAAAGCTGACCCAGCTATCGAAAACGGTGGCATCACTCTAGAAGCCGATGACGCTATGGTTGACAACACCATCACCTCCAGATGGGAAGGTGTGCAAGAAATTCTGGCACAACTTACAGCCGCAGTTCCGACTGTAGCAGAAGGAGAAACTAATGGCTGACATGAAAGGTTGCACTGAGCTTCTATCTTCTGTCACCTCCTGCCATAGTTATGGTAAAATAACTAAGGTAGTCGGTTTAATAGCTGAAGGTAAAGGAATTAAGGCTCCCCTTGGTTCCGTGTGCCACCTTATGCCTAATGAAAACTCTACAGATTCAATTCCGGCCGAAGTTGTCGGTTTTAGAGATGGCGCATGCCTATTCATGCCCTATGGAGAACTTCACGGCATCAGTCCCGGATCTCTCATAAAAAATGCAACAGCACCGCCGCATATACCCGTAGGCATGAACTTGCTCGGAAGAGCTGTTGATGCCTTCGGAGAACCGATTGACGGCAAAGGGCCTATTATACCGGAATCCTACAACCCGCTTCACCGCGACCCGCCTAATCCGCTTGAACGACCTAGAATCAACGAACCACTTGATGTTGGAGTTAGAGCAATAAACAGCCTGCTCACATTAGGTAAGGGACAGCGTGTAGGCATCATGGCTGGTTCAGGTGTCGGAAAATCGACACTACTTGGTATGATCGCCCGTTATACGGTAGCGGACATCAATGTTATCGCACTTGTGGGAGAGCGTGGCCGAGAAGTTGTAGAATTTATGGAACGAGATCTTGGCCCCGAAGGTATGGCAAGATCGGTTCTTATTGTCGCGACATCTGACAAAAGCCCTCTTCTGCGCATGCGCGCGGCTTACACAGCCACAGCAATTGCCGAATATTTCCGCGATCAACAAAATGATGTGATTCTAATGATGGACTCTGTTACCCGTTTTGCCATGGCAGGCCGTGAAGTTGGCCTTGCCGCCGGCGAACCTCCAACCCGTGGTGGATATACTCCGTCAGTTTTTGCCCAACTTCCAAAGCTATTGGAACGAGCAGGCAAAAGTCAGCTGGGATCGATAACAGGTATTTACACAGTACTAGTTGATGGTGATGATTTCACCGAGCCTATAGCTGATGCAACACGCTCTATTCTTGACGGACACATAGTTCTAACCCGTGATCTAGCAGATCAGGGCCACTATCCTTGTATTGATGTCCTAAAGAGCGTCAGCAGGGTGCGAGGGGATATAACGGAAGATGCAGTAGTTGCGGCCGGAAGGCAAGTTCTCAGACACCTTGCGACTTTTAATAAAGTTGAAGATATGGTGAATATCGGAGCATATCAGACAGGAGCTAACCCGGAAATTGACACCGCCATAAAAATGGTCCCAGCAATAAACGGTTTTTTGCAACAGTTAGTTGCTGAAAAGGAAACCCTTGAAGATAGCTTCAACGCGCTACTGAAATTAAATGCGACTTCGCAAGCAAAATAATCGGCAAAAATTCACGTAAAAAATTCTTCGCCTAATCTGCCTTTTTCCATCTGATCGAAAGCGCAGTCACGTCATCATCAAAGACCGGACGAACTCCTGTTTCCTTTTCTAAAATATCTTCAAGTTCATCAAGATTCAAATTATCGTCAGTCATCAGCTTCTCAGCAATCTCCATGAACGGATCCAAGCTGAAAAAGTCATCATTCATACGCCATTCATAGCATCCGTCCGTAAACATAAATAAATCCAGAGAAGACGAAAATCGGCGTTCATCAAGAGTAGTATCAATGGGAAAGAACCCAAGCGGCGGGACATGTGCATTCAAAGAGTTCCCCATCACCCCGTCCTGCATAATTAATGCGGGGCAATGTCCGGCACTAAGAAATTTCATCGTGCCTGTATTGAAATTTATATCGGCTGCAAACAAAGTAACAAAATAAGAATCCTGACCAATCAGATCAACCAAATGCTCATTAATCTGTTCTAAACTGTGAGCCAAATCCCGATTTTCATCGCCATCTGCCTTAAACAAGGTTCTGACAATTGCCATAATGAAGGCAGCCTGAGGTCCATGACCAGACACATCAGCCATGATGACCCGGATAACTCCGTCTTCCATTCCGAAAACATCAAAATAATCTCCGCTGGCTCGGCCCGATGGCCTATACAGACTCTTCAGCTCCAGACCGTCAATGACAGGAATATCTGTTGGAAGTAATTTATCCTGAAGTCTTGCGACCAGCTTAACTTCATCATCAATTATATTGTAAGCCTTCTGTAACTGCGCATTGGTTGCCTGTAACTGGCGCGTAAGCATCACCTGCCTAATGGCAACGCCGACTCTAGCTTTAAGCTCAACAACATGAAAAGGTTTTGTCAGATAGTCATTGGCTCCGGCATTTAAAGCTCTAGCCTTAATTTCCTGCTCATCCTGTCCAGTCAAAACAATAATTATGACTTCCAGGTCTCCTATCTCTTTTCTGATCTTTTCTATTACATCAAAGCCGTCCATCCGAGGCATAAGAAGATCCAGCAAAATCACACTTGGCTGGGTCTTTTCATACACATCAACACAGTCAAGCCCGTCAACGGCAGTAACAACCTGATAATCATCTTCAAGAACTCTAGTTAAAAAGTTTCTCATAGTTATAGAATCATCCACAACCAATATCACAGGAGATTCTTCTTTCAATTTATCATTTAGTTCTTTACCGCTCACCGCTTACCTCCGCGACACTTAAGCCCTGTTACAGGCAAATAAAAGAATGTATTTAAAATTCGAATGAAGTGAATTAGACATAAAAAATCACGAAATTTGCTTTTACACTAATAATCTAAGAACATTAGCACATGATCTTATAATTCTACAGTATAATTAACAACGATTTCAACATTTAGTCTTATCAAATACGAGCATCTTCAATGGAAGTTTTGACATCCCAGCACAAATCTGAAGCTTTAGCGACCCTGTCGCTAAGAACTCGAGCCAAATACGACATACCGCCACCGTTCAAGCTTCTACCTTCCGAGTCATGACATTCAATGGCCTCACTAAGAAATTTAAGAGCTGCAGAAATATCATTCATCTCACTTACTACATTTTCAAGTTTTTTTTCCATGACTCCTCCCTTTATTATAAATACTGCGTACAGACCTGCGCGAAAACAACCTATAAGACAATCTATTATATACCCTGCTTTTTTTGCATTTTGCAATAGACACGCCTATTTGATAATAACTACGCATTTTTATATTTTATAAAGTTACATGGAAAAAAGTTAGGTATAAAATTGAATGTAACAATAACATTTGATTAACAATTACATGCTATCACAATCTAATTACTTTAAAAATACCTACTCCAACAAACACCTATTAAAAAAATAACCCTAAAATCTAAAAAAATAACATGGTTTAAAATAATAATAGCGTAAAAAAAAGCAACTAACACGTTAATGCATGACGAGTCAGGCCACAAAAAAGCCTGTTATAGACAGTTCTATAACAGGCTAAATTCTTAACCATTATCAAAAAGAGAGGAAAAAAAACATAAAAGCAGAAATACAAACTATGTAAAAGGTCAACAATTAGAGAGTAACCGTGTCGAAAATCATTCCGGACAGATCAAACATAAGAGCCTTCCCAGCAAGACCGGCCCCCTTTCCACTTAATATTTTTAGAATCTCCGCGCTTTGCACTCCGACAGCAGTGGAAATAGCAGGTATCGGAGTACCAAGCGCTTCCTCGAGCCCATTGTTGTCGCCGAAGAAATCAGCTGGAGAAGTATCACCGGGGTAAACAGTAGCAACTATTCCTGCCCATCCAGCCACGCAGGCAGTAACAAGAGGAATATTATTTCTAAAAGCGGCGTCCTTTAACTGCGAGCGGTGCTTCAAGCCTCCAAGGCAATCAACCACGATATCTGAGTCCGAAACAAATTCATCAAACTGGCCACCCTCGAGAAATTGCGATTCAACTTCAAACAAAACAGCGGGATTGACGTTTTTAACAAGCTCAGCCGCTGCCGCACTTTTTTTCATTAAAAGAGTGGATTCGGACGATAAAAACTGCCTATTCAGATTGGAAGGTTCAAAAATGTCCCCATCACAGGCAACGATATGCCCGACTCCGGCTCTAGCTAAAGATTCCAGCATATGCCCACCGAGACCACCTAGCCCAACCATAGCAACCTTCGATGAAAAAAGTTTGGCCTGCTCCTCCTGTGTAAATGTGGTTAAATTACGGACATACCTCTCGGGCACTGCCCCTGCGGAATAAGCTGCCTGTTCAACCACGTGCATATCCAGTTCTAGATCAATTGAAATAGCTTTTAATAAAGATTGGGGCGCAACCTTAACAGTCATACCTTTGGGGAAAACCTTTTCAATAAAATTCCCTTCTAACTTCTCGTATAGTTGCTTCTCAGTGTTCATTTTACCCGCCGGTTATGGGAGGAAATATTTTAATAACATCCTCATTTAAGATTTCATGATCAGCACTAACACGCTGCTCTCCGGCAAAATACATTGCGGCATCTTCATCAGAAAAGCCTAAAAGAGCCGGTAAATCACCTGTAACAGATCCATTTGGTATTTCCAGGAAATCATCATTTGAATGATAAACTGTAAGGTGTCCAAAACAAATAAGTTTGATTTTCATATTTTTACGGTAATATCCTGAGGATCGTAAGTCAAAACAACACATAACACGAGGCAAGAGCTGATGACAGCCACCAAAAGGTCTGGTAAAGACTTATTCATGAATGAAATGATAATAAATCTTTCCCAGATAGCCAAAGATGCCGGCCAAGCCATCATGGATGTTCGCAGCAAGGGATTCGAAGTCGTCAATAAAAAGGACGATTCTCCAGTGACAGCGGCGGACATAGCTTCCAATGAAGTCATTATGAAAGCCCTCACAGAACTCTATCCCTCCACTCCTGTATTGTCAGAAGAGGGAGCTGATATTCCTTTTTCTGTGAGGCAGTCATGGAATGAATTCTTCTTGGTGGATCCTCTGGATGGGACAAAAGAATTCATTAAAGACAATGGTGAGTTCTGCGTTTGTATTGCATTAATGCGAAGCAACCGCCCTGTGCTGGGAGTAGTTTACGCCCCTACAAGTGACACCTTATACACCGGGTGCGCTGAAAAAGGTGCTTACGTAACTCGCGAAAACAGAGCACCAGAAAAGATTACAACCAAGCCCGCTGCCGAAAACGAAGGTTTGGTTGTTGTAGGTAGCAGATCCCACCCGTCCCCGGATTTAGAAAAATACCTCAGCACTATGAACGTCGCTAAAATGACACCCGCAGGCAGTGCAATCAAATTTTGCCTGGTAGCTGAGGGAAAGGCACATATCTATCCCAGATTCAATCCGACCATGGAATGGGATACAGGGGCAGGGCAGGCTATTGTCGAAGCCGCAGGCGGTACGATGCTCGGACTGGACAGCAAAGAGTTCCCATACAATAAAGAAAATTTAATAAACAAAGGCTTTTTCGTAACTGCCTAGAAAGGAATACTATGCGCCCATTAATTTTATTAATTTTACTTGTTTTCACAGGTTGCACCTCCTACGTAAATCCAAGTCTTGATCCATCTATAGATCAAGGCGACCAATATACTAAAGACCGTGACTATTGCACAAAAAGATCCTCAAAAAACACCGATTCCGCGCCGAAAAACGAACTTCGTTTTCTGAAGACTTATGAACAGCAGCAAAAAGAATACTCAGCGGAAAGTAGGGCCTTCGAAAGTTGTATGTCCAGTAAAGGCTGGATAAAAAAATAAAACCGCCATAATTTATTTCAAACCAAAAAAGGGAGGAAGCGTATAAAGCTCCCTCCCTTTTTTATTACCTATGTTCAGACTATTTCATCGTAGCGTCTTGCCTTGCAAAATATTCTTCCTTCTCACCTCGATAAGAAACACGCCCATCGGTTATTTCAAGAACATGCGAAATCGAAGGGATCAGCTCTTCTTTATGATGAGTGACATAAACCATTGCCACTCCCGCAGCGGCTAAAGATTCCAGCAGGTCAAATATTTCCTTGCGCGAAGCCGTATCCACTCCGGCTAATGGTTCATCGAGCAACAAAACATCAGGCCCTGAAACTAAAGCGCGCGCAATGAAAGCTTTTCGCAGTTGTCCATATGATAACTGCATTGTGTTTCGCTCAGCCAGATCCTCGATTCCAAAAAACCTTAGCCATTCATATGCTTTTTCCCTAAGCTCATCGGTAATCTCATCAAAAAGTCCAACTGAGGCAAAAAAGCCCGAAAGGACAAGATCAATAATTAATATAGGCTTACCCACGGCTTCCCCGAAAGAAGCTTGAAGCGAAGCAGAAACCATTCCCATCCGCCCTCTGACAGACCTAATACTGTCTCCTTTTTCAGGCAGGCGTTCCATTTTTTCTTCGGCAGCATAGGCCGCCGCATCTCCGTATAAAAGTCGTAGAAGTGTGGACTTACCAGCACCATTATTACCTAGAACAGCCCAATTCTGGCCGCCATTCATTTCCCAGTCCACATTGGTAAGGACTGTATTCCCGAGAAAAACTACACTGGAATCACAAAGCCTGAATAAAGTTTTACCAGCTTCAATTCTGTTCACAGCAGGTGGCGTGCGCTTCTGAGCAGGATCAACATAGCAGGCAACACCTTCGCCCCGGCCATTTTCACAGTGGTCTATCTTGCCATCTGCAAGATACAAAGTTCTATTTATGCACGCAGGCAGCTCTTCGTCCCTATGAGCTGAGCAGACAATGGTCACGCCTCTAGCGGCAGCGGCATTAACAGCCTCCATAAGCTGTGCTCGGGACTGCTGGTCAATTCCTTCTAAAAACTCATCAAGAATAATAATTTCAGCGCGCGCAATAAGAGCCCTAGCAATTAGTATCTTGCGCCCTTCTCCGCGAGACATTGCAACAATGCTGCGTTTGGCAAGATTTTCCATGCCGAGAGAAGCCATAAGTTCACGAGCTTCTTCATACTCAGATTCGTCAGCTAATCTATAAAGGAAAGGAGTGTTGTCCTTTCCAGCAAGAACTGCTTCCTCTCCGCTCACAATCCAACCCATTTTAAGAAAAACATCCTGCTGCTCAGGCGAAACAATATAAACTCGCTCCTGAGCTTCAATAGGACTATTAGTTTTTACACCGTCAAAATAAAACTCGCGAGATTTATCATCATCAGGCCAGACTGCTCCGGCGAGGACTCTGAATAGAGTTGTTTTACCTGCTCCATTACCACCAAGTACAGCCCAGTGCTCACCGCGCTTAATATCCCAGTCAATATTCTGGAGTATTGGCCCTTGTTCAAGTTCAATGGAAACATTTTTCATGGAAACAATCTTATTATTCATGACTACTCCACTTTAAAGAATATAAAAATGATCTGAATTTTGTAATATTTCGGACCAATTCAACTACTATTTAAGCACATGCGGTGCAAGTTTTTAGCGATATCTACGTTAAAATTATATTGAGTTGATAAAAAGTTCCTTTATTCTTATAGTTACCCAAAATATCCAATAGCTCAGGCAGGAATATTATGATTCATCTTTCTGATAGACGCCTACTTTTTTTTCTTATCATTATATGCGCTATACTAATTCCGGTTACAGGAATATGCGCGGATACAATCAAGCCCCCTCAATATATCGGAAACACAAATAATCCATATATCCTACCAGACGGTTCCGGCCCCGGTTTTTGGCTATCTGCAGCAATCGGGCTTGTGGCTGGGATGCTAAGCTCCACCATTGGTGCAGGAGGAGGCTTAATTGTTGTACCAGCCCTTATGACTGCGGGGATATCAGGTATTTACGCCGTTGGATCAGAAATTTTCAGGCTGTTTCTTTTCAGCGCTATCGAAGCAGTCAGAATGGGACTCAATAAACGAATCAACTACAAGATGGCCATAATAATGACAGCCGGAACAGCGGCTGGAGGATTTGCGGGATTCTCACTTTCGTCATCAATATTTCTGGCAGACCCCGCAGGGACCGATGTTTTCATCTCAACAATGATCATTTTCTGGTTAATCATTTATTCATTCATTATTATACCTGATTTTAGAGAAGCATCTCACAAATATGCACTTGAATTACTGCGCAAAGAAAATGCCGAAAAAGAAAAGGAAGCAGCAATACAGACTGGGGCTTCACAAAGCACGGAAGAAGCTACGCCGCCAAAAGAGGCTGCAAACTCATCTAAAACGGAAAAAAAATCCACCAAAGATTCAGCTCTAATTTCATTTCCAGACGAAGAGCCATGGGAAATAGCTCGAACTATCAGAACAATGAATTTTCCACCGTACATTGATTTTCCTACTACAGTAAAAGATAAAGTTTTAGCGCCGGAGGAAGAACTAGCTCCGACTAACGAAGAGGCACTAGATGAAGCTAAAAAGATCGTAGACTTATCTGAAGCTAGTCCCTACTCGCGCATCCCGGTGCTTCCGGCTTTCCTGCTCGCTACTGTAGGTGGATTTTTTATGGCACTTACGGGCTCAGCCGGAATAGTTCTTAGCTTTACCGTGCTTACCAAAGGATTCGGATGTGTAGCGGCAATAGTCGCAGGAACGGATCTGGTTAGGCTGGCGTTATCATCAGGCGCACTGACCATGGGAGCCTTCGGCCTAAACGGCTTCATCAATATCTACTGCATCACAGGCCTGATAGCAGGAACCATGACAGGCATTCACCTAGGCGGTAAAGCTATCAGATATATAGAGCCGTACAGAATAAAGGGGCTTGTTTCGCTGGTCGTGGTTTCAGTTATAATCAACCGATTGCTAGCTCTGCCCGGACAACTAAGAAAGGCCGGAGCTGACATCTCATATGGAATTTCAACTACGCTCGACCAAAGCGCTCTATATATAATGATCATAGGCATGGTCGTTTTCTGCGGTTGGCTTTTTTATGCTCTAGTACACGATATCATCAGGGATATGAAACCAACATTAGACGAGGAGGCGAAATGATGAAGTATTCCATCAAAACACTCCTCACGGCACTATTACTATTATTTCTTAGCGTTGCCGCGTTAGGCACAATGTACTTACCTCTCGAAAATGATAAAAACTCCTTTGAGATTATGGAGAGCACTTTTAACTCTCTACGAAAAGGAATAACTCCTCCTTTCGAAGAACTTAACGCAGCTAACAGAGACAACCTCGGTAAAAGTTTCACTGCAAACCTGTCCTTCAGCAATCGCAAAATATTTGAGGCAGCAACACGCATACTACTACGAAATAAGCTCATGGTAACGCCAAAGGGACGTACACTTAAAGTACAAGGGGACCTAGGATATACCCTTAAATACTTGATGAATGACGTACGCCAGCTTTATTTTAATCAAAACAAAAAGCTCGAAAACAAATATGGTATGTCTGCAACCCAGTCCATGTTCGTTGTAGACCGCATTCTTAAAAAATTAGCTATATCTATGAAGTCAAAACGAATGACGGCTCAGGAACAGTTAACGAGCAAAATTAGACTGGAGGCGCTTATTCCTGCGTATAATTTACGAAATGCACTTCCAATTCATATCAATTCAGGTTTTACATACCTTTCAATCGGAACCTTTGTTCTTTTAATGCTTACATTGGTTTGGGACCTTGCCAATTTGCTTTTTTTCAGAACTGTCACAGATGTATCCTTCCTTAAGAAAATGAGTGGAGCAGAAAAGATAGAGAATAAAGCAGCATTTATTAAAAAGCAAAAGGCACGCAAGAAAAAAGCTGCAGCTCTAGCCAAGAAAGCGGCTGCGGCAGCAGAAGAGGCAAAAACAGGCAAAGACGATCCTGCTAATAAAAAAGTAGTAAAAAACAAGAAGCCGGTCACCGACGTCCCAAAATCAGCGGCCCCAAAACAATCGGCGACAAAACCTGCATCCCCAAAAGATGATTCTAAAAAACCCGCAAGAAATAAAGCGAAGGAAAAAAGTCCCGAACAAAAGACTGCTGTCAAAAAATCTTCTGAGTCAGCCGCAAAGAAAGACGGACCTCCTAAACAGGTCGCGCCTGAATTAAAAAGAAAGAAAACGATAGCAACTACTGCTGATAACAATCCAGCCAAGCCTGTGAAAAAGCCTGCGTCACCAAAAAAGGCGCAAGTTGCGCCCCCGAAAAAGACACAACCTACGGCTTCACAAAAGACCTCCGAGAAAGTAATACCTCCAGCAGGCAATAAAAAGGGTGCCGCAAAACCCACACCAGCTAAGCCAAAGAGAACAGCGCCAAAGGCGGTAAAAGCAGCTGAGCCTGCGGCAGCAACTAAGAAACCCGTTCCGAAAACGGTTAAAACTAAAGACTAAACGGTTAGGCATAAAAACATTAGATGAGCACAATTAACAAAAATACAGAACCAGTCGCATACTTCCGAATCCTAGAATATGAATCAACATTCTTGGACACAGCTGTTGAAATGGTTCTTGAAGAAACGGGCTGTAAAATAGCTCCGGGAACAAAGGTTCTAGTTAAGCCGAATCTTGTTTCAGGACGCAATAAGCTGGCCTGCACTCACCCTAATGTAACTATTTCACTTTGCCGTTATTTACTTGACTGCGGAGCTATTGTTACCGTTGGAGATTCCCCGGCATATGGGACAGCGGCGCAAATAGCCAAAACAATCGGAATGACAACGGGACTTGCCAAACTAGGCCTTAAGACTAAGACCCTAGGCCGTCCTGCCCCTCTTGAACTATCATTCGGTGCAACCATTGGAATTTCCCGCGACGCACTTGAAACGGATATGATCATTAATGTTCCTAAACTGAAAGCTCACAGTCAATTTTTAGTAACTGGCTCAGTCAAAAATATGTTTGGAACGGTGGTCGGCTTTAGAAAAGCTTTAGCACACACCAGATTTGGTGAAATTGAAGGTCTTATGGAAAAAATGATCCTCGAGGTTGCTGCAGCTATGCCTATAGCATTTAACCTTATGGATGCAATTTATCCCATGCATGTAACCGGCCCTCTCGATGGCAAACCCTACCCCATGAGCCTACTTGCCGGATCTCCAAATCCATATGCTCTGGATACTGCTATTTATATGTTGCTTGGCCTTAGCCCGAACAAAGTAAAGCTCTGGAAGGAAATTTCTAAGCAAAAAATTTGTGGTTACGACCCGGATCAGATTAAATATGTAATCGAACCTCCTGATGATTTTGACACAACAGATTTCCAGTTGCCTTCTATACTAAGCCCGATGGAGTTCAACGCTGTTCGACTAGTTAAAGGAAGACTTAAATCCATTTTAAGTAAAATCACATAAGCTTAGCACACCAATATATTCTTTAAACCGCACACCTAATGAGAAATTCACATATGGATGAAAGTAATTTTTCCCGCAGAATCCTTACCGTCACAGGTCAAGTCCAAGGTGTAGGATTCAGGCCATTTATTTATAAAACAGCTCTCAAATGTAAATTATCCGGTAACGTACGCAACAGCCCGGAAGGCGTATTAATCGAGATTCAAGGAAGTTCGAAAAATCATGCATCCTTTGATAGCGCACTAGAAAATGATTTGCCGAGATTGGCAAAAATAGTTTCGCTTAAAAAGGAAGATCTGAATTTACTGGAAGGCGAATCTGAGTTCTGCATACTATCAAGCACAGCGGGCGAAGGACATTGCGTGCTCATCAGTCCGGATGTTGCAACCTGTCCGGATTGTTTCGATGACATGAGTAATCCCGACAACCGCAGATACGAGTACCCCTTTACAAATTGTACAAATTGCGGGCCGCGCTACACCATCACCCGCTCGATTCCTTATGATCGCCCAGTAACGTCCATGAGCTGTTTCCCGCTATGTGAAGCATGCAGCAAAGAATATACAAACCCGCTCGACCGCAGATTTCATGCACAACCTAACGCATGTGCTGAGTGCGGCCCTGAAGTATGGCTCACCGACAATAAAGGTACCAAAGTTCCAGGAAAAAAGAATGCTCTTCACAAACTTGCGCAGCTTCTAGCCGAAGGTAAAATTGCGGCAGTAAAAGGGCTCGGTGGGTTTCACCTCGTTTGTGATGCATCAAACCCCATCGCAGTAAAAACTCTTCGCGAACGCAAAAACAGGCCGGACAAGCCACTGGCGGTAATGGTTCATGATATTGCTGAGGCAGGCAAAATTGCGGATCTATCTGCAAACGATCACGAACTATTAGAAGGGTTACAGCGGCCAATCGTTCTCGCTCCCAAAAGTAAATCATATTCACTCGCGCCAGACATCGCTCCTGACACGAGTTTCATAGGGCTAATGGTTCCGTACACTCCACTGCACCAAGTACTGATAAAATATTTTTCGAAACTGAAAAGTTCACCCGCAGCCCTAGTTATGACATCCGGGAATATGAGTTCGGACCCCATATGCATCGGCAACCGTGAGGCTTTAAAACTTCTGGCGGGCATTGCGGACATATTTCTATTTCATAATCGTGATATTCTTATACGGGTCGACGATTCTGTAACGAGATCAGTTCCAGAATTTGACGAAACAGGGGCAGAGAAACTTGATGCACCGTCTGCTGGAACGGGCTTTAGAACACTTTTTATGCGAAGGGCTAGAGGATACACTCCATCTCCAGTTTTTCTAAATAAAGAAGGTCCCTGCGTGCTCGGAACAGGACCGGAGCTTAAAAACACACTTTGCATTACTAAAGGTGATCAGGCTTTTTCGAGCCAGCATATCGGCGACATGCAGACCCTTGAAACTGTAGATTTCTGGAAAGAAATAAAAGACCACCTTCAAAACATTTTACAGGTTAAACCAGAACTAATCGTTCACGATTTACATCCCGATTATCTTAGCACGGAACTAGCTTCCGAAATTGGACTAGCTGAAAAGATACCCACGACAGCTTTGCAACATCACTACGCGCATATCTACGCTGTTCTAGCCGAAAACAAACATTCTGGGCCAGCTTTAGGACTTGCGCTCGATGGCACAGGACTTGGCGAAGACCGCACCATATGGGGTGGAGAATGTTTGCTAGTTGATAATGAAAAACTTGACCATAAACGACTAGCTAGATTCACTCACCTGCGACTCCCCGGAGGAGAAGCAGCCGTGCGCGAACCGTGGAGAATAGCATGGGCCGCGGCACGAGACTTAGGTCTTGATACAGGCCTTATTCTGTTGCCAGAGAACCTTAAAGCTGGCGCAAACATGTTAAATCAGATGCTTGATAAAAACATCAACAGCCCGTCCACAAGCAGTTGCGGCAGACTCTTTGATGCAGTTTCAGCAATGCTCGGCCTCTGTGAAACAATAACTTACGAAGGACAGGCAGCAATAATTCTGGAAAAAATTCAGGACTTCGAGGAACTAGGCAAATATTGCTGTCCCATCAAAAAAACACCAGGTGAGCTGCTTGGCGAGCATGAAGAGTATGATCCTGAAATAGTTGAAATTTGCACGGGTGAACTTTTCAAACAAGCCTTTAATGATCATGCATCAGGGGTTTCAGCCGGAATTATCAGTCGCAAATTTCATGCGGGCTTAATCTCCGGCCTTGCGGATTGCGCCGAGCTTATCGCGAAAGAGACAGCTATAACATCTGTAGGCCTTAGCGGCGGGGTGATGCAAAATCTTACGCTAGCAGTTGAGCTACCTATTGAACTGCAGAAACGTGGATTGAAGCCACTGGTACATAGATTTTTACCACCTAATGATGGCTGCATATCGCTCGGCCAAGCAGTGTATGGACAGCGCAAACTTGAGCTGTCTGAGAGGAGTAGCTAACCCATTAATCCAACGATAAAAGGGCTGATTCTCTATTAGAGAATCAGCCCTTTAAATTTCAATCTATTTTAGAACGATACATCAAGGTTAAAAAAACGGATGTTACCATCCTTTATGTTCTATAATATCCTTCACCTTTTTCTCAGTCGCTTTTTCGACTAAAACCATTTTACGGGCCTGAGCTTTTTTGATTTTCTCAGTAAGCACATCTATATCTGCTGGTTTTTCAACGAAATCCATTGCGCCCAATTTCATTGCTTCAATCCCTTTTTCTACAGTAGCATGGCCGCTAAGAAGGATCACCTGCATTTCCGGCTTATTTTTTTTGATGTGTTTGAGAACTTCAATTCCGTCAACACCCGGCATCTGTAAATCCAAAATGATAGCATCATATGAATCACCATTTACCATATCCAGAGCCTTTTCAGGATTTGTACATGTATCTACATTCATGCCGCGTAGTTCCATACGCTCGGCAAGTCCTTCCACAAATTCTTTTTCATCATCTACTAACAGTACTTTTTCAGCCATGGCTTTCTCCAACTAAATTAAGAGTTAAGTCACACTATGAACACTTAAAAAATAATTTCTAACAATGAGTCCTGCGGCGCAACAATTAATGACGCACCGGCATTCTTTGAGAGGGCTTCTATCGCTTGTAAGTCATTTTCTGCCACTTCCAGTCTTAGTCCGTGTACAGATATTACTCTTTCGCTATTTTTCGTAAAAACTTCAACAATTATTTCATGATTTTTACCAGCGCTGTCCATACTGACTTCAAGGCACCTTGCAATTAGCATTTCAGCTACAAAGGGATCACATTTACCTGCAACCATCTCCCCTTCTTTGAGGACGACAGTAACACACTTTGATGCGGCCATTCTAGTAAATAAGGCAACCACCAGCGATGTCATTTCATAAAAATCTACTTCACTTTCGGGAACATCCACGCTGTGGGCAAACTTATTCATATTTTTTATGATAGTGTCGCCGCGCTTAACTTGATTTTGAATCTTTTTTGCCAATTTGACAAGACGTTCCGGATCAAGTTCCATCCCCTGCCCCGCCATAAGCGATAAATCCTGTAAAAGACCGGCCTCTTCATTAATGATAGCCAGCACATTTTTCACATCATGAGAAATAGTTGCGCTCACTTTACCGAAAAAGCAAAGCCCGTCGCGACCTTGAACAGTATCAGATGATCCCATACAACTACCCTCCAAAAAATTTTAATTACCCAAAGCCATGTTGATGCTTTCAACAAGATCTTCGATCTTAACAGGTTTAACAAAGTACGAATCAGATTTTGCTGCGCCTGCGTTGTAATCGTCTTCCGATCCATGCCCGGAAAGGAATATGTATTTCAAGCCCGGGCGAAGATGCTCAAGCCTCTTTCTTAATTCAAGGCCACTCATGCGCGGCATCTTAACATCCAGGATTGCAAGTACGTAATCCTTTTCAAGTATTTTATCCATTGCCTCTTCACCGGAAGTAACCCAATCAGCTTCAAAACCACGAAAAGAAAGGCGTTCTGCAAGAGCTGAAACAAGCTCAAGTTCATCATCTACAAGTAATATTTTCATACCTAACTTTCCCCCTTATTTTTAGGGCTGACAGGAAGTGAAAAACTAAATTCTGTTCCTTCGCCAACTTCACTTTTTACTGTCATACTTCCGCCAAGATCCTGAACAAGGCCATATGTAATGGATAATCCCAAACCAGTACCACCTGTTTGTTTTTTAGTAGAATAAAACGGTTCAAATATTTTTTTAAGATCAGAAGCGGGAATGCCGCATCCATCATCTTTTATTGAAAAATCAAGTTTACCTTTGTCGCCTTTAGCAACTACAACCTCTAATACTCCGCCATCTTTCATGGCCTGAAAAGCATTGCTTATCAGGTTAAGAAGAACCTGCTCGAGCTTACCGCGATCGGTGACAATCTCAAATATGCCAGACTGCACATCAACAGAAACATCAATGGATCTGTACTCAGCTTCTTTGTTTAAGAAACTTAACACAGTATCAACGACCTTTTTAGGAAGCACGGGCCTAAGCTCAACATCATCCTGCCGAGAAAATCCAAGAAGGCGCTTTGTAATTCGTCCACACCTTTCAACAGATCCTATCACGGAATCAACAAGGCCGAGAACTCTTTCATCTGCATTATAAGTTTGGCTGAAAGTGAACAAGTCTTTCAACAAACCAGCCTTTTCATTTATAATGGCAAGCGGGTTATTGATTTCATGAGCGACTCCGGCAGCAAGCCTACCGATAGAAGCCATGCGGTTATGATGCTCCATCTGTTGCAACAACTTAGAACGGGTCATGTCCGCAATATAAATACGGTCTACCAGATAAGAAGCAACTGCCCACATAACAATAAGAACAACGACAACACTTATTGAAGATATCCACGTGAGTGTGTCGCGAGTCTCGATCCATGCGTCAACAAATTCTGCTTCAGGCTTAACAACCATTATAGCAAAGGGAGTTCCTTCGATATAGGCATAGCCAACAAGCGCAGGATAGTTCTCACGAAGAGAAACTTCTTCTACTTTTGTGCGATATGATCTGTCCGGCAATGGGAACGTAATCTTTGAAAAGACATCACCGTTCCATTTGGATGGAGTCTGAATTATGCCCTTAGTGTTAACAAGAAATGCATCTTCATCTTCCGACAAATCGAGGGACGAAATAATTCCATTAAACTGCGTAGTATCCAGAGTTGTGCGGTAAATTTTGAAATGTTCTTTATCGGTATAATGCTTAACAGCAATCACTAAATGAGGGCTGTCGCGGAAGCCGAGGAACACATCACTAATATAAGTTCCCTGTTCAACAGCCTGCTTAAACCATGCCTGCCCCTTATAATCTTTACCCTCAAGATCATGTGGACCTACATATGAGACCTGCTTACCCTCTTCATCAATAATACCCAGATCAATAAACCCGCCAAAACTGTCTTTGAGCGCAAAAAGCATTTCAGAGAGATGCTCCTTTCTCTTAAAGGAACGGAAATCGTCAAGTTTAACTATCAACTCTAAAGCCGATTTCCGTTCCTCCAGAAAGTACGATACTGCTCGACGGGTATTGGAGGTTGTCCGAGCCCCCCTGAGCACATTTTCTGATTTTACTGCTCCCCGTGTGACATTGAAGTCAATAAAAGCCATGATGAACAACGGTGTCAGCGAAACCCCGACAAGAAGCATAAAACACAAACGCCAAAGACGCTTATAGTCGAATAAACTCTTGTAAGGTCCCGCAGAGCTTCTATCCGCGTTCCAGAATTCTGGTCGAAGAAGTCCTTTTAATGACATGGCTCGCTCCGGGGATACTAATTATGCATTGCGAATTTTCGCGTATGCTTCTTTAAGCGTGCTACTTAGAACTTCGATATCTACAGGCTTGTGCAAGTAAGCAAATGCCCCAAGATCCATACATGTTTTTCTATCCTGCTCAGAACCATGTCCTGTGAGAATGATCACCTCAATATTCGGTCTGCTTGACTTAACTTTACGCAGAACTTCCATGCCGTCGATACCAGGCATTTTGAGGTCAAGAATCATAACTTCAGGTTCATCATCCTGAACCAACTCAAGCGCAGATTCTCCATCATATACGACATGAGAACCAAGGTCACGCATAAGCAGTCTTTCGGAGAGAGTTTTAACAAACTCACGTTCATCATCAACAAGCAGAACTCGTGAAGGAAGTTCAAAATCCATGCGACGATAAATATCAGCCTCATAGAATTCCTTACCAAATTTCACGGACACGTTTGTTACACCATCAAGAGGCTCTGCAATTTCGCGCAAATCTTTTTCAAGACGCTCAACAAGCAGAACTTTTTTATTAATAGCAAGAGTAACATCACCAGCTTTAGCAGTAACTACAACATTATGTCCCTTAGAGACGAGTGCAGTTTCCACTTTAGCGGCAAGCAGGAAATCCTGCGCGGCAAGTTTAGTTTCTTCCGAAACCTGAACTGCTGCATTACCGAGTTGTTTTTTAATGAGAGCGACAGATTCTTCCACGCCGGTTTTACCAACAGGAATTACTATGTCGTAGAGTTTGCTTGCCCAAGGATCTTTATTCCCAGTAAGCTCTCTAACCCATACTGTTTTCTCTTCATCACTATGCTGCATAGCTTTGACGGCATCCTTTTCAGAATGACCTTCGCCTGCTGCAATTTCAATTCTCTTCTGAACATCATCAATGATACAGACTTTGAGAACATGAGCGATGGGCTGAGAAAGTAGCTGTGCTACAAACCCAGAGACGATCAGAGCGTCGCCATTAACCAATCTTTCGGCAAGAGCGAGCCTGAGCCACGCTACCGATCTTTCTTTTTCGTGACTGAACTTATTAAAAATGGAGGTCTTATGAGAAAAAACCTTCCTAATCGCTTTTTCAGACATGTTGCTCAGCTTTGCAGCCTGTGCAACCAAATCCTGGTCACTTACCAAACTACAACCAGTATCAGCAACTAGCTGTTTAACTACGGATTCCGCTTTGCAGAACAGTCCGCTGAATATAAGGATATCAGACATTGTTAACCTCCACTAGGAGTTGCTATTTATGCGACAGTAAGTTGTGAGAGGACAATCTTGTTCAGTTCCGCCTCTGTGAGACTGATCGTGAACACTACAAAGAGCGCTATCAGCATCTGAGTAGATATGATCCTTTCCTATCTTCTCAAGAAGGTGAGTGCGTTCAAGTACAACTAGAACAGCTTCGTTCACTCCGGAAAGTGAAATATCGAGCCCGGCACTGCGTACATTCTCTACGATAAGAGAAAGAGCTTCTTCACCAGATGCATCAATATCGTTTATTCCGTTACAAACCAAAATGATGTGCTTTAGATGCGTCATTTCCATCATACGATCAGTGATCTGATCTTCAAGGAAACTAGCATTTGCAAAGAACAATGGTCCTTCAAAGCGGACAACTGCAATATGCTCACATTCTCTAAGAGCGTGAGACTGAGCATCACGCAACACATCATCATCACTCTTGGAAAGAGCAACAACACGAGGACGCATGCTCTTGTAGAGGAAGACTGCCAAGGAAAGCGCAACCCCGATGATGATACCTTTGTCCAAGTGCGGAGCAAAAGCCAAAGTAGCTACGAAAGAAATGATGGAGATAGCTCCGTCATATTTCTGTGCTTTCCATGCGTGCATGAAACCTGAGGCATTAATCAGACCAATAACAGCCATCATAATTACCGCTGCAAGAACTGCCTGTGGCAGATTATATAGCAAGGGAGTAAAAAACAACAGAGTTATCGCAACAACAACGGTCGTGAAAACACTCGAAAGTCCCGTTACCGCGCCGGATTGCAAGTTAACCGCTGAACGCGAGAATGAACCGGATGCGGGATAACTGCTTGTGCAAGCACCGAGCATATTAGCAAGTCCCTGACCGATAAGTTCCTGATTAGGATCAAGTCTCTGCCCAGTTTTAGCTGCCATCGCTTTTGCAATGGAAATAGCTTCCATGAAACCGAGAAGAGAAATGATAATTGCGAATGGGAGAAGTTTTAAGATAATTTTAAGGTCAAAACTAGGTATTGCAACTTCTGGAAAACCAGAAGGAACGGTACCAACAACAGCTCCACCACCCATCATTTTGAGGGAAGCAGTATTTAAAGCTTTGTTGCCGACCTTGAGGCGCCAAGTGCGGCCATCAGCAGTCATGCCGCCGGGAACTGCGTCCTGAAGGAAGAACTGAATTGTGCCGTCCGCCTGCTCAACTCCACTGAAAAGTAGATTTCTAAGAGTTTCGCGGTAAACATGAGATTTATGTTTGAGAAGTTTCGCTTCGTAATTCACAACGCTAAGGTCATGTTCAGCGTCATAGTATCCAATTACGTCTTTGGAAGCTTTTGCTGAGTCTTCGATAGCAGAAATAGTCGCACGCTTCGTAGCCAAAGCATCAATCCCAGCAACACTGTCATTAAAGTCTGCAATCAAAGTCTGCGCTTGCTTGTCCTGAATCGTGGTAACATCAACCATTGTGTCATGGTTGAATCCAGTCGCCCAGGAAATTACAGTTGTGATTACAACCGCGCACAGTACGTTTGGTATTTTAGGATTGACCTTCTTCAGCCCCACCATGATGGCAAACGCCAATACCCCCATACCGAGTGTCGGCAAGTGAGTATAATGCAATGCACTGGTGAAAACTCGCATGATCGTTTCAAAATGGAGTTCAGCTTTATCAACATAAACGCCGAACATTTTTGAAAGCTGTGAAGATGCAATGATGATTGCCGCTGCGTTGGTAAAGCCGTTAACAACCGGATGAGACAGGAAGTTAACAACCAGCCCTAGGCGAAGTACGCCCAGCAAGAACTGGAAGGCTCCAACTAACAACGCAAGGAGTAGCGCGTAGGCGATGAAGCCCGGACTACCCGCGGTTGCCAGCGGTTCAAGGGAGGCTGCGGTCATAAGAGAAACAACCGCAACAGGACCAGTCGCCAACTGACGGCTGGAACCAAAAAGTGCAGCTACCATAGGAGGTAACAAGGAGGCGTACAAGCCGTAGTAAGCTGGCATTCCTGCAAGCTGTGCATACGCCATGGACTGAGGGATAAGTACAAGAGCAACAGTCAGACCTGAAATAATATCGGCCCTGAAAGCTGCGTTGCTGTACTTTTTGAACCAGCCCAAGAAAGGAAAAATTCGAGTAAGCATCAGATAAACACCTCTAGTTTGGTTGCAACATCCTGCGGACAGATTCAATAAATTCATTGAACATGGCGCCCGCATCGTAAAGATTAAAATTTTTGAATCTCACTAGCCCATCGACCATCGTTAAGACTATGAGTGCACTTTTCCTAGGATTTACATCACCAATGGAACCATCTTCCTGCCCGGTGATAATCGCCTGCTCAAAAAACGTAAGCAAACAATTATAGATGGCTTCCATGTTTTCTCTGAATTCAGCTTTACTGGCTGCCAGTCGATGAATAAAGAGGCTCTGCAAAATGAGAAATTGATATTCCATACGCCCAGCAAGAAGAAGGTAAAAAGCAACAACCTCATCCATCATTTCCATTCCTGTTTTGAATTCACGCTCATCCATATGAACATTGAATTCATCAACAATACTCTCTTTTGTAGCAGACAGAATGGTAAGGAGTATGTGCTCCTTATTTTTGAAATGATAAAAGATAGTACCTTCCGCTGCTCCGGTAATACTTGATAATTCACTCATGTGAGTATCTGTAAAACCCTTGGTAGCGAAAAGGGCCGTAGCTGCCTCCAAAATAGCAGCCTTCTTCTTCGACATCTTAGTCATTATTCCTCCATTTGAAAAAAACCGACTGAGCACTCAGTCGGAAAAAACAGTTATTCTGCATCCGAGCCCATGTCAAGACATCTACACAACATTTCTGCACCCACCACTTCCCTGAAAAGCCTACTGCTTACTGCTTTTCTCAACAACACCAACGTCTCACGGGCCATGAGACTTTTTTCACATAGCATGATTTTTTATTCTAAAAACAAAGAGTATACGAGCCTAAATCCTACAAATTACAGATTTAAAGCCATGCTAAAAAAGTCTTTGTGCCATTATGAACAAGCCTTAAAACAAAAAAGGCCTGAATCTGTATAACAACAAATTCAGGCCTTAAAATCTTATAATAAATCAGTGCTAATTATTTAAATCCACGAAGAACTTCACCAAGTATTTCCAAATAATCCTTAAGCATATCAGGCATTATATCGGCCATATGCCCTACTCTGAATATTGGAGAAGAGCCTTGATCCTGTAATTCTTTATTTATCTTTCCATAACCTGGATCGAACAGATATCCGTGAGCGCGCATGAGCTCTTTCACTTCTTTTAATCGATCAATGGTCATATGAGACGGAGTTTTCACAGTAGTCAGAGTTGGCGAACGATGCCCTTCCTGCGCAAAAAGTTCATACCCTTCCATTGTTGCGACCCACGCATGGGCTATAGAACGCATTTCTTCATGACGCTTAAAACGTCCATCGACAGTCTCACTGTTCACTATATAATCAAGCTGCACGCACATCTGATTACCGAGAGTTCCATTTGGAGTGGTCAAAGTCTGATTCAACTTCGCCTTGGTTACCTGAGCCAAAATATCAGTAGTGTAACCCCTGTTTTGAACTTTCTCAGCTTTTTCAAGAGCCTCATCACTGACAAATCCGATACCGTATCCGGCAGGTAAGCCCAGAGATTTCTGAGTTGAGGTACAGTACATTAAAGGACGAGCTTCACTTATTGCTGAAGAAGCTCCACCGAAAAGACTTACCCCGTCCACAACAGGCAATGCCCCATGAGATCGGATAAGCTTACATATGGCGACCACATCATTGATCACACCTGTAGAAGTTTCATTATGGGTAAAGGTCACAACATCTGGCTTGTGCTGCACTATGGCCTCTTCTAAAACTTTCAAATCTACTGCTGATCCATATTGGAACTTCAAGAGCTCTACGTTTTTACCATTAGTAGATGATAATTTGCCATAAAGGTCACCAAAAGCTCCTACGGAAACATTTAGCACTTTATCCGTATCAGAAATAAGAGATCTAACCGATGCTTCCAGAACGTTGGTCCCTGATCCGTTAAAAATAATTGGAGTATATCCTTCCGGGTTACCGGCAATTATAAGCAAATTGCGCATTATGGATTCAAAACGCTTAAGATTTTCACTATCGCGATGTCCAAATTCCGGCAAAAGTCCTGCCTGACGCACTTCATTACGAAGCATTATGGGACCAGTAATAAACAGTTTAAGCTCTGCGAAATCATCTCCAATCATTTTTATTTCCTCATCTTAACTATATTTTAAAGGCATTATTACGTTATAAATGCAAATTATTGAAAAGGAATATTCTTTTAGAACAGGCCTCTATGTCAAGCTTTTAGGTGGATACGCCTTTACAAACACTAAAGCCTGCCTATTATTAATGGAACGATTGGCAAGAAAAAAAAATAACGCAGGCTTGAAATACATACTTGCATTTCATCAAGACGCCCCCTATATTTCCTTTTTTCTTCTTCTCGGGCAGCTCTGCCCTTAGACTACAACATAATTCACGGTAAGATATTATGCCTCAATTAGGACCACATATTTCAATTGCCTCCGAAGCTCTTCTATCAAGAGTCCTCGGCTTAAATCCATTCGACTTTAAAGGCTGGCCTGAAAACGTGCGCACCCTTGCTGAAAGCATTGCTGCGGAACTTTTTCTAGTTCGCTACAACCCGTTCATCGACCCAGAACTAGTTCGCAAGTCTGTTTCTAGAAACCTGACCCTTGCGCGGCCGACTCTTTCAGGAGAATATCCTCAAAGACTAACACACGCGGTGGAAAGTTTCTGGCTCAAGCATGATGCAGACATCGAGTTCAGAAAACGGCTAATTGAAAAGCTCAAAGAAATCCTTCCTGAATCAGGTATCAGCATTGAGCCGGGCAAACTGGTTCACTCTGCAACAGATGCAACTGACTTAAGAATTGAGCTTCCGATTGCAATATTATTCCCTGAAGATACTGCGCAGGTTCAAGCTATTGTCCGTTTAGCAAACGACATGCAGTTCGGCATCATTCCGCGAGGCGGAGGAACCGGACTTACAGGCGGAGCTATTCCAGCCCTTGAGCGCACCGCGATTCTTTCGCTTTCAAAATTTAAAAAGATTTTGAGCGTTGACACAGAATCAATGATCATGTGCACCCAATCTGGAGTAATAACTCTTGATGCAATCAATGCTGCGGCAAAAAAGAACACTCTGTTCACCGTTGACCCTGCTTCAAAATCAGCATCATCTATCGGTGGTAATGTTTCCGAAAACTCAGGTGGACCTTTTGCCTTTGAATACGGCTGTACCATTGATAATATTCAGAGCTACAAAATGGTTATGCCGAAGGGAGACATCATTGAAGTCTGCCGTAAGGATCACCCGCGCCATAAGATTTTCACTGACGAATCCGCAACCTTTGAAGTTTTTGATAACAAAGGAAAACTGATTGAAACTCTGGTTCTCACCGCTGCGGAAATTCGCAGCCCGGGACTTGGTAAAGACGTTTCAAACAAGTTCCTTGGTGGACTGCCCGGAGTTCAGAAAGAAGGCGTTGATGGTATCATTACTGAAGCATGCTTCACTCTGTATCCAAAGCCAGCACTTTCGCGTGTACTTTGCCTTGAGTTTTTCGGCCGCTCCATGCGCAATGCCATGTTTGTTATCAAAGATATCGTCGGATTGCGTGACACCATCAGGAAAGAGGGAGATCTGGTTAAGATTTCAGCTCTTGAAGAATTCGGCCCCAAATATGTACAGGCTATTAAGTACGAAAAGAAATCTGAAAGCTACGAAGGCGATCCTATTTCCGTCCTCATACTTCAGCTTGATTCTGATGATGAAGACGCACTGCAAAATGCAGTGGACAATATTCTATCAATTGTTCAGCCATATGATTCAGTGGATATCTTCGCAGCACGCGATGATAAAGAAGCTGAGCTTTTCTGGGAAGACAGACACAAACTCTCTGCCATTGCGAAGCGTACTTCCGGTTTCAAGGTCAACGAAGATATCGTAATCCCGATCGAAGTTATCCCAGATTTTTCCGACTTCTTGGAAGATCTGAACCTCATCTATCTGGCTAAGATTTATCGCCGTTCCCTGTTGTCCGTTAAGGAACTTCAAGGTTTCCCGATTGAAGAGCCGAAAGTTGAGCTTGCTCTTGAAAGAACTACAGATATCCTCAAAGGCAAAATTACCGGCATGGATATGAGTGATCAGGAGCTTGAAAGTCAGGTTCACTACCTCTTTCAGGAATTGCGCGAAGAGTTCCCTAAGCTGGATTCTAAAATTCATAAGCTTTTTGAAAAGCTTAAAGAGCAACGCATCATCATTGCTAACCACATGCATGCCGGTGACGGTAACTGCCATGTAAACATCCCGGTCAACTCCAATGATCCGGACATGCTACACAGTGCGCATGAAGCAGTAGATGATGTTTTCAAAAAAGTTCTTGAGCTTAATGGTGAAGTTTCCGGCGAACACGGAATCGGTATCACTAAGATTGAATACCTTTCTGAAGCAAAAATTACGGCGATCAGAGAATATAAGGAAAAAGTAGATCCGCTCAACATTCTCAATCCGGGCAAACTTACCCGTAGGGAATTGCCTGCAGCGGCTTACACTTTCTCATTCAACAGGCTTATCAATGATCTCGAAAAAACCGCAATCAAAGATAAAGAACACCTGATTGAACTGCTTCGCAACATTCAAACTTGTACACGTTGTGGTAAATGTAAGCAGGTTTGTCCGATGTATTATCCTGAACAGGGCCTAATGCATCATCCGCGAAATAAAAACATCTCGCTCGGCGCACTTATTGAGGCCATATATTACTCACAGGTACAGCGCGGTGAGCCATCCCCTGATCTTATGGCAAGACTCAGGAAATTGATGGAACATTGTACTGCTTGCGGACGTTGCACTTCAGTATGCCCAGTTAAAATTGACTCCGCAGGAGCCGCCTTACAGATCAGGAGCTTCCTTGAATATAAGGGAGACAGCGGACACCCTATTAAGAATGCAGCCCTCGGCTTCATTTCTAAGGACCCGCAGAGTAGATTGCCGAAAGTTGCCAAGTTTTTGTCCCTGTCCGCTTCACTGCAAAGTAAGGCTCTAGGACTTATTCCCGGACACTGGCGTCGACGCATGGAATCCCCTATGCTTCACAGCAAGACACCTGCCATGGACTTCAAAAACCTCGGAGAAGATTTATCTCTCGACACAGGTTCCATGTTCCTGAACAGCACATCTGCTGCGGACAGCGTTTTCTACTTCCCAGGATGTGGCGCGAGCCTGTTCTCCAGATCAATCGGAATGGCAACTCTTTACTTGTTGCTTAAATCTGGTGTGAACGTGGTTATGCCCGCTAAACATTTATGTTGCGGATACCCACTACTATCCAGTGGTTGTGTCGAAGCTTACAATACTAACCGTCACCGCAATATCAGTGACATTCAGTATAAGATAGCTAAAGCTCATATCGCAGGCATGAATATATCCACAATCATCACTGCTTGTGGAACATGCCGCGAATCCATCGAATCTTACGACTTCACTCAGGAAGTAGGCAAAAAACTCAAACGCTGTGATGCGGTTCAGTATCTTCTGACCAACCCGGGCAACCTTGATTTCCACGGATTGCCTGCCAGTGAAGAAGTTGTTTACCACGCATCATGTCACACTGAGTGGACAGATATTCCAAAATCTAAAGCTCCGGTTATCTACACACAAGCCCTCGAAAGTATCCTTGGAAGCAAGGTAACTCTTTCTCCTGGTTGTTGCGGAGAATCCGGCCTTGGCGCGATATCCAGCCCTGCTATTTACAATAAACTACGCGATCGCAAAGCCGGACAGCTCAGCCAAGACCTACATGGTCAGGATAAGAGCACTCCAGTACTTGTTGGTTGTCCTTCATGTAAGGTTGGAATCAAGCGCAACATGGCGACACTTAAGAAGCAAAACAAGGTGCTACACACAGTCGAGTATGTAGCAGAGCTGATGGGTGGACCTAAGTGGCGCAAAGAGTTTAAAAAGATGCTTGAAAGTGCTAAGCGCCAAGACGGAATAGTCTTCTTAAACTCATGAAAACTATAGGAATAGATTTCGGAACAAAGCGCATAGGTATCGCGATGACAGACGCCGAAGGGATTCTTGCATATCCCTTTAAAGTCATGGTTAAAACGACCCGCGACGCAATGTTTGCCGAACTACTGGAAATAATTGAAACAGAGAAGGTCGATGAAATAGTCATCGGCCTTCCTCTGTCTCTTAGCGGAGAAGATACATTAACCACCCGTCAGGTCCGCAACTTTGCGACATCAATGGGCAGGCGTACCGATCTTCCAATACATCTCGTTGACGAAAGATTAAGCTCTGTTGCAGCTGAATATGAGCTTAAGGAGGCAGGACTTTGGGACAAGAAAAGAAAGAAGAATCTGGACAGCCAAGCCGCGAAAATAATTCTGGAAACGTGGCAAGCAAGGGCATAGTCCTTCGTTTCGTACTTCCGGCCCTAGCTCTGACCTGCATGGCAATGATGATCGTAGGTTCATGGTTTATGTATCAGTCATGGGAATTTCTTAATATGCCTCCGGAAACAGAGGGTAAGGAAATTCTATTCACTGTGGCTCCCGGACAACCTCTATGGACCATCTCTGAGAATCTAGATGCTCAAGGCTTGATCATTGATTCTAAAAGATTTCGTAAGCTTGCACAGGCGGCAGGGAAGGAGAACAAAGTCAGAGCCGGAGAATTCAACCTCTGGACCAATATGACGGCTCCTCAAGTGTTGGAACTGCTGACCACAACTTCCGGCATTATGCATAAATTTTCCGTCCGCGAAGGTCTTTCATGGTGGAAGACAGCAGAAGCCGCGCAAAACTCAAAGCTTACAACCTACGCTGACTTTAAAACAGCAGCAACAAGCCCTGAACTGCTCGCCAAATATTCCATTCCAGCTAAGAACGCTGAAGGCTACTTATTCCCTGAAACGTACTTGTTGACTCGCCCGAAAGAAAATTCCGGCAAGATACTTGTGGAAACGATGCTAAAGGAATTCCGTAAAGCAGCACTAAAAGCATGGAATGGCAAACTTCCATCACCTAAAAGAATTCACGAAATAATTACTCTAGCTTCACTGGTAGAAAAAGAAACTGGTGACGCAACCGAACGCAGAAGAATTGCCGGAGTTTTCACCAACCGTTTAAAGCGTGGCTATCTGTTGCAGGCAGACCCCACCATTATTTATGGTCTGGGTGAAACATTTGATGGAAATATCAGAAAGAAGCACATAAAAGATAAAGCCAATCCGTACAATTCATATCAGCACAGAGGCCTTCCGCCCGGCCCGATTTGTTCACCGGGACTTGAGTCCATAAAAGCTGCAATCAATCCTGAAGAACACAGCTACCTCTACTTTGTAGCGAAAGGAAATGGCGCTCACTATTTCAGCAAGAGCCTGGAAGAACATAACAGAGCGGTTAGAAAGTATCAGCTAAGACGCAACAAAACGACCTACAGATCTTATAATAAAACTGAGTAAACACACTTTCAATATCAGCCTAGTCCTAAAAAAAAGTCCCGCTCCGAATATATCGGAGCGGGACTTTTTGTGTCTGCTATTTATTGTAAGTATTGCCTAGGAAGCTTGCACTTTACTTCTTGCTTCATCCTCAGTCTCAGACATTGAAGCCATGGAACTTATACCCATAGACTCGAATACTGACTGGAAATTGTCCGATAAGCCTGCAATATGTACCTTACACTTATGATCGCGAGCCTTCTCAATAGACTCAACCAAAGTATCCATCCCGCCACCATTAATGGAAGATTTTTCTTGAAAAACGAGAATCAAATCGTGACATCCACTACTAAAAGCTTTGTCGAAAACATTATTCAAAGAAACATCTGATTTTGAAGTGAGGCTTCCCATCACGTTAATAACCGCAATGTCCCCCTCGATATCAATCTGCACTTCATCTTGCTTATCAGTAACAAATGCCTTCCGCTCCGCTGAAAGCTGCAAAGCTTTTTCGAGATCTTCCCGTTTGACAGGCTTGTTTAGAAAGTCTGTTGCATCAAGATTTAAAGCCTTGATCGCAAGTTCCATATCTCCGTGCCCGGTAATGACAATCACTTCCGCATCTGGCGACATGGCCTTAATTTTGCCAAGAACCTGTAAGCCATCCATTCCGGGCATTTTGATGTCAGTCATTACTAAATCGGGCTTCTCGGCGGCAAAAAGCTCAATTCCAACTTCGCCATTTTCAGCAGTCAGAACCTCATGACCGTAGACGGAAAGCAGCATCTTAAACATACTGAGAGTTGCTTTTTCATCATCTATCACCAAAATTTTACTCACATGTCCCCCTTATTCAAAACTAAATAAAAGACAGCTAGGCTTCACTGCTGGCAACAGGAAAAGAAATTACAAAAGTTGCCCCTTTTCCGACATCACTTTCTATATCAACTCTACCTTTGTAGTCCCGCACTATTCCATATGTTATAGCTAGTCCCAAACCCATGCCATATCCTACCTCTTTGGTACTAAAGAAGGGTTCAAAAATCTTATTCCGAACCTCTTCGGTAATGCCCACTCCAGAATCAGAAACCCTAACGCAGACTTCACGGTCTTTACCATAAGTACTTATTTTAATGTGTTCTTCAGTATTCAAGCCGCTTTTTTCTCTCTTCTCAGAAATAGCATCGCGAGCATTATTTACCAAATTAAAGAAAACCTGCTGTAGCCTATTATCCTGTGCGACAATATGGGGCAACCCCTCAGTAAGGTCCACTTCAAATATTATATTTTTCAATTCAAATTGGCGAGTTACAAGCGTGAGCACACTTCTAAGAGGAGCATTTATGTCAATTTTGTCCACTTTAAAATCAGCCATACGCCCGAATGCCCTGAGCGCATTAATGATCTCAGCTGCACGGTCAACTTGAGTACTGACCTCATTTGCCACTTCACTCAGCTGATGGGCCGGAACATCACGCCCATGCTCCGCCATTAGTGCCAAAAACTCACTTCCCATCTTAATTGCATTCAGCGGCTGGTTAACCTCATGAGCAACACCGGCAGACATCTCGCCGAGAGATTTCATTTTGGCGGCCTGCACTAGCTGGGCATCTTTTTCAATAATTTCTGTAATATCCGCAATGGCCACAATCATCGAAGGACTACTTTTATAGGTAATCGGACAAGCATGCATGTTAACATACACCGCGCTACCACCCTTTTTATGATGAAGTATTTTCGGGTAATATATACATCCACTAGGCCCGCCATATTCTTCAAAAGCCTTAATACATTCAACATTTGATTCAGGCCCTAGAAGCAAAAATTCCGCCCCGATCAACTCATCGCGCGAATAGCCGTAAAGTTCACTAACCCGCGGATTAACATCAAGAATTCTAAAATCCACGCAGGAGATGACAAGAATTGGATCAGGTCCGCTATCAAACATAGACTTATATTTTTCTTCAGACTCACGCAGCCTGCGACGATAGAGCTTAATGGACCAAACCATGTTTCTAAAACTATCTGCCAACTGAACAACTTCATCACCAGCACGCTTAATATAAAAATGGCAGTTTCGACATTGCTGCGAATCCTGAGTTGAAGTTAGGTCACGATCATTTTTAAACATAGCCTGATCAAAATGCCAGCATGGAAAATCTGTATTGTGATAAACAGGACACTCTGAAGCATCCCACCCACTGTCACTCGATAACATATCAAGACTTATATCAAAATTACCCCGCGAAAGTTCATCTGAAACCTGAGTGAGTTTTGCGATGGGACTTGTGATATACTTGGCTAGTCTGTGACTTATTAAAAATATGATAACTACAACAAATGAGATAAACCCGAGAAAAGTTATGCGGAGCGTTGTAACAAGTTTATCAATATGAACTTTGCTAAGCCCCACATGAACGGTTCCGATGCGGTATAGCCCCTCCTTGATAGGCACCGCAATATCATAAGCGGAACTTTTCCCGAAATCGATAAGACGAACGGACTTATACCCCCCCTCTGCAACAGGATTAACCTTGTCCAGATTCTCAGGAAATGGAGTTGTAAAAGTATGACATAGAACTTCCTCATCCTTACTCAAAACAAAGATATACGTTATGAGATGCTGTCGCTCTCCAAGCGTTGCTTCATCGAAAACGAGACTGAGCAGTTCAGGATATTTTTTATCTAGAATATACCCCCCCCCCCGCTCCGCAATAGAATGGGCAATAGCAACTCCGCGAAGTTCAAGTTCCGAGGTAAGGGAGGAAACAAGAATGCCGCGCGCCAGAAGGGCAATCACAGCGCTAATCATCAGTATTACGCCAAGAGTCGAGAAAAAGATCTTATTCTTGAGGCTTAGATTGGAAAACCGTATCATTTTTCTATGCTCCGGCGTAACAGTTCCCAATTATCAAGAACTTCAAAATGACCGTCATTAAAGCGGGTAAAATAAACCTTATCCATACCCTGATGATCCTTGCCGTCAAAAGAGATAGTCACCCCCGGTGCAAGATCATAATTCCCCATTGACTCGATAGCATCAAGAAACCTTTTTCTAGTCAAATAAGGCCCGGCGCGGCGCAAACCTTCAACAAGGACCCGCGCATTGAAAAACCCTTCTAGTCCGACCAAGCTTGGATTATCGTCTGGATAGGAACTCTTAAGCATATCAATATACTCAGTAGCTTCCGACTGTTTGACATCTCCTGAAAAAGTAAAAGGAGGGACAACCTGTGACATAATTACGGTATCATCAGATTTATCCCCTAAATGCTTGGCAAACTCACGCGCGCCAATAAAAGAAACCGTATAGTAAACAGGTTTAACGCCTGCTTCATTCATCTCCTTAATAAACAATATACACGGAACAGTAGTTCCGATCATAAACACAGCCTGAGCACCTGAATCTTTGATGCGCGCAACGCCTTCAGCAACGTCGAGAGATCCTCTCGTATAAGAACCACGCGCAACAGGTTCCAGACCGAGATCTTTCAGGGCCAGCTCAGTCCCGGTCAGCCCGTCAAAGCCAAAAGCATCATACTGATAAAAAACCGCAATTTTAGTCAGCCCCAAATCCTGCACCATATGGCGTACAGCTTCTTTAGTCTCTTTGTAATACGATGGCCTTACGCTGATAACATAGCGGTTAAAAGGCTTTCTCAATGCGTTGGCTCCAGTAAACATTCCCAGTAAAGGTATGCGGGCAGCCTCGACCAACGGTAAAACCTTTACAGTTGTGGGCGTTCCCACATAGCCGAACAAAGCAAAAACTTTGTCCTCAATAATTAAACGCTGAGTATTTATAAGACACTTAGGCGGGTCATAGGAATCATCATATGTCACAAGTTCAAGTTGTCGCCCGTGCACCCCACCATCTTCATTAACCTTATTAATATAGGCCAACGCGCCATGAAGGGTTTGAGTTCCAAGGTAGCTGGCATGACCCTCAAGAGCCAATGAAGAACCTAAAACAACTTTATCAGGAAAGACGCCTGGATTTTTGTCCTCATGAACAACAACAGAAACGCCTTGGTCGCAAGAAAACAGCAAAAAAAGAACCAGTAATAAAATCCTTTTCATTATTTCTTTCCCTTAGCTGATTGAGCAAGGTTCATTGCCATCACAGCCTGTCCTTTAAATAGAGTGGATCGTTTGCGCGGTGGAATTTTAAGACTTCTCAAGAATTGAAAGCTGAGCCGGATAAGACCTTCTCCGGCCGAATTAGCTGCCCGAGCTTCACAAAAAATAAGATGGGGATCAAAAGTTTTCCGCTTAGGTTGGTAAATGAGCATGCACAGTAAAAGTTTATCATTTCGGGACATCATGCTTCCGCCGTCCCTGATTGTACCCAAAAGAGCAAGCCCTCCCTTAGATATATCTAAAATTTGCTCAGACTTAGAATTTGCGGCAACATCCTTTTTGTTGTCAATAAAGATCTCAGGCTCGATATTATCCAAAATAAAATCTACATCGAAATCATCATCGTCAAGCCGCCACACCTTAACTTTTATAAACCGCTGGTCAGCAACCTTTCTCCGAGAAAATGCTCGGCGCCTAATAAATCCAAATGCAGACTTACGAGTGATAGCCATTCCACCGTTTTCAGACAAACTTTTAATGGTTCCTACAAACGCATTAACCTTTTTCTCACCCTTTTGGAGTTCAGCAAATATGCACTTAACTTTCGCACCGGGTGTTATTAAAGAGTCCGTGATCGCATCTTTTATTACAACAAAAACATCCAAACCATCTAAACCAGTAACCTCTACAACAGCTGCAAGTGTTCGCTGCCCAGCCCGCTCAACAGAAACATCAAAGGAAGCTTTGGTCATAACTAACCAGTCCAAAACTTCCTGATCGGAAGAGACTTTCATCCCTCCGTTATTTACTTCCTTGCCACTGGAACTACTGACTGATTTTTTTTCCGCCTTTTTGGTCTTTTTTGTCGTCCTTGTGGAAGAAGAAAACGCGCCACTTACCAACCCCTTAAAAAAAGAGAAAACTTTAAATTTATTCCAGAGCAAAACTACATAATAGCACGCAATAAAAGCAGCCAGCCCCCATAAAAAATGTTGCACTGACTTCGGAATATCAGGAAAAACAAAAAAGGATTGTTTGACGGATCCTAAAAATCTAGAATCAACTTTTGATTGTATCATAACATATTCTCAATCCACCTCTTAAGCAGTGCACGCAAAAGTGATTACAAAATCAAACAAATAAATGGCAATGTCCACACAAAAGAACGTCCTTAAGTCCCCTGACATCCGAAGATAACACCATATAATTATTACATCCGGCACCCTATTGTCCAATTAATTCCTCTTATATAAAACTACCCCTTGCAGAGCACGAAAACAACATGTAAATATAATCCTGTTTTGGCAAAACAAAGGAGTACTCATGGGCGGAAAAATTCTAGTTGTGGACGATGAAGTTCACATCAGAATGCTTCTAGAACAAACTTTAGAAGAACTGGAAGATGACTACGACATTGAGCTTCTGACCGCTGAAAACGGTGAAGAAGGGCTTGATGTTATTCGTGAGGAAAAACCAGATCTAGTATTTCTAGATATTATGATGCCTTACATGAACGGCTATGAAGTTTGTCAGGAAGTTCGAGAAGATTCCAACTTACAAGATGTTAAAATAATCCTTTTAACAGCAAAAGGGCAGGAAGTAGACAGAAAGCACGGACTCGAACTTGGAGCTGAAAGATATATGACCAAGCCTTTTGATCCTGATGAGATTCTGGAAGTTGCAAAAACAATTTTACAGATTAAAAGCTGACAACTTCTATGAATGCTTACTTAAAGCCGGAAGCACGTCTTAAGAAACTCCTTAAACCTAAAAAGTTGAATGCTTTTTTTGAAAAGGCTGCTCGGCTACTGCCTCAAGGTTCTACCCTATGCGCGTACATCGGGAGCATTCCTATTTTTTGCAAGTCGCAATTACCTCCTATTTCTGAAAAAACAATTTTAACCTACATAAAAAACCCTGCCAACGAAGATCTCCACATTGGTCTCTCACTTAATAATTTTGATGAAATATCTGAAAAAGAGCTCGAACAAATAAAAGCTGTGCTCGACTTCACAGCGTACGCCATTGCCAACCACATAGAATCTGAATCATCCAGACGTATGCTGGGAAAGGAAACTTTAGCCAAATACCGTGAGCTATCTCTACTGCACAGGTCTATCGTTGAGCTAAACAATTCTCTTAGATTAAAAGATGTTATCAGTGCTCTTATTCAAGAGTGCAGATCCTCCGCATTACCAGCCAATATGGGTGCTGTGTATCTGCCAGAAGAAAATGGATTTACAATTTTTGACAGCTTCGGCGCTGTCCGCGCAGACACATTTGAAGATCTGGTTGAATGTTCTCTTTTTAAGGATATCATAGCTAGCCTGCGTGGCGAGATACTTAATGATGTGAAGCTGGATTGCCGCTGCGGATCGAAACTATGCAACAACATAAAATCGCTGCTAATCATGCCCATCCCGTCACCAAATATATGTGAAGGTGTACTGATTTTAACATCTGAGAACATTAACTCTTTTAACGCTTCGCATCTAAAACATGTTGCAACACTCGCCTCAGTTGCTGGAATTTCCATCAGTAACGCTTATAACTTTGAATCCATCAGAGTTCTCATGGACGCGCTTCTAAAAGCCCTTACTGAAGCAATTGATGCGCGAGATCCATTCACAGCAGGACATTCTGAAAGGGTTGCTTACTTAGCCGTTTCTTTTTCTCGGTTACTATCTCAAGACGATAATCATTTCACAGATATATCTTTCACAGATGAACAGCTTAGAGAAATTCTCTATGCCGGAATTCTCCATGACATTGGGAAGATAGGCATAAAAGAAGAAGTGCTCACTAAAAAAACACGTCTCCCGAAATCGATGCTGGACATTATCGGAATGCGTATGAAACTTTTTGGCATTCATAACCAAAAGGAATGGGAGCATGATTACAAAAGGTTAAAACAGATCAACCTTTCCTTAAGCCCACATCAGGAAGATTTAGATTTCATTCACAGTATAAGCGATATCAAATTCAAAATTAACGGTTCTTCCATCCACCTACTCCACCCAGATGAGCGGGAATGCCTGCTTGTTCGCAAAGGTAATCTTACTGCGGAAGAAAGGATTGAGATAGAACGTCATCCCATTGAAAGTCAGAGAATATTAGAACATATCCCCTTCCATGACGACCTGTCCGATCTGCTTACGATAATTGGCCAGCACCATGAAAGGTTAGATGGATCAGGATATCCTGCGGCTCTTAAGGGTGACGAAATTCTTATTCAAAGCCAGATCATAGCTATTGCTGACATCTATGACGCGATCACTCAGGAGCGGCATTACAAACCAGCTACCCCGCAAGCCCGTGCTTTGAAAATCCTCGCAGAAGAGGCAAGCGAAGGAAAGCTTAACAAAAATATGGTTGACCTCTTCATCAGCAATATACTTGAGATCGAGCGCGGAGCTGACTCCATTAACCTTGATCGCCCCACATCTCCAAGATTCTGCAAAATTCCAAGAAGTAACTTAAACTAATCTGGCAGCCATATAAAAGCTACGTTTTAGGGTTGAATCAGAAATCTAACAAACACTAAATAAGGCCCAGTTATGACCAAGTTATACTTCAAAACAATCCTTATGACGATAGCCATCGTCATGCTCTGCTCTCCAGCTAGAGCTGCCGATTCAAAAGCAACACTGAAACCTATTCTTCTAGGAATGTCTGCAGCCTTCACCGGACCAAGCAGAGGCCTCGGAATTGAAGTCTTCAGAGGTTCGCAGGCATATTTCGACCAAGTTAACGCGGCGGGAGGAATCCTCGGGCACAAAGTTGTCATCAAGTATTACGATGATGGCTACAACCCTCTCCCTGCAATCAGAAATACAATCAAATTAATTGAAAGAGATAATGTTCTATGTTTGTTCAACTATGTAGGAACCCCTACAGTAACAAGAGTGCTCCCTGTCATTAAGCACTTTAATGCAAATAGACCTGTCTTCCTCTTTTTTCCATTCACCGGAGCCCAGCCTCAAAGGGAATTTCCCTACGAAGAATATGTATTCAACCTTCGCGCCTCTTATCGACAAGAGACGTGGGGACTAGTGCATAATTTATTAGAAATAGGACGAAAGCGAATCGCGGTTTTATATCAGGCAGATGCCTACGGCCGCAGTGGTTGGGATGGAATAAGGACAGCGCTAAACAAAAATGACCTGAAAATAGTAGCTGAAGCCACCTATAAAAGAGGTGCTAATTTTAAAGAATCTATGAATCGTCAAGTTGAAATACTTTCTGAAGCAAAGCCTGACGCCATTATCATAGTTGGAGCATACGCAGCCAGCGCGGCTTTTATCAGAGATGCGAGAGACGCCGGGCTAAATATTCCAATATGCAACCTATCTTTCGTCGGCAGCGAAAACATGCTGCAGCACCTGTCGGATCATGAAACGAAAACCGGCAAAAATTACACTGAAAACCTGATAAACTCTCAGACCGTTCCAAGTTATGAAGACACTTCTCTGAGTGCCGTCCGCGACTACAGAAAAGTAATGACAGAAACTCCTCCGGCTCCACCAGAAGGATTTGGAAAGGGGTATAAGCCTCTGCAATTCAGCTTTATCAGCTTCGAAGGGTACTTAACTGCCAAAGTAATGACCGAAGTAATCGAACGTATGATGCTCCGCGAACACTATGGAAGTCTCTACGCGGCAACATTATCCATACGCAACCTGAATATCGGAATAGGTACAGACATAAACTTCGGGCGTGGAAAGCATCAGGGGCTTGACAAGATATACTACACCACTGTTTCAGACGACAAATTCGTACCGCTTATAAACTGGAAGAGGTGGAGCAAATGACAATTAAAACGAGAATGTCAAAAATATTCCAAAAGACTATACTCCTGAACTTTGCGTTGTTCGGAGTGATCTCAATATCGATGTCATTGATGTCCGCGCTTACCCTCTATAATCATATGGTCGATGAATACATCAGTAAAGGGAAGGCTATCGCCAGCAGTATTGCTAGCTCCAGCGTAGAGATTTTGCTCAATAGAGATGCGTCCACTATCCAGTCCATGATTGATCAATTTAAAACAATCGACGGTGCGGCCTACGTATATGTTCAAGACGATAACGGGGAAATAATATCGCATACCTTTGTTCCCTGCATTCCTGAGAAACTTAAACACAGCAGCACACATCCCGACGAAATATCTGTAAGAGAAATAGAACTTCCGGAAGCAGGCACCGTAATAGATATTACCAAGCCTGTTCTTGCCGGAATGGCAGGATACGTCCACGTCGGGATGGATAAAGAATTAATCACAAAGTACGTGTGGATTGCTATCGCTAAATTACAAGTGGTAATGTTTTTTATATTCTGGGCCAGTGTATTTCTGCTGTATATGACCGTAAACCGAATATCTGAACCGCTTAATAAATTGACGGAATATGCCAAAAAACTTGCAAATCATGACTTTACGGCTTCAGTAGATATAACTTCCAAAGACGAAATAGGACTTCTTGCCGATACAATGCAAAATATGGCGTCCGAACTTACGACGATCATTGCTGGCCTTGAAAGAGCTGTAACGAACGCGACAAGTGAGTTGCAGGATACTCTCACCTACATGGAAGTAATCATGGACAATCTGGCTGACGGATTGCTCGTGGTTGATGTGTATGGGAAAATATCCCTCACCAATCCGGCCCTTTCGGATCTCTTCGATTTAGAGGGTAATGATGTAAAAGGTAAAGAAATAAAACACTTCTTCTCCGATGAAATGAACCAACTTTTCAATTTGGTAAAAGGGTGCGAGCATGAGGTTTACACCTCTGAAATAAGCCTCAGTAAAAGACGCACATGCAAAGCTGTAGCAACTCCTATCCACAAAAAAAACCCTAAAGACGGTTCCTTACAGTGCCTTGGTGCTGTAATATTAGTAAGAGATATTACATATGAAAAAGAAGTTGATAATCTAAAAACTGACTTTATTTCAACTGTCTCGCATGAGCTGCGAACTCCGATGACTTCCATTTTAGGCTTTGCAAAAATCATTAAAAAGAAACTTAATAAATCGGTATATCCACAGTGTCAGACCACAGAAGTAAAAACTCAGAGAGCTATGGATCAAGTGCAGGATAATATAGGTATCATTGTCTCTGAGGGTGAACGTTTAACTGACCTCATTAATGATGTGCTTGATATTGCAAAAATGGAGTCTGGAAAAATTGATTGGAAAAATACCGCTATAGATATGGAAGAAGTCATTAAACTTTCGGGACAAACAACTGCCCCACTTTGGCAATCTAAGGACCTGGAATTGATTATTGATGTCGAGGAAGACCTGCCTACCATATTCGGAGATCGCGACAGAATCATGCAGGTTATGGTCAACCTCATTTCAAATGCGGTCAAGTTTACTCGCGCGGGTTCTATAACCTGTACAGCTCGCTCCCACGACAGTGAAATATTAGTCAGCGTAAGCGACACAGGAACAGGAATAACACCTGAGGATCAAAAGAAAATTTTTGAAAGATTTAAACAAGTCGGTGATACTTTAACCGGAAAGCCAAAGGGAACTGGACTCGGACTGCCTATCTGTAAACAGATAGTTGAGCATCATAATGGGCGAATCTGGGTTGATAGCAAATTCAGCGAAGGAAGTTCTTTCCACTTTACTTTGTCTAAAGGACTTCAGGACGTAAGCGTAAACCAGATACCTTCTGCTGTTGCAATAAACTCTGTAGGCAGACGGCCCGGGAAAAAAGATAGTCCGTTGATCCTTGTTGCTGACGATGATCCCGCGCTGAATGAATTCCTTTCGCAAATACTGGAAGAGGAAGGCTATAGAATAATAACTGCAGTTGATGGCGTTGACGCTGTTCAAAAAGCTAAAACACGGATGCCGCAGCTTATAACGATGGATCTTAAAATGCCAAAGATGGACGGGGCAGAAGCCATCAGACAACTTCGCCTTGACCCTTCAACCCGCCATATTCCGGTTATTGTCATCAGTGCACTGGCCGAAGGTCAGCAAGCAGGTGGAGATGCAGCTCTCATTAAGCCGATTGATGATAAGAGATTGATTGAGACTATCCACGGAATGCTCCAAGAAGACTTAATCATGACAGATCCATGCATGGTGCTGGGCAAAGAAGCTGTTGACCCAGTTCAAAACTTACTCGTTATCTGTCCTGGAAAAATAAATTACTGCGCCCCTACTGAATTATGGAACCAAATATCCTCAGGCTTTAAAGGGACTTTGTTTATACCAGCTAAAATAAGTACAACTTTGGATCTTGATAAAATATCTAGAGTACCAGATGTACAGCTTGTCATAATACCTGACAACTGATATAGCTACTGCTATGGAAATACCCGCAACGTATGAAACTGAAGAATATAAGTCGTGCAACAGATGTTCATGGACAGGCCCACTGGATGCTTTTGATCTCATACCAGCTCTGATTAGTAGCTTTGTAAGAGTCAGATGTCCCAATTGCGGAGAATTGCTGCTTATAGAAGCAGAGTCCTTTCAAGCCGAGCCATTTATCCTGCCTAAAGGATTCACCATAATATCTGGAGGGCAAACAGGCGTTGACCGTGGAGCCTTAGATGCGGCGATACACTTAGGAATTCCGCATGGTGGATGGTGCCCCGGAGGAAGGAAAGCTGAAGACGGCAAAATACCAGCTAAGTATAAACTCAGCGAAATGGCTGCTAGTCAATACTGGAAGAGAACGGAACAGAATGTTCTTGATTCAGATGGGACGTTAGTTTTTCCTGGAAAATTAAAATCAAAGGGAACAGCCCTGACTATACGGCTTGCTAAAAAACACAATAAACCTCTGGCTGTAATTCCTATCGACTCCCCAGCAACGGATTCAACTCTCCTTGCATGGCTTAAAGCAACACAGATAAAAGTGCTAAACATAGCTGGACCAAGAGAAAGTGGAAGTAAGGGGATAAGTACCGCGACAAAAATGCTCCTGATAGGCGCACTAAAGCCAGCTCTGCAAAAAAACTATTTTGTAGCGGATGCAATTAAAAAGCAGCTCTACTCGAGCGACCTGAATTCTACTGTTCCCAACATATTTCGCAGTTGACCGAGAAGGCTTCTCGCACCTTCTCTATCACCACATTGCACAGCCTTCTTAACAACAATTAAAATCTCAGCATAATCGTCGAAACCGTAGGTCAGCGCAGCCCCGCGTGAAGAATGATTAAGATCCTGCAAATCAGCAAGCTTTCCACTTCGTAACAAAATTTCCATGTCGGCCAACTCTTTAGAGAGTGTTTCAATTAGAATCGGCACTAAATCAATTAATGCTGATTCTATAAAAACTATATTTATTTTCTTCTCAGAGAAATCCATTAGCCTCTCCCTTTTACAAGAAAAAACTTCATACTAGAAGTAAAACGAAATCCTGCATTGGTAAATATCCAACTCACCATCCGTCAGAGAAGAATTTTCTCTATCTGAAACACCTGCATGTATATAGTTAGCAGCAACACGAGTGTGAGAATTCAAAAACCAGTTGAGAGCTACACCAATATTATCCTGAACGCCGCCTTTAATATCAGCGCTGGAATCATTCAAATCGGTATGAGCATATTGCAAAGCCACTTCTAATGCCCCCCATCCCCCTTTCAAAGGATTAAAAGGATTATCAGGAACTATGGCCCCGAACACTGCATTACTAGATTTGAAAGGCTTGGTTTCGCCTGTAATTATATACCCGACATCAACATGGTAACCGTAAAAAAGAGCATCTTTATCACTTTTTCTATCCACATAAGCTGTGCTTAGCTCACTCATAATCCAGAATTGATCCCACACACCTGCAAGCTCAAAGTTAAATAAGTCCTGTCCATCAGCAACCATTGACCCAGTACCAGTCAGTTTAATTGTGGAAAGATTTGAGCCAACTTTAGGAGAAAAAGAAGAGGATTGCTCTGTTCCGTCAAGAAATTGGTGAGAGTAGCCTAAACCAAGATGAACTAACTTGCGTCCGTCATCTTCTTGATACGGGCGCCAGCCTACACGACCAGTTAAGTCGACACCGGAGTTTCCATTGGTAAAGGAATCATCCATATATGCGGCTTTATTAAATACCCCCGCAGCAGCATTAATTCTTCCATCCAAATAAGTATTTGAAAGTTGAACACCTACATTTCGAGACTGAGAGAATACTGACGAAGACGCATATTCCATCATCGTATCCCCCGTATCTCCGGTAAGGATTGCCATGGAAAATGGCTCTTTGAAATGCCCCACTTTTAAGCTTCCAACATAAGGAATATTTTTGGCCTGTCCCCATACATCGAGGAACTGTCCTCGCGTACCTACAAACTCGTACTGGACTCTAAAATCGTAATCATCATATAATTTTAAATCAATTAACGGTTTAGCATACCTGACTTCTTGTTTGTGATCCTGAACAGAGTCATAAACTGAAGCGACTCTGTAATCTTCATTGATTTGTCCCCAGTCAAAAGAAAAAGTTCCGCCCAACTTTAACCTAAAAGCCTTATCTTCACTTTCAATTTTAAGACGATCAAGCCATGCCATTGTGATGAGTTCATCTGCAACATCCACTTTTTGTTCGTCACCGCTATTCGGTGCGGCAAATACAGCAGGAGCCAATAAAAGCGTCAGCATGCATGACAAAATTAAAACAGAAACTTTTTTCATCACAATCCTCGAAATTAATATTAATATGTTAATTATCCACTAAGCTTCGATTAGAAATTTCATGAAACATTATATAATTTTACTAGGATCAGCAAATTATTATCTTTAATTGTTTCCTATTTTTCATAATTTTTAAGGCGAGTCCCTATTGACGCGACTCGCCTTGTGGTTAATATATGAACACATGTTCACATATAAACATTTAAAGGAACTCAAATGAATATAGAAAAAGACACATGTGAGGGACACAACCCAAATCCTGATGCTATTGAGATTGTTAGAAACAAAGCCTGCTCACGGCAGATAATGGAAGATATCGCAGCAACTTTTAAGATTCTCGGCGACCCCGTCAGAGTATCCATATTGCACGCATTATCTATTAGTACGCTGTGTGTATGTGACCTCGCAGAGCTTTTGAATATGAGTCATTCCGCTATTTCACATCAACTCAGAATCCTTCGCACAGCGCGAATGGTTCGCTGTGAAAAACACGGACGTAAGGCTTTTTACAGGCTTGAAGATGACCATGTTGAAACAATCATACAAACTGCGCTGGCTCATCTTACTGAAGATGGATGCGCCACCGACAGGAGAAATAAATGATCGATATTTTATCAAGAATTGCATTTGAGTCTTGGCAGGTACTACTTCAATCTGCCCCGTTTATGCTTTTCGGATTCTTCGTGGCAGGACTACTTAAGGCTTTTGTAGGGCCTGAATTCATTTCTAAAAACCTAGGGTCCGGCAGAACATCAGATATATTTAAAGCATCGCTGTTTGGTATTCCAATTCCACTTTGCAGTTGCGGTGTTATTCCCGCAGCAGCTCAGCTAAGGGAACAAGGGGCAAGCAAGGGTGCAACAACCTCATTCCTAATATCCACACCGGAAACAGGTGTAGACTCAATTGCTGTTACATACGCCCTACTCGACCCAATAATGACTATTCTGCGTCCTGTTTCGGCATTTATGACCGCCGTCATTGCCGGAATTATGGTCGATAGAAATGAGAAAAAGAATGGAACAACACCACAATTAATTCCTGACGCGGTTCTTTTTGAGCACGATCACAAACATGGTCACGCACACGATCATGATCACACTCACGGTGAGGAACACAACCATAGCCATGAAAGCGAACAAAGTTGTTCTGACCCAAGCAGTTGCGAGGGCTGCGGTTGCGGTGATAGCGCGAAGCCTTTAACTTTCAAAGCTAAGCTCACCAGTGGAATGCAGTACTCTTTCGGCAACCTGCTTCAAGACATCGGATCATGGTTTATAGTAGGCGTTATTTTGGCAGGTATGTTCGGAGCACTCATTCCTGATGGGTTTATCGAAAAGAACCTCGGTGATGGATTTCTGCCGCTACTTATAATGCTGGCTGCGGCCATCCCGCTCTACGTATGTGCAACAGCCTCAACGCCGATTGCCGCGGCACTTGCTCTTAAGGGGCTTTCTCCCGGCGCGGCGCTGGTATTCTTACTCGCAGGCCCCGCAACCAATGCAGCCTCGTTCACAGTCGTTGCCAAGCTTCTTGGTAAGCGTTCTGCATTTATTTACTTAGGCACCATTATTGTTTGCTCACTTGCCCTTGGCATGTTGACCAACTGGCTGTACTATTCCCTCGGACTCAGTATAACAAACTGGGTACAAAGCGGAGCGGAAGACACGCACGGGATATTGTACACACTTTGCGCTATAGTGCTTCTCGCATTAATCGCTATTCCCAAAATATCTTCAATGCTAAAGGGCGAAAGCGGCCACGGACACTCGCATTAGATATATGGGTATTTAAATACGATACAGTGATTTACCAAAGGAGATAGCTATGACAGGAGAAGGAGTAGAAGCCTTAATAATCATGCTGGTCATCGTTTTTGCGATATTCCACATGGTTCGAAAAAGTTCACGCAATGTTTTTGACGCTACAACCTTGCCTGAGGAAGATACTGCAAATGTGCAGGAATCCGCAGATGTAGATAGTGACAAAGTGAAAAGTAAAGAATAACTCTTTGAGCTAATAGGCATGAAACAGCCCTTCTGTTTTTAGCAGTCGGGCTGTTTTTATCTAAACTTTCAACATTTCAGGAATACAAATGGACGACAGCACCGCAGAAATAGAAAAACAATTGGAAGAACTCCGTGGATCAGAAAATTTTATCGGATTCAGTGCCTTCGACCTCTTCCTTGATGATGATGAAAGCCGTAAAAAAGTTGGTGTTCTCAAAATATCACGCCATAACCACACACCAGATACTGGTTTTTTGAAGTTCACCTTCATCGTAGATGTCTATGGTGATAAAGATATACGCGAGCAGGTCCTAGCCATTTTTGCTAGCTTTCAAGACACTGGTATAGACTCAGAAATGGACCCTAACTTCATGTATATACGCCCGTCAGAACCTGCTTATCAAAAAGATAAAGCATGGTTCATCGGTGAAGTTTTTTTCCATTTCGATTCAGCCAGCGCCGCATCAAAAAAGAATGTCGTAGGCTTTTTCATCCCATTTTTAACTTTGCGTCTACCAATCGAATTCAGAGATCTCGACTGGTGGGATGACGATGAAGCTAATAATCACCCACAAAAAAAATCCGCGATCAAATCAATCACGGACTTTATTAAAAGCAAATTTTAAACGCACTGAATAGTATTTCAGATCAGGAGACCAAAAGGTAATCCCTGCCTACCACGTAACCGCGTGCTTCAAGGAACTCTGCAACTTCCTCACGAGCCCCGCGACTTGCAACGTAGGATAACAAAAAGACCTCGCCCGGAGGAGGCACATCATCACGATGTATAACCTTACATCCGTGAATATCTTTGCCAATTTTGCGCGGATCTACATCCACATAAAAAGCAGTCTCCACCCCGAAGTCCTCAAGTAAACGATAACGCTTACGAGAAGTCCGTGCAGAGCCAATCACAGCTACCTTTGGATGATGCGAGTTGTGTTTAACCAGCCAGCGATAAAGATATTCACTTTTGATGCGATAAAACGCATCCACGGTATATTTGGAGTGATTTCTCGATAATCGTTCTGGCGGATCATTCCAGACCAAAAGCTCTTCATCGACTTTCTGCATCTTTACGCCAGCCTCGAGCCAGCGGAGTGCCAATTCATAATCTTCCGGAAAATCCCCGTCACGGAACGCGCCAAGCTTAGCGAGAAACTCGCGGCGCATCATAATGGAAGGATTGGCGAAAGGAAATTCTACAAAGCGATTATGAGAAATCGCTTCAGGCGTAATCACGGTATTAATCCAGTCTACATAATGGGCATACCCTGCACACTTTTCGCGGTCTCCACCAAAAGCGACCCGGCTAGCCACAAGCCCCAATTCGGGATCAGAATCTAATAGACCTGCCTGCAGTTCCATGCGGCGGGGCATAGCTATATCATCAGCGTCCATACGTGCTAGATATTGCCCTTGCGAACCTTCAATGGCAGCATTTGCCGCCCCAACCACCCCTTGGTGTTCAAGAAACAGCGGTTTCACCCGCGAATCTTTGCTTGCATATTCTTTAAGAATGGCAGCGGTTTGATCACTGGAACCGTCATCAACCGCCACCAATTCCAAATTTTCTAAAGTCTGGCTCAAAATGGACTCAAGAGCCTGCCCAACAGTAGCTTCACAATTGTAGCAGGGCATTGTTACTGAGACCTTAGGAATCATCATTCGTTGCTAGCCATAAGAGCATCATCTAGCTGCTCACGCACTCTACACACACCACAAACACCTACAGATGTGGGGCAGTTACACTTAGTACACGGCTTAACCTCGTAATCCTTTTTGCCTTCATGTATCGCGGCAAAAGCAGGCTGCCCACGCTCTAGGAAACCACCATAAAACGCGCGCTTAGAGCCGGGGCTGCGAATTTCCTGATTTCTCCAGATCATCTTGTGACCGGTAAAACTTGCGCCTTTACTATAAGGACATGGCAAATGATGGTAAGGAATACCTTTCAAGAATGAAAAGTTAGCGGACTCAAACTCTGAAACTCTGTACAAAGGTTTGACTTTTTTAGCGAACCCGTTTTCGGCTGGAAGCACCGGCCCCTGATCTGACAAGTAAGCCTGATCCCAGCGCAATGTATTTGCGAAAAGCCTTGCAACTTCATCGTCAAGATTATGCCCTGTAGCTAGTGCAGTATATCCTTCTTCAAACGCAACTTTATTGAAATAATGTCTTTTAAACTTCCCACAAACAGAGCAAATGGGCCGATTGATATGCTTCTTAATCAAAGGCATAGGAACGCCCTCTTTCTCAAGCTCAACAACCCTAAGCCCGTACCCCTTCTCTTTACAAAAATCCTCAACAACAGAGCGAGCCTTTCGCGAAGAATCGGAAATACCCAAATCAATGTGAAGACCTGTTACATTGTAGCCAAGTTCAGATAGAGCATACATCAGCCCTAAAGAATCCTTGCCACCGGAAAGAGCAACCAGAACTTTATCGTCAGCTTCCAGAAGTTTCTTTTTGCGGATTCCTTCCGAAACCTGCTTCATAAAAAACTTATCATAACAGACAGCACAAAACGCCGTATTGTGACTTGGAAGCCCGACCACAGCCTCAGCTTTACATACTTTACATTTCATATTCTTTACCCGACAGAAATGACTTTTCTCAAAGTAATTTCATCGCCATCATTAAGTTTACGATCCTGAGTCAAAAGCTCACCATCTCTAATGACTAAAGCATCAGTATAAAAAAGGTCATACTTATTAAGCAATTGCTGCACAGTATTTAGTTTTGGATAGGTATCAATCTTATCTTCAGGCTCAAGTCTGACTATAATCATCAGCAGACTCCTTAAGTTTCTTTCTAATTATTTAGTTAAAAAAATCTTCATACCAGAGCAATGGGATTTATATCTTAAGCCAGCTTTCATCAAGCTTTTCCATCATATAAAAAGACAATATTTTGTGAAATAAAATTCAGGTCTTAAAAAAAATGACTTTTGGTTACCAAGAAACAGGCAGAATCGCTCTTTTTGTGCTATATGTAAGATAGTAATGTAAAAAACATTGCCTAATTCATAAGGTGAATAAAAATAATTTATTCAAATAGCCTTTAGAGGAGTACATAAAATGGAATTTAACAATGCCTTAGTTTTATTAAACTTTATAATCACTTCATATTTTTTGTACAAAATTTCAGCAGTCAGTACACAAAAACAATTAATTCCTGTTGACCAAAAGTTAAATGTTAAACTAAAGTAGGAAAGTGAATTAAGACTTTAAAGGAGTTGAATATGACTCAGCCTACAATTTTAGTCGTTGATGATGAGAAACATATACGGATGCTTTACAAGGAAGAACTGAAGGCCGAAGGATACGCTGTTGCAACATCCGACGGTGCAGAAGACATCCTTGCAGTCATTGAAAGAGAGTCTCCAAACCTTGTAATACTTGACATTAAGCTAGGTGTTAACAGGTCTGGGCTAGACTTACTTCAAGAGATACGGCAGCAAGATCAGAATCTTCCTGTAATCCTAAGTACAGCCTATGACAGTTTCAAGCATGATTTAAAATCCATTGCTGCTGATCATTATGTTGTTAAATCTGTCGACTTAAGTGAGCTTAAGGAAAAGGTAGTTCAAGCCCTTACCAAGGGTAACGAACTGAATTTGGATTAATATAATCAACCTTTTTATTGCAAAATATAAGGAGCCTATGAAAAATAGGTTCCTTTTTTTCTTGCCCATGCTGAAAGTTCGTGATAGCACCCACATGACTTCTTCGTAAGAAGAGCTTCATAAATGCAGGCCAGTAGTTCTAACGGCTAGAACGCCGGTCTCCAAAACCGGATGTTGCGGGTTCGAATCCCTCCTGGCCTGCCATTTATTTTCTCCCTTCAAATAAGCGAACAAACGGATACCAATGTTCGACATCGCAAATACAATCAAAGAAATAAGCATACTAGCTCTCCCCTTCCTTCTGGCAATCACTTGCCATGAGGCTGCGCATGGCTATGTCGCGTACCTGCTTGGTGATCCTACAGCTAAGAATGCGGGACGGTTGACTTTAAATCCCTTAAAGCACCTAGACCCCTTGGGTACATTGGCACTGGTTATGACCCGCATGATAGGCTGGGCAAAGCCTGTACCCGTCAACCCTTCCTATTTCAAGAATCCTCAGCGGGACATGATGCTTGTCTCCCTTGCTGGCCCCGGTGCCAACATGATTCTTGCTATTTTATTTGCCATGATACTTAAAGGGTTGATTGGCCTCGACCTGAACGGACTTTCTCCAACTATGCTGAAAGTAGTTGAGCCAGTAGCGTTAATATCAAAATCAGGCGTAATCATAAATTTAGCCCTATGCTTTTTTAATCTAATTCCTCTTCCACCATTAGACGGTAGTAAAATCCTTGCCGGATTCCTACCACCCGAATTAGCTTATAAATACATGTCGTTTAAGTACGGCTTTATCATTGTAATCTTGCTAGCAGTTCTCGGGCTTCTCGGAAAAATTATCAGCCCTGCAATATTCTTTTTCTACAAACTGCTACTCTACTAAAACACTAAACTTACTGTCGGACCATGAGCAAAATAAACAATCGCATCGTTTCAGGTATGAGACCTACGGGTCGCCTTCATTTAGGACATTATTTCGGAGTCCTAGTTAACTGGTTAAAAATTCAGGAAGACAACGAATGTTTTTTCTTCGTTGCTGACTGGCATGCACTGACCAGCGAATACACAGATCCCAGACGTATCAAAGGATTTGTTCCAGAACTCGTAAAAGACTGGGTTGCAGCGGGACTTGATCCTGAAAAATGCACAATTTTCCATCAGTCCGAAGTCAAAGAACACGCTGAATTGCACCTGATTCTTTCCATGCTGACACCAGTTGGCTGGCTTGAACGCAATCCTACATATAAAGAAATTCGTCAGGAACTCAGCCAGAAAGATTTGGCCACATACGGTTTCCTCGGATATCCGGTACTTATGGCTTCCGACATTCTTATGTACAAGCCATCGCGCGTACCAGTAGGTCAGGATCAACTTCCTCACCTTGAGCTTGCAAGAGAAATTGCTCGCAGATTTAACCATCTCAACGGCGAACATTTCCCTGAACCGGAAGCAATGCTCACAGAAGACGCAAAACTTCCAGGCCTTGATGGTCGCAAAATGAGCAAGAGCTACAACAACGGCATTTTCCTCGGCGAATCAGCTGAAGAAATGCGCCCTAAAGTTATGAGCATGCTCACAGACTCCAACAGAATGCGTAAAACTGATGTTGGAGATCCTGAAGTTTGTAACCTGTACCCGTATCACAAGCTTCTCACTGACAGTGAAAAGTGTGCTGAAATCGAAGAAGGTTGTCGTAACGCATCATGGGGTTGTGTTGACTGTAAGAAACTTCTCGCAGAGAACATGGCTAGCTTCCTTGCTCCTATGCACGAAAGACGCGCTCATCTCGACGAGAACCCAGACTTAGTCTGGCAGATTCTTGCTGACGGAACAGCAAAAGCTCGCGCTAGAGCACAGCAGAACATGGAAGAAATTCGCGAAAAAATCGGATTCAACTTCTAATCAAGTTTAACTAATTTAGTTTAGCTGAGGGCGGATTCGGGCTTCTAATATAGCCAACGTAGAAAAAATCCTAACTTCAAGTTGAATTAAACCTTAGGTTGAAACTGTTTCGCTGAAAGTAGTAAAATGAAAACGCCCTTTACAATACGTAAAGGGCGTTTTTTTGTTCCTTGTAAATTAGCAATGAGACTTCAATGTAAATTAAGTAAGCTCAAGTATATGATTTGTAATTTTATCAGCAACATCATGTTTGACATCAAACTGAACATCCCCGATTGCTGAAATAGGGATCATTCCACCTAGTGAATTCAGCGCAAACACATGATCAAATTTATTTACGGATTTTAAATACACTGACTCAGCTTCAATATGAATACACTTAGAAGCCACAATTTGCGAAGTACCCGGCAATTTGTATTCTGTCTGAGGCTCTATGTAGCGATCGCCCTTTTGAAAGAGTAGGGAGGCAAACGAAGACTCAAGCACTCGACCTTCGAAATCATGTAGCAGCCCGTCATTAAACCCTTCACCATGAGCGGACTGCCACGCGTTAAGGTAATCCATCCGGTTCATACTTTTATGACGCATAAGCGGTGTCAGGAAGACTTCTTTAGCGGGCATAAGCGACCAGACTAGATCCGGCTTGTACTGATGCGGAACAGCGGTAACCACGGGAACAGTCCTGCCACCCTCTGAAGGGAAAAATATATTTACGCGCGCGAAACTTTTTAGAAGCCCGTTAACTCCAACAACTTCTGCGATGATCTGCCCGTAATCAATTGCTTCTTCGATTATCTTAAATTTTTTGAGACTTGCACGAGCACGCTCTAGGTGCAAATCCAAATGGCAAACCTTGCTTCCGTTCCACGCAAGCGTTTCGAAAAAACCATATCCCGTTCTGAACCCCGGCTGCGATAAATCCATTTGAACTGAATCTTCGGCCAGTTTACCATTTTTATAATAAATCATGAATCCTCCAACTTAACTCTGCGATGGATTTAAAATTTTTCCAGCCTTGGCAATGGTCTCCAGATACTCTGCTTCGGGATCTGAATCGATAACAATTCCGCTTCCAGCCCAGTATGTAAGATCCTTTGTCGCCAGATCATACACCGCCGTCCTGATCGAAATTGATGAGACCATATCCTGTGGCCCGTTGATAACAACGACACTTCCGCAGTACGGCCCGCGACCATGCGGCTCAAGTTTCTCAATTAGCTCCATTGAACTTTTCTTCGGACATCCTGTGATTGACCCACCGGGAAAAGCGTTGAAAAATAGATCTATACAATCACGCCCTTCCGTAAGTTCTCCGCGCACTCGGCTGTACATCTGGAGCAGTTTATCCACGGCAAACACGGACTTATGATTATCTACGACCACTGATCCGTACTTACAATCAGCTGAAATATCATTTCGCACGAGATCCACAATCATAGAAAGCTCTGCGTCTTCTTTCGGAGATGACTTTAATTTATCTTCAAGCTCTGTAGAATACTCATCGAAGTGCAGCGTACCTTTGATGGGTTCAGATGTGACCTTGCCATTATCAACGCGCAGAAACAATTCGGGAGAGGTTGAAATAATCTGCTTATCACCGCTTTGAAACATTGCATAATATGGTGCAGGAAAATTCTTATTTAGCTCGAAAAACCATACAGCGGGGTCAAGTCCATCGATTCTAATACTAAACATTGTAGAAAGATTAAGCTGATAAGTAAGACCGTCTTTAATATACTCTAAAGTGTCTCGCACACCACCTTCATACTCGCTCTGATTAAGCGACATACTCACATCTTGAATGGCAATACTCGGCAAGTCAGTATCAATAATACTGCCAGCCTTATGTGATTCTTGAACGAGAGATAATGAAAGTGCGTCATCAGCACACAAACATTTTATACGGGACTGAGCTTCATCATATACCAATACGGCCTTATACTTTTTGAGATGAACAAACGGATACTGTGTAGACTTCGCAGTCGCTACGGAGCGCACAGCCTGTCCGCATTCATAGCTGACATATCCGATGGTCGGCCTGTCATCTGAAAAGGCGAAAGATTTAACGCCCTGCACAATTGAGTCAGCGAAAGAATCAACTGAAGAGCCATCCAGCGACTCAGCGCTAACAACTAACTCTCCATCAGGAAACAGTGCGATAAAACTTCGTCCGCATTCACCGAATCCCGGAGAGGTCAAAAGGACGTCAGCATTATGTAATTTTACAAAATGAGACGCAATTTCGCGGAATCTGTCAAAGCTGACTGATTCCGAAAAAATCGAGGGCGTAGTCAATAAAAACTCCGGCATCTTCTGTTAAAAAGGATTCTGGATGAAATTGATATCCAAGCAAAGGGCGCTCATTGTGGGCTATTGCCATTGGTACATACTGATTATTTGCGGCAATAACTTCAAGCCCCTGCCCTACTATTTCGCAATAAAGGGAATGATATCTGGCCACGGCTAAATGGTGACCAGCGAAGTCTATCTTCTCAGTGCGACCATGAAAACAACCTTCTAAGCGCGAAGTTTTTCCGCCGAAATGCTCATTAAGAATCTGCATACCGAGACATATACCCAGCACAGGTTTACCAGAGTTGAGCAAAGCGCCATAGCCACGGTAATCCTGCGGCGTACCAGGACCGGGTGACAGAACAAGTAGATCGAATTTATCGACATCAAAGGATAACTGAGTATGCTCGTCAACAAGATTATCCGCACACGGCAAAACATCTAAGTGCGAAACAACAAGAACCCTCGCCCCTACAATTTCTCTGACCAGCAGGTGCTCGAGGTTATTTGTAAAACTGTCGTTGTTATCGATCAGAAGGATTTTCATCGGCAAACCGCGTCATTAAAATATTTTCCAGTCAACATATGGCGTGAGTAGTTACTCCAGCAGGCGAACATGAGCAAGCTTATTGCACTTACCGTTCTGAGACTGTATACATCCGTTTCGAAACGGCACACAACAAAGTATTCATTATCAATTAGTCACATATATGCGGACTGATCGCAGTTTAATAAGGAGTTTATCATGGAATGTATTTCTAAGCGCGCCTGCGAGATCACGCCTTTTCTGGTCATGGATGTCCTTGAAGCGGCACAGAAAATGGAACGCGAAGGCAAAAATATAATTCACATGGAAATAGGGGAGCCTGATTTCGACACCCCCGAATGCATCAAAAAGGCGTGCTGCGAAGCCCTAGATAAAGGTGAGACACATTACACGCACAGCCTCGGCATTCCAGAACTGCGCGACGCCATCAGCAAATACCATAAAGAAAGATACAATGTAGATGTTGATCCGGGCCAAATAATTGTGACTCAAGGCACATCCCCTGCCATGCTCCTACTGTTCACATTCATCCTCGATCAGGGCGACAATGTCATCACATCTGACCCTTGCTATGCTTGCTACGACAATTTCATAAATTTTGCTGGAGCCAATCCAGTAAAAGTACTTACAAGTGAAGACGATGGATTTCAGTTCCGTCCTGAAGAAATAAAGAAAGTCATCACAGACAAAACTAAAGCTATTCTAATCAACTCTCCATCCAACCCTACAGGCACGCTTCTTTCTCCAGAGAACATGAAAAAGATAGCAGAATTAGGACCTTGGATTATATCAGATGAAATTTACCACGGCTTAGTTTACGGCGAGCAGGAGCATTCCATCCTCGAGTACACAGACCATGCATTCGTCTTAAACGGCTTCTCAAAGCTATTCGCAATGACAGGCTGGAGACTCGGTTATTTAATCGCGCCCAAAAAGTACGTACGGCCATTACAGAAACTTTGTCAGAACTTTTTCATATCAGCCAACACAATGGCTCAATGGGCCGGAGTAGCCGCCCTAACTGAATCATGGGATGACGTTAACCGCATCAAAGACATTTACAACGAACGCCGCAAGTTTCTAGTCAAACGACTACGCGAAATAGGATTCGATATCAAAGTCGAACCCACCGGAGCATTCTACATATTGGTTAACATGAAATCCTATGCGGAAAAATTCGAAGGAAGCTCCTACAAGCTAGCCTTCGATATTCTCGAAAAAGCAGAAATAGGCGTAACGCCCGGTATCGATTTCGGCGAAGGTGCAGAAGGGTTCATCAGATTTTCATACGCCAACTCTATTGAGAATTTGGAAGAAGGCATGAATAGATTTGAGAAGTATGTGAAAGAATTTAAATAGATTTGAAATTTAAATAGCCCTGCGAACTTTGGTTCACAGGGCTATTTAAATATTATTATAAGCGTAAAAACATCTAACTTAATAATGTAAAAAGTCTGGTATACTATCTTACATTTCGAAGACGTTTCTTCAAAAAATAAAGAACTACTCCGCAATACGGGCGTAGCTGACCTTCAGCATTGTGAGATTGGTATTCTTCGATTTTTCTTCGCAACTTCTGCTCAGTCCAAGTTCCACGTTTAGGCAGTTCCTTTAGAAGGCGCTTGACGATAGAACTCCTATTTGATTTTAAAAAAGGAACATTTAGATTTAACACACCACTTAGCTCAGTATTAAACTGGGTGTCATCTGAAGAAATAGTTCCATCAGGGCTATACTTAATTGAATCCTCAACTCTATCCCGTGCGGGATGACACCGAAGTGCCCCATCTCCTTTTTTTACATCACAATGTTCAACAGCCGATCCGCTGCCTTCATTACCACAACAAGCTCCAAGCATATTCGAATAGGTAAACTTTTTTTCTGGATAATTATGTTGGCATTGCCAATGCTCAAGCCGCATTGAGTTAGGATAAATCCTGTTCATACAGTAGCAACAAAGATAGCCCTGCTCTTTACATAATTCTTCTTGAAGAGCTTGTTTTGCTTGCGGAGTAATATCGTCGTTAAAATCACCAGTGTAGTTATCAAAATCTATTAATTCGCTATTATCTCGTTTCCAATCAAGAACTTCCTGAGGCTCAGAGTTTTTATGAATATTCAGCATGCGAATTACTCTGATAGTTCCAGCATAGTACGAGCCTCAATCAATGCCGGAATTTCACCAAATTCAATCTCATTCTTTTTAATTAGATCTCTGGCATCGTCAAATTTTTCATCTTCAATATATTCATATATTGCTTCAAGATCAGTTTCCAAGCTCTCCGTAAATTCATCCTGCCCCATAACTTCAGTCAACACATCTGAGACGCTCAACCCTTTACTTCTAACAGGCTTTTCATATTGAATATCACCATTCGCATCTCGATATAAAGAAATAATATTATCAGCCGAAACTTCACTAAGAATTTGCGGAGAATGAGTTGTAACTATAAACTGACATTTAGGAAAATTTTCAAGCAAGGCCGGAATAACTTTACGTTGCCATTTAGGATGCAAGTGGAGATCTATTTCATCGATAATTAGTATATGTTCAGCTTCCAATGGATTAGTTCCATCAACCACATCAATAACAACACTCACTGCAATAGCGGCAATCAATCCAACAAAAACATGTTCTCCTAATGACAGCTGATCCAACGTGAGGGAAATACGTTTATCTCCAATGCCCTTAACTACTTCTACAGAATTCTTTGTATTACTATAAGTAATCCTTGATAGTCCGGTAATATTTTCAACAACCTGCTTTACAGCCTGCAATTTAGGGTTCAAATTAAAGGTCTTAGGCTGATTTCCGTCATCAACATAAGAACGAAAGGCTGCATTTTCAAAATCTTCCTGAGTCTTAATCCAATCAAATGCATAAGAGTAGGAAGCATTATTTACTAGCATCAAATTAAGTCTAGAGTCTTTTCTGACAACCTCTCTTATGTGACTATCTGGTGGAGAATCTGAAAAGCCAACTCCTCTTTCTGCGGGAAAATAAGCACGTTCAATAAAATCTACACGAGAAAATTCGTCTTTTAAAGTACTTTTAAAGTCATCTGGAGAGCTGCTACCAGTTACAGATATAGACTTACCTTCTCGGTTAAAACAAAGAGTACGAAGAGCGTGATCAGTCGAATTGAAAATATCAAATGGCTGTATTTGCAGCATATTCTCAAGAGACGTACGCTCGTCGCCTGCAACATGATTTAAACGAGACCCTATAAGTCCTCGGACAATAGCAACAAGAATAGTCGATTTACCGCAACCATTATCCCCAACAAGCACATTCAATCGTTTATCAAATTCAATATCTAAATCGCGGATACCGCGAAAATTCTTAAGAGATAGTTTTTCAACGTACATAATAGGATTCTCCAAGCAGATTATAAAAAAATTCCCACCGCCAAGAAATCTTGCCGATGGGAATATAAGTACAATATCAAGCCCTGTTACTCAAGGTGCTAGATTATTATTTTTTAACCCCCTTACCCCTCGAATTTCTCCCCACCAATCTTCTCCATCTTAATAAAGAACATCAGTAGCGCGGGAATCATGAACACTGTGAATACAGTAGATAGCGCGAGTCCGCCTAGTACAACGGCTCCTAACCCTCGGTAGAGTTCCGAACCTGGGCCGGGTGCAATAGCCAGTGGCAACATTCCGAAAATCGATGTTGTCGCTGACATGTAAATTGGCCTTAGCCTCGACCTCGTCGCGTCAAGTACTGCCTCTTTGTGATCCATTCCGCCTTGTCGCACATTGTTCAGCGACTGATGCACAATGAGAATAGCGTTATTTACCACTACCCCGATTAGGATAACGAAACCTAGCATCGTCAGCACGTCAAGCGGCTGCGGTGCTATGAATATGTTTTCGAGTTGTAATCCTAAGAATCCACCTGCGCCCGCTAGAGGTACAGTCAGCAGGATAATAAACGGGTAAATGAAGTTCCCGAACAGAGCCGCCATAAGTAGGTATGTGATGATAATTGCCAGCAAGAAGTTCCACTGCATCGCCTCACGAGTCTGGGTCAGCTTGTCTGCCGCCCCACTCATTCTTACGTTTACATCTTCAAGAAGTCCCATCTCCCTTACTTTCGGGATGAGGTTATTCTGAATGATGTCCATAGCTTCTTCAAGCGGCATAGATTTAGGAGGCGTAATCTGCAAAGTCACGGTCCTCTGCCTTTCTAAGTGGCGAATCTGAGTAATCCCGTAAGTCCTTTCTATATTGGATAGCGATGAAATCGGTACAGCCCAACCTTGTGGAGTAGCAATCAGTGAACTGAAAAGTTCTTCCGGTGTGCTGACTCCTGCTTCTGATGCTTTTAATTTCAAATCTATTTTCTTTTTGCCTTCTTCTTTATAATCACCAATCTTGCGACCATCCATCAAAACATCAATTGCATCACCCATCTCACGGCTAGTCATTCCTGCCGCGCGGACTCTATCACGATCAGGTACAATTCTTACCTCAGGGTAAAGCATTTCGAGCGAAGGAATAGGCCTGACCTGCGCACCCGGCACAGCGCCTCTTGCCATACCAAACATCGTTCCGGCAGCAGCAATAAGACGATTCATATCAGATCCACTAAAGTCTACCGCAACCATACGCCCTTTACCGAGACCGGACTCAAAGATTGAGGCCTGAATACTAACCCCGAACATACCGGGGATTGAATTCATAATCTTACCAAAAAGCGGTATTAATTCAGCAGGGCGTTCCTCATCCTCGGAAATTGCTCCGAAAAGATTAATGGTGGGTGCTGATACATAAAATAGCTGATCAATTGCGGGAAAGCCATCTTTCTCCTTATGCATATGTGGTTCAACCTGCGAAGAAATAAATTCTCCGATGGAATCACGTTCTTCATACGAAAGGCCCGGTGGTGGAATCAAGATTGACAAAACCAAGTTTCTATTTCCCTGCGGCAGATATTCCATTTTCGGGAAGAAGGAAATCACTAGCAAAGCCGATGCTACCACCAGAATCACGACGGTTGAAATCCTTGTCATCCAGTTTCGAATGGAAAGCTCAAGCACTGCCATGATCCAGTTGGAACATTTTGCACCAAGTCTGGTAAGGACATTGTTTCTGACTTTTTTCTCTTTACCGGAAAGTGAATAGAACTGCTTTGCAAGCATGGGAATTACGGAAACAGATACAAACAAAGACAAAGAAATAGCACATGTTACCGCAATGGCGATATCTTTGAATAGCTGCCCTGCTTCTTCCTCAATAAATACAACAGGAAGGAATACGGCAACGGTGGTAAGTGTAGAGGCCAAAACCGCGCCCCAAACTTCACTTGCTCCGTCATAGGCCGCTTTGTACGGAGGCTTGCCCATACTTCGATGTCGATCAATATTTTCCAAAACTACGATGGCGTTATCTACTAACATCCCCACCGCAAAGGAAATGCCGGACATACTTACAATATTTAAAGATCTTCCTAACCCTCCAAAAACAATGAAGGAACCTACCACCGAAATAGGTATAGCGATGGCAACGATGATTGTAGACGATAATGACTGCAAAAAGATGAGCAAAACAATAATGGCTAGAATACCACCGATTATGATGTTCTGTTTTACCAGATCAATAGCTCCCATAATGTACGGAGCCTGATCGTAAACCCAGTCCAAATACACGCCTTCTTTAGCTAACATTCCTTCGTTTAGGGAATCAACAACAGCACGTACATCGCGGGTAACATCAAGAACGTTTGCCCCAGGCTCAGGCTTTACGCCGATAGCAATCCCGGGAACTCCATTATTGTACATAGCTACATCGGCTTTTTTGAAGCCGGGCAAGACCTTGCCGACATCGCCAATGGTTACTCTCTGCTGGCCAGAAGAAGTAATTACGACAGCCTCAATTTCTGCGGGTGAACGAAATTCAGATGTGGTGCGGATACGGTAATCCCTTCTACCTACCCCCATGTTACCGGCTGAAACATTCGTATTTTCGCTTTTAAGAACTTCCGTAACTTTCGCGATTGTAAGATTATATGCAGCCAGCTTTTCAGGAGCAATTATGACATGCATCTCTTTTTTGGTACCACCACCAATAAACAGGTCCGCGACACCATCAACACGCTCAAGATATTGCCGCACATCGTTTTCAAAATACGTGGCAAATTCATCGATGCGAGCGGTGCTACCGTCCTTCACCTTGAAAATCATCCAAATGACGGGGGAAGTTGCCGCGCCTGTGGCGGTAATAACTGGCCTGTCAGAATCAGCAGGATATTTCTTAACTTCATTCAGTTTATTGGAAACCCTGAGCAAAGCATCATCAACATTGGTACCAATTTTAAATCTCAGTGAGATGCGCCCCAAATTGTTGAAGCACTCAGACTCCATTTCCAGCAAGCCCGTAACACCTTTCAGAACATTTTCCTGTTCCTCAATGATATCGCGCTCGATCTCATATGGAGTCGCTCCATTCCAAACAGTTTCAACCGTAATTTCAGGTTCAGTAACTGTCGGTGAAAGCTGGTAAGGAAGCCCCGTAAGAGCAAGGGTACCGAAAAGCACCAGCAGGATAACTCCCACCATTATTGATACGGGCTTCTCAATTGAAAATTTTACAAAATCCATAACGTTTAAACTCCAGACAGATGGTAACTACTTATTATCAATGACTACAGCCTGTCCGGGCCTTAGTCTTTCATTTCCCTTAACAACAACGTCCATATCAGCAGCTAAACCCTTACCGCGCACTCCGGCATTCATGCCTTTGTACCCAATAACCTGAACAGGAACAGGAGTTGCTTTGCCGTCGACAATGATAATCACCATTGTTGCGCCGCGCATAGAGATCACTGCATCACGTGGAACTACAACTGTTTCGCTGGCAAGACCGGACGGCAGAGAAACTCTAGCCTCCATCCCTTGTGCAAGGCTGTTATCACCATGAACCCGAATCTTTACAGGAAAAGTACGGCTGGCAACATCGCCGCGTGGAATAACAGCAAAGACCTGCCCTGTAAGTTCTTTACCACCGACACTTATGCCAACTTCAAGACCCGGCTTAACAACCTGTGAAACATCCTGAGGAACATTTACGACAACGTCATAGCTGGTATTCATGCCTATTTTGGCAACTTCTTCACCGCGTGAAATCCATTCTCCAAGATATACGGTTCTTTTAATAACCACTCCGTCAAATGGAGCGCGGATCGTCTTTTTGGAATGCTGAATTTGGAGCATGCGCAATTGGGCCATGGAAGAGGCCATTTCACTTTCCATTGCCATCGCTCTAAATCTTTTGGAGTCATATTCACCTTCATGGACAGACCCACCTTTGAAAAGTTTGGTGATACGTTCATTATCGCGCTGAGCTGACTGATAATTAGCCTTGGCTTCAGCATAAGCGGCTTTGGATGCTCTAATCTCAGTATTTAGTAGATCTGAACCAAGGCGGATCAGCACATCACCCTTTTTAACCTGATTACCTTCCTCAACTTCAACCTTCACAACTTTACCGGTAACCTCTGATGCAACATCTGAAACTTCCGAAAAGTAAACCGTACCGATATATGCCGACTCAGGAGCCACTTGACCGGAATATGATTTGGCAATCACAACATGAGCCGGCGGCATCTGAGGAGCTTTTTTTTCTTCAGCAGCAAAAGCTGTAACTGTTGACAACAAGAACAAACATAAAACTAAAAGTTGAACCTTACGCATATTATATCTCCAGTAATAATTGTGCCCATTTAATGAATGATTCATTACGCAAGTTTTTATTTTAGTCAACACTGTTCACTATCTACAAAAGCGTATAAACTAAGGGGTCTCACCATATAAAACAAACGAATGTTTAAACATATTATGCAAAATATAAACTAAGTATGATTGACGGCACGAGTAATTCTTGTTTAGTTTTTTAAATCAAGCCTTTTAAACAGGAAAAATATGAAAACTCTGCTCACTTCACTTTTATTTTTTTTCTCAATTTTCATTGCTGGACCATCTGAAGCTGTCACCATAAAGAATAAGTGCAGCTACCCCGTAGCCGGATCACTTCGCTATGAAGAAAGCAATGTGATGTTTGCTCAATTCAGATTGGTCCCGGGCCAAAAGATACACCTTGGTAAAGGTATTTTTAATACAAAATTAATTTTGCGCACCATTCCCGATGCTGGAATGGATGAAGCCGCGCCCATTACAAGTACAAATTTAAAAACACCGGATTGTTACGTTGAGCTGAAGTCTTCTGATGAGGGGATAAAGGTCAGCGTGGATTAACTTCCTAACTGAGCGCGCCTCCCAGCCATCGTTTGGATAAAGAATGGCGAACAAATCACTGAAATATTTTAGCCCTATAATTTTCAAAAAAAAGCCAGCCTCAAATGAGACTGGCTTTTTTGTAATTTGGATGAATCTGATAAACTTGTAGTTATATAGAATTAAAATATTTTAAAGTTGATATAGTTAACAAAATCAGCGTATGTTAATTTTAATAACCCGACACTCAATGGGCTTAGGACGCTCTTACAATATCAAGAATATCAGCTTATTACATATTTATAGGAATGAAAGTAGCTATGCTCACCCGCAAGTCATTTGGAATATTCTTCATAAGCCTCTTTATTATTAGCTTATCTTGCCTGAGAGCCTTCGCCCATGCGGAAGTAAATATTTCCTCCGTAATATATCCTCCGATAATATCTAAACAGGTTATTCCCGGTCTTGGATATGGAATACTCAGAGATATTACGACTGAGTCTTTTAAGGCTGTCGCGGTAAAAGTAAATTATGATTTATTACCTATGGCAAGAAATGTTTGGTCAGTCGTGCAGGAGCAGGATTCCATTTGTTTAGGAAGTATAGAGTGGTTTAAAGAGCAGGAAAAAGATGTAATTGTTGATCATGTTGAGATTATTAACCTCACATTCAAGGCTTTTTATAAAAAAAGTAGATTCCCACACAGGATTACATTCGACTCGCTGGATGAATTAAGAAAATACACTTTTGGAAATGTTCGAGGTAGCAGTAGCCAGCAAACTTTTGATAATGCAAAAATTAAAACAGACCTGGTCAGAAATATACAGCTGAATTTTAAAAAATTAAATCTCGGACGATTTGATTTTGCAATTTCACTAGATGTGACCGGAAACTATTTAATTAGAAAGCTGTTTCCAAATCGTGTTTCCGAGTTTGCAAAGATTGAAAAGCCTTTGCTCAAAGCAACTCTTTCACTCATAATTTTAAAAGAGCAATCGAGATTAAAAGAACACTTTATGGAAGGATTAAGCATAATTGCGAAAAATGGAACATACTACAATATCTTAAAAAAATATTACGGTGAGGATGAAATTCCTAAGGGAACTATACCTAAATCTATCCTGCATCTTATGAAAGAAAATAAGAGATAAAGTGCGATGACTACATGAAATTTACCGTTCTAATGTTAACCCTAATAGCACTTGCTTCACATGCTAGAGCGAGAATATCAACATAGTCCGAATAACAAGAAAGCATTGTTAGAGCTGATTATTTTTACTGAAGAGTGAGCTTTAGTTAAAAAAACTTGAAAATATTAAAATGGAAAGCCCTTCCGATGCATGCATCGAGAGGGCTTTCTATTTTATATCTATATAACTGAGATCTACAAGTTAGCGAGAATAATCTCACCGAACTCTTTACAACCTACGGTTGTCGCTCCGCTGATCTGGCTTGAAAGATCAATGGTAACTTTTTTGTCAGCCAAGGCTTTTTCGACAGCATTTCTGACCAGCTCAGCTGCTTCACCGCAACCGATATGCTCAAGCATCATTGCACCGGAAAGAATCAAGCTACCCGGGTTAGCCATGTCTTTTCCTGCGATGGTAGGAGCTGTTCCGTGAGTTGCCTCGTAGAATGCAAGAGTATCGCCCATGTTAACACCTGGTGAAAGACCAAGTCCGCCAACCTGTGCGGCCAGTGCATCGGAAAGGTAATCACCGTTAAGGTTGGTTGTAGCAAGAACGCTGTATTTTTCAGGACGCATAAGCAGTTCCTGGAACATAGCATCAGCAATACGGTCGTTGATTACAACTTTACCGTCAGCTTCTTCGCCTTCTTTTACAACTCTACCAGCGTAATCTTCCTCAGCAAGATCATAACCCCACTGACGGAATCCACCCTCAGTGTACTTCATGATATTACCTTTATGAACCAAAGTTACGGACTCGCGGTTTTGCTCAAGAGCAAAATCAAGTGCTCTGCGAACTAATCGTTTTGATCCTGCTGGAGTGATTGGCTTAATGCCGATTCCAGCGGTGGGGTCAATTTTAGCGCCCATTTCGTCAACTAAAAAGTCGATGACTCTTTTTGCTTCAGGAGAATTGGAGCTCCACTCAATTCCAGCGTAAACGTCCTCTGTGTTTTCACGGAAAACGACAATATCAACTAAATCAGGTCTTTTGACAGGAGATTCAATGCCCTTGAAATATTGGATAGGACGGATACAAGCATACAAGTCAAAAGTTTGACGGATAGTAACGTTCAAGGAACGGAAACCTTTTCCAACTGGAGTCTGAAGAGGTCCTTTCATAGCCAGATCAGCAGTCTTCAAGGTATCAAGAGTAGCCTGAGGTAGATATTCACCGGTTGCTTTAAAAGCTTTTTCACCAGCAAGAAGTTCCTGCCAGTCCAGTGTTTTAGCACCGCCGTACGCTTTATCAAGCGCAGCGTTAATAATTGGACGTGTAGGACCCCATACTTCTGGGCCAATACCATCACCTTCGATGTAATATACTGTTCTTTTAGACAAAACTATCTCCTTGTGTAGGCGCATAGCTCTCTTTTCAGAAAGCAATGCAAATGGATATGCTACGGCATGGCACACATGTAGGTCCCACAATGAACCATACCTGACCAGATTAAATGTGAGTCATCTGAAGGATCACACCGGATACGCAATTTGCGTGAGATGCTGCTTTTTTTTCGTACGCATAGAAGTGTAAAATAAACAGTCTTCTGGATATGAGTGGTGTATTAAGCGAACATCTTTGCTCCGAGAAGCTCGGATTCAGAAGATGTTTATATGGTAAATTTGCAAAAAAGTAAACTTTTAGTACATTGTGAAAATTTGCTCATATATAATTAGTAATGCGCAACATTCATTTAAAAATAACTGCAAACACGAAAAGGGAGATCCGAGTTAACGGACCTCCCTTTCTGAGTATTGTCACCCACTGGTTAATTAACCAATGAGCTGCATTGCCATTCTCGGCATATTATTAGCCTGTCCTAGCATGGCCACTGCGGCCTGAGTCAAGATCTGGTTCTTAGTGAACTCAGTCATTTCAGTCGCGACGTCGACATCGGAAATACGTGATTCCGAAGCCTGAACGTTTTCAGCCTGGATTGAGAGGTTGGTAATGGTATTTTCCAGTCTATTCTGGAGAGAACCAAGGTTTGCACGAATCTTATCCTTGGATATGATTGCGTTATTCAGCTTATCAAGAGACTGCTGTGCAAGAGCCTGAGTGGAGATGGAGTTACCAGCGGCAGCACCAACACCAAGAGCAGATGCAGTAGAAGTATTGATAGAGACGTAGTAATAATCTTCCGCACTGTCATTACCAGATCCGAAATGGACCTTAACAGGGCCGGTAGCTGTTAGAGTATTACCGTTATGAGCAGAGTTCTCACCGGACAAGTTACCGTTAAGAAGGTGAATTCCGTTGAAGTCAGTTGCGTTGGCAATACGAGTAATTTCTGACGCCATGGCCTGATATTCAGAGTCGATGATCAAACGCTGGTCAGAGTTGTAAGTACCGGTGGCTGCCTGTGTGGCAAGTTCCTTCATTCGAATCAACTTTTCATCGATAACCCCGAGCGCTCCGTCAGCGGTCTGGATCATAGAGATAGCATCATTTGCGTTACGCATACCCTGATTCAAAGTCTTAACATCAGCACGCATCAGTTCGCGAATTGCGAGACCAGCTGCATCATCTGCTGCGGATCCAACGCGGAGACCAGAAGACAGTCTACGAGTTGAAACGCCAAGGTCGTTGTAAGCTGCACCAAGGTTACGGTTAGCATTCATTGCCATCATGTTGTGATTAATTACGAGCGACATAATAATTCCTCCTTGAATTATTTAAGAAAGTACGCCTAAGTGGTTCCTTCCACTTCGACCTAAGAACTAGTTGAATTAACATGTAAATTTTTCCCCTTTATTTCATAAAGTACCCTCCGGAACAGTTAGACTTGTAGCCTTAGGCCACAGAGTCCGGTAAAAACCGTCGTCGTTTAGAGGACATTTCAGCACTACCCGCTTTCGGACTCACGTAGGTGTCCGCCTAGTCTTTCAACAAATGCGCGGGACTCCTTAATGAATCCGCGACTCTTTGCAGGCACAGCTTTTAACGGCGTCGATTCTCACTTGTCCCATATTGGGAAATTTTCCTTATGCAGACTAAGCCCGCACATTACCAACCTCCGAGAATCTTCACCAAGCCAAGTGTTGAGTATGACCACTCTAAAGACATGCTTTCCCCGAACTCTCACCTCCGTTAGCAGTTAAAAAACTTTTCTCTGCCACGAACGATGCAACGGCCGTGCCTAAAGAAATGTTAATTAAAAGAAAGGTTCAGTTAATAACATTAAGAGTCTGTTTATATTAATTTTTTAATAATAAACAAAAAGATATATTTACGAAAGAAGGGAAACATAGGCAGGCATAAGGAAACATTTTCCTAATTGGATACGGAAAAAGATTCCTGCTTTGGCAGATAGAAGAATGGTAGTTTTACAAGAAATATAAAAAAGACATTCGGCGGATGTTATGAATATTTAAAGAGCTTTAACTCTAGGTGATATGAGTAAAACTAAACATAATCTCTTTACAAAACTAAGCTTCTTGATCTAATTTTATTAGTATTAATTACATAATCGTACTGATAAAAATTTCATTTTGAATTATCATTAAGACAACCTCACAAACCCATTTGGATTATTTAATTCAATGAAGATACGAAGCATCCACAAACTCAATGAGCAAATTCGAAACTACCTTTGCTCCTTCCTCACTGTATTTATTACAAGTTTGCTCTTTTCGCTTATGCTATTCTTTTGGATGATAGATAAAGACATCAATGAAAGGACAGATACATGGTCCAGCTATTTCGCAACAAGAATTGAATTCATTGAAAGCATCATTCATTCGAAATACCCACTCAATCATGGGATTATTACTATGATCAGAATTAACCCTGATGGTAGAATAATTAATAGCAGGCCGCATTTAGCTAATGAAGAAAATATCTCAAAGACTCCCCTCTACAAATCCATTCATAAATTTAAACCCGGACAAATCGGTTTAATAAAAAATGGTGACGAAAATGGGGATCACCGCGAAACACTCTATATGGTTAAGAGGCTAGACAGCTCTTTTGTAATCGCGGAATTATCTTCCGAAACATTGCTTCCAGTTATCCCACACAAAACTGAACTTTTTATTTTTGACAAAAATAACAACTGCATTTTTCACACAGCAGACACGTACAAACTACGCAAAGATAAAATCAGAATGATCATGTTTTCCTCAATGAGAATTTTTGCATCATCCAAAATCAAAGTCTATAAAGCTGGATCGTTTACCGTCTCAGCAGTTAAAAACATCTCGGCGGAGTTCTACGGAGCTACTCTCTTTATGTTACTGGCTCTTGCAGCAGTAGTTGCAATTCTTAAACGTTCAAATCGTCTAACTTGGGACTTGGCAGGCACTGAAGACGACTTCATTCGCATAAAGAAACTGCTCGCAAATGTCTCGATGATGCCCGGAAAAAAACTTAAGCATTTACCGGCTATTGAATATGCTGCTGAAAAAATAAGACAAGTAGATTGGAAGGCTGAAGCTGATAAAATGTCTTTTATGGAAAATAAAGAGTATATACTAACAACGTCTTTTTTTGCAGGCAATATACTGCAATTGCTAGATGAAATATCTGCCCACTCAAACAAGCTTGCCGCTTCAAGACATGAATACAGAGATTTGGTTCAAAGGGCGCACAGCATTATATTAAGAATTGATCTTGATGGTAGATGTTCCTTCTTTAATGAATACGCCGAATCATTTTTCGGATTCTCGCAAGAAGAAATAGTCGGTAAAAAGATCGTTGGGACACTTATTCAGAAAACAGAGAATGGCAATTCCAAGTTAGAAAAAATGATCAAGGATATTACGGCATATCCTGAAATAAATCAGGTTAGCACGAACCAGAATATCCGTAAGAACGGATCCTTGGTCTGGGTACACTGGACCAACAGCCCAGTATACGACGAGAACGGACATACTGTTGAAGTTCTCTCTATCGGTACGGATATTACTGAACGCAAAATGGTAGAGGAAGAATTATTCCGGACAAAAAACTATATCCGTAACATTATCGACTCCATGCCCTCAGTAATTATTGGAGTGAATAGCAGTGGTGAAATCGTACACTTCAACTCCAAAGCAGAAGACAGCTCAATTATCCCATCAAATGAACTACTAGGTAAAAAGGTTTCTACGGCCTTTCCACTTTTGAAAAAGTATTCTGCCAGAATATATAAAGCCATCGAAACTGAAGTCCCGGAAATAGAAATACGTGCGCAGTTACCTTCCGCAGAGCAACAATTTCAAGATATTATGATCTACCCCCTGACGGGCGACGTAAAAGGGGCGGTTATAAGAATCGACGATGCTACTGAACGCGCCCGCATTGAAGACATCATGATCCAGACCGAAAAAATGATGTCTGTCGGAGGGCTTGCCGCCGGTATGGCTCATGAGATCAACAATCCGCTGGGCGGCATTTTACAAGGCATTCAAAATATAGTGAGAAGATTTTCACCGGACTTAGATTCGAACAGAAAAGCTGCAAAAAAAGTTGGTTGTGACATAGACTCTGTTCTTGCCTACGTAGAAGAACGCAAAATATTGCAAACCATCGATGGTATAACTGAATCCGGAGTGCGTGCGGCGGAAATAGTTTCACGCATGCTTGAGTTCAGCCGCAAAAGCGATTCTAGCAAGACATTAAATGATATTAAGACATTGATGGACAAATCCATTGATCTGGCAACGCAGGATTACAACCCCAATAAGAAGTATGATTTTAAACAAATAACAATAAATAAATCCTATGCAGACAACCTGAGTTCGGCTCTGTGCTCAGCAACCGAAATTGAGCAAGTATTCCTCAACTTGCTACGAAACTCTGCTCAAGCCATGTATGATTGGGCAGAAATGAAGGACCACCCTAAAATTGATATTTCAATTAAAAACTTGGGTGAAATCATAAAGTGCACTGTTTCGGACAATGGTCCCGGAATGACAAAAGACATAAGAAAACGGGCTTTTGAACCATTTTACACAACCAAAGACCCTGGGTACGGAACAGGTCTCGGTTTATCCGTTTCATATTTTATCATCACTCAAAATCATAAAGGAAGCCTTAGTGTGGAATCTTCACCAGAGCGCGGAACCACCTTCACAATAATGATTCCAGCCGTTTCGAGCTAATATTCAGCTAAGGGCAATCTTTGTTTTAAAAGCATTATACGGTCGTACGACTGCCTGATCCTTTGCTCGGAAATTTTACCGTCAGAAACTAATTCTTTTAATATAGAGACAGCCTTTGAACCAAGTCCCGGTTCATATATAAGGTTGTTACCAAAAAGCAGAATATCCGCACCAGCTTCAACAGCCTTGTGTACTCCCTCTTTAAAACCGTATTCTCCACTTACAGCCTGCATCTGCATATCATCAGTAATAATGACACCTTCAAAACCCAGATCATCACGAAGAATTCCTGTGATCACATTTCTGGAAAGAGTTGCGGGGTACTTTGAATCGAGAGCACTATTGAATATATGCGCAGTCATGATCATATCAGCCTTCTTAATATTGATCAGTGCGCTGAATGGAATTATCTCGTCTGGTGACCATGAATCCGTAACATCAGTAAATCCTTTATGACTATCGGCAGCCGAACTACCGTGCCCGGGAAAATGTTTCAGACAGGAAATAATATTTTCAGAATGCAATCCGTCAATAAAAGCTTCCGCAAACTCGGAAACAATTATCGGATCATCCGAAAAACTGCGTTGCAAGGCCGAAATAACAGGATTAGCGGCATTGCGATTAACATCAACAACAGGCGCAAAATCAACATTAACTCCAACTGTGCGAAGAGTCGTTCCGATGGTCTTTCCTGCTTTATATGAAGCTTTCAAGTCTCCGCTATTACCGAGTTCTCCCGCAGAATAAGTTGTGGGAAAACCTCTATCTGCGGCAAATCTGCAAATGAGGCCGCCTTCTTGATCCGCAGCAATCAAAAGAGGTATATCGGCATGATTCTGAAGATTAGACGTAAGCAACTTCACTTGCTTATAGTCAAACACATTACGCTCTGTGCTATTTAGTGCGCAATCTTTGCTAAAAAGAATAACTCCACCTATTTTAGACTCAGTAATATCCCTGACAATAAAACTGTTAGGCTTAGCATCCATTCCCCTGAAACCGACCATAACCATCTGCCCTATCATTATATCCAAATCAGCAGACTCAGCAGGGACGCTTTTCAGCCCACAACTGGACAAAGAAATTATCATTAACAAAAAAAAGACAGTTTTAAATTTATTCACTTTAACCCCGAACAATATTTTAGTTGGCAAAATCGCTTAGTTTGTTATTATGCTTAAGATCATCTCACATGGCGGGCTTAAACTGGACATATTGCCACAAGAGTTTATTTCCTATAAATGGAACTTCCATATTGTACAAAGTAAAACATTCATAAGGAAAATATATGTCACAGTCTGCCCTGCAAAAAGTACTCGACCACGCTCGCTCAGGACTTGAAGTCCGTGAAGCTTTTTTTGAGCAGGATGCTCAGCTTGTTGTTGAAATATCAAGAGCAATGGCTGTTCGTCTCGCGCAAGGTTCCAAAATCCTTTTTTGTGGAAATGGAGGCAGCGCTGCGGACTGCCAGCACTTAGCAGCGGAACTCGTGAACAGGTTCAAACTGGAGCGCCCACCGCTCCCCGGCATAGCACTGACCACCGACACTTCAATAATCACATCAATCGGAAACGATTATTCATTTGATATGATATTCGAAAAACAGGTTGCAGCCCTAGGTGCCCCCGGAGACGTTCTTGTCGGTATCAGCACATCAGGAACAAGCCCCAACGTCATCAATGCACTAAATGAAGCCAAGCGCAAACAAATGATTACCGTCGGCATGACTGGCTTCAGTTCAGGCGAAATGCTGCCCATCTGCAACCACATCATAAGTGTTCCAAGCAAAGACACAGCCATCGTGCAGGAAGTTCATATTGCAGTGGGCCACCTTTTCTGTGAACTCATTGACCATTTCCTGTTTGAGGCAGTTTCAGAACTTGAGCCATTTCTGGCCGCTGAATAAAAATATAGCAAACTCAAAAGAGCGCCATATATGAGAATCCTAGTAGTCGAAGATAACGATGCGTGCATGGTTTTTCTGCATGAAACGCTCACAAATATAGGTGGGGTAAGTCGCGTTGCCATCGACTCCGCTTCCACAGGCGAAGACGGGCTTCAAATGTACAAAACTGCTGAAAGTTCCGATACCCCTTACGAGCTCATCTTTATGGATATCATGTTGCCGGGCATTGATGGACTTCAAACTTTAGAAGAAATAAGAGCTTACGAGAGCAATTTACAGCTGACTGAAAGTCAAAAAGTAAAAGTCATTATGACCACAGCCCTTGATGATAGTACAAAAGCATCAAGAGCATTTTTCCAAGGTGGGGCCATTTCTTATATGACCAAGCCGATTACCCCTGGGAAAATCCTTGAAGAAATGAAAAAATTCGGATTCATGTAAGGAGCACCAAGTGGATGGACTTACTCTGGCATTTATTCCCATTGTTGCGATTCTGACTATCACACCAGGGGTAGACACAATGCTTGTAATCAACAATACACTCACTCGCTCAACTTCAGATGGACTCGGCTCAGTAGCAGGAGTTAATCTAGGGCTATTAGTACATGCAATGGCCTCTGCTCTGGGCCTTTCTATGATCCTCATGAACTCAGCTGCAGCCTTTGAATTAGTTAAACTGGCTGGTGCACTTTACATAATATATCTAGGCATACAATCCCTGAAAAGAAGTAGAGCCAAGTCCACAATATATCAGGCTGAACCCCTTAAAGCGAAACGAAAACTCACAGCATCAGTTAAAGAAGGTTTTTTGACCAATGTTCTTAACCCTAAAGTTGCGGTATTCTACCTAGCTTTGCTTCCTCAATTTATATCTCCGACAGAGAACATCATTGAAAAGTCTTTTATCCTGCTAATGATTCACATCACTATGGGTGTGTTGTGGCTCGGGTTTATTGCCATTGCTCTTGGGAAAATGCGCCATTTTATAACTGGAGATAAATTTCAAAAAAGACTGGAAGCAATTTCCGGAGTCGTATTCATAGCCCTAGGTATAAAAATGGCGATGTCAAAATAGCACATTACAATCAGACTATCGTTCTAAATTCTAGCTTACTTATTCATAATTCAAATATCATCTATACCCTTGCGAACCCCACTTACGAATGGTATTAACTTAAGATGAAGCTCTATTATACATCGCAACCCTATTCTTTAAAGAATAAAATAATATATTCAATAGCGATTGCTGTATTTTGTTCTCTTTTTTTTATTCCTTACCAAGAAATCAGGATAGAAAGAATCAGAGCTTTCGGAGAAAATAAAGTTGTGGGCACAGTAATTGAGAAATTTGACCGAAAAATAAGTAAGGAACTGTCATCAAGGTACTTACCTGGAACACAACTGATATTATACCGATTTACAGACCCACTGGGCCAGGCGAGGGAGCAGGTTGCAAGCGTAAGCATAAACAAGTGGGAGTCACTCTCTCCCGGTGACAACATTGTTGTATATTATGCAAAGTCAGCTCCGAGGATTTCGCGGATAAAAGGAGAAGAAGAAAGTTCAACAGTCACGATACTAGCAAAATTCTCTAGGCCCGAAATATAACGTTTACTCTCTTTGAAAATGGAATTCCCTGTATTAAGTATTCTAAGCATGAAGTTTTTTTAGTAATTAATTACCGAATATTAGACAAGATTTGAAATTTTCAGAACGGATTAAAGTTCATAAACTTTTGCTCAGGAGCAGTACATGTTTAAGAAGTTGTCATTTCAAGCAAAATTGATGTTAGGGTCCGTAGCTATTGTTATGGTAACTATCATCTCAATGACTACGGTTAATCTATTAGAAGTTAAAAGCGAATTGAAGAATCTAGGTGAAACTTCAATGGAGTCTATTGCTGAAAGCGTCCTGTCCCTAATGGAAATGCAAAATGAAATTGTTCTGGATAAAGTTAAATCTGACATCGACATCTTAGATAAGCGAATTTTTTCGATGGGATTTCCTAAGCTAAACAAAAATACCCCCGTCCAAGTGAGCATCACAAACCAGATTACTAAGCAAAGTGAAAATGTCACTATTCCAAAGCTTGAATTTGGAGGCATAGGCATCAATAATTCTTTTGATTTAGTTGATGATCTGCAAAAAGCCATCGGCGGAACGGCTACAGTGTTCCAGGTATTACCCGGCAAGCTACTCAGGGTTTCCACCAATGTACTAAAAACGAACGGAAAACGCGCGACGGGAACATACATTCCCTCTAGCAGTGGTGTGTATAAGTCTGTCATGTCTGGCAAAACCTACTACGGCACAGCTTACGTTGTTAATGCATGGTACATCACAGCATACAAGCCGCTAACTGACTTAAAAGGTAACATTGTAAGTGTCATCTTTGTTGGGCGAAAAATTTTAACTCCTGCATTCGAAAAGTCTGTAAACGCAGCAAATGTAGGAGGAAAAGGCTATGCAACTATCTTTAACCAAAAAGGTGATGTGCTCCTTCACCCAACAATTAAAGGTAAGTCACTCAAAGACCTTTCACTTTGGGACACGTTTAAGAACACTACCCACGGGTTAGTTGAATATAATTTCAAAGGTAAAGACAAGGTAGCATACATTGCCCAATTTGCTCCGTGGAAATGGTCATTCGCCTTCACTATGAATGAATCTGAAATGAGCCATGGTGTTGATAAAAAGATATTCATGACGAACATGATTATTGCTGTTGTAGCTTTGGCAATATCAATTTTTGTCTTGATGCTTCTTATCAGGTTCACCACAAAACCATTGAAAAATCTTTCAATATTCACAGCAAAAGTATCCGAAGGCGATTATGATTCAGACCTAGAGTATGATGTTGATGATGTTATCGGACAGACCATTACCTCAGTTAAAGCAATGGTCTTTGAGTTAAAAAATAAGCTTGGATTTTCAGGCGGACTCCTGAATGGGCTGACTCTACCTTGTGTCGTTGTTGATTTAGACGAAAGGATCACTTTCATTAATCAACGCATGCTTGATCAGTTCGGTTTCTCCGGATCATGTGAAAGATATATTGGTAAGCCTGTTAGCAATATCATGAAAAACCCCGAGATAACTTCATCAATCGAAAATTGTATCAGTAAGGATCAGAGTCTCTCTGACATTGAAATATCAGTAACAACCCCGAAAGGTAATACTTTCTACGTTGTAATGGACACAGCTCCTCTCCACGATCTTGATCAAGACCTCATCGGTGCATTTTTGATTATGAACGATGTAACAACTATCAAAGAAAATGAGCAGGCCATTCAAGCTCAGAGTGATAAGGTTTCGCAGACTGCCAGCGAAGCAGACGATATCTCAGACCAATTATCTTCCGCTGCTGACGAACTAGCTGCACAAGTTGAAGAGTCCCGTAGAGGAGCTGAAACACAGCAGGAAAGAGCCAGTGAAACGGCTACAGCAATGGAGGAGATGAACTCAACAGTTCTCGAAGTGGCTCGTAATGCCAGCGAAGCTTCTGAAAATGCGAAGGAAACCAAAGACAAAGCTCTCGAAGGACAAAACTTAGTCGAACAAGTTGTTGTCTCCATCAAATCTCTTGAAACTAACTCTGAAGAGTTACGAGTGAGCATGGAACAGCTTGGCGGGCAAACTGTATCCATCGGAGCGGTTATGAATGTCATCACCGACATTGCAGACCAAACTAACCTGCTGGCCCTTAACGCCGCGATTGAAGCCGCCAGAGCTGGTGAAGCCGGGCGTGGATTTGCTGTTGTTGCTGACGAAGTCCGCAAGCTGGCAGAAAAGACAATGGATGCAACCAAGCAAGTAGGGGAAGCAATTGCTTCTATACAAAACAGCACAAGGACAAACATCACAGCAACGGATAAAGCTGTTGAGGCCATTGTTGAGTCTACTGACCTCGTTGCCAAATCGGGGAAAGCACTGGATGAGATTGTGCAAATGGTAGAAACTTCAGCTGATCAGATACATGGTATCGCAACAGCAGCAGAACAGCAGTCTGCCACCAGCGAAGAGATCAACAGAGCCACTGAAGAGATAAACCAGATCTCAGCAGAATCTGCGCAGGCAACAGAGCAATCAGCAGAAGCTATTGAGGAAGTTGCAAATCTTGCTTCCCAAATTAAGACTTTGATCAGAAACATGCAGTCTTAATTTAAATATGTAGAAACAACCAAAGGCAGACTCTCAAACGGAGTCTGCCTTTTTTTATGCGCAGTAATCGTTAAAAAATTTAATATCAATGCTACAAACCCCAAAAAAAGAATTAATCGTGACTTTAATATTTAAATACAATATAATAATATAAATTTACTAATTTTATAATCTAAAAGAACACAAGCTATCACCACATAATAAAGTTGCAAAAATAACCGGAGGCCTCCTTGAAAAAGATATCACCATTTCAATCTGTAGCAGTCAGGATTACAATCCTAATTGTTGCAGCTTTATTAATTGAAGGGGTATTTGTTTCATCTTTTTTCAATTACAATCTTAACAATTTCATTGATAAACGCTCCGGTGAGTACCGCAAAGAAATTGAAGACGAAGAAAAAAGCAAACTTCAGGACTCTGTAGGTTTAGCATACAGTGTCATTCAATCATACTATGACAGGTCGCAAGACATTGAAGGATTGAAAAAACAAGAATTAGACTCTCTCAAACAAATCATCGACACTGTCGCCTCACAGGCAGAAATAACATACAAAAAATTCAATGGAATTCTGCCTGACGAGGTTGTTCAAGAAAGAATTAAAGCAATAGTCGATGGAGCAAAGTACGGTGATAATAATTATTTGTGGATTCATGACACAACCAACAAAATAATTACACATCCCAAAACATCACTTGTTGGAAAAGATTTAACAAACCTCCAAGACTCCCAAGGAACATACTTATTCCGAGAAATGACAGAGGTCACAACAAGCCAAGGTGCAGGAACTGTATCTTATTTGTGGCCTCGGCCGGGAGAGACTGAACCTAAATTAAAGATATCATATGTGAAAATACTACCAGAACTAGGTTGGATTATCGGAACAGGATCTTGGGTTGAAGATGTTACAGCTCAAATGCAAAAAGAAGCTCTTGCTCAAATTGCCAAGATGAGACTCGGAACAGAAAAATATTTCTGGATCAACGATTCCGGTCCGAACATGATTATGCACCCCATCAAGCCAGCTTTGAATGGCAAAGACATCTCTCAAGTTAAGGACACTAAGGGCAAAAATTTATTTGTGGAAATGGTTGAAACTGTCCAAAAAAACGATGGTTCAGGATTTGTCTCATACTGGTGGAGCAAACCCGGCGCAGAGAAAGATTCTCCCAAACTGTCTTATGTTAAGCTCTTCAAGCCATGGGGATGGATTATCGGCATGGGGGTCTATGTCGACAATATTGAAACCACAGTTGCTAAGCAGAAAAATGAATTCGATGCGACTATCCACAGCATCGAACTTAATTCAGCTATGTCAACAGCTCTGTTCATCATTCTTGCGACTCTGATCTGTATTTACACTATACGTAAAGGGCTTAATAAGCCTCTAAACAGCCTTGTGGACTTTTCAAGTAAGATTGCATCAGGAGACTTGAACTTATCTCTTACCGGCAAATTTTCAGGAGAAATGTCCGTTCTGAAAGACTCTCTTGAACAAATGATTGTGAGCCTTAAAGAAAAGATTAGTGAAGCAAACATACTGAGTGAAAAAAGCCGAGAGGAAACGACAAAGGCCCAAAATGCAACAGCCGAGGCACACGAAGCTAAGGCCGAAGCAGAAAAAGCCAAGGCCGAAGGAATGCTTGAAGCCGCAGATATGCTCGAAGGGTTAGTTAATGATCTTTCATCTGCATCTGAAGAGCTTTCAGCTCAAGTTGAAGAAGTTTCTCGGGGAACCGATATCCAACAGGAACGCATCTCAGAAACGGCTGTTGCTATGGAAGAGATGAATGCAACGGTTCTTGAGGTTGCGCGAAATGCAGCGGAAGCGGCAGAAAGTGCAGACCAAACAAGACAAAACGCAGAAGCGGGATCAGCTATTGTAGATAATTCAGTTGAATCAATTTTAGCTGTAAACTCTCACTCTGAGACTCTTAAATCAAATATGGACGAACTCGGTAGCCAAGCCAAGGCTATTGGAACAGTCATGAATGTCATCACCGACATCGCAGACCAAACAAACCTACTTGCCCTTAACGCCGCAATTGAAGCCGCCAGGGCCGGAGAAGCAGGACGTGGGTTCGCGGTTGTTGCAGATGAGGTGCGCAAGTTGGCGGAGAAGACCATGGATGCGACAAAGGAAGTCGGACAGGCAATCAGCAACATTCAGGGTGGTACTACCAAGAATATAGAATCCGTTGAAAGTGCTGTTGTCGCGGTAAACAAGGCTACTGAATTTGCAAACGCTTCTAAAACGTCACTAGCTGAAATACTCACTCTGGTCCTTTCCACTTCCGATCAGGTTCGGTCAATAGCAACCGCATCTGAAGAGCAGTCAAATACCAGTGAAGATATCAATCGGGCAGTGGACGACATCAAAATTGTTTCCTCGGAAACAGCCGAAGGCATGCTGCAGGCGAATCAGGCCATTGGTGAGCTCGCCAGACTTGCATCTGACCTCAAGCACCTGATTGAGACGCTTAGAGCGCACGACTAGCAATAACCTGCTCCAACAAAACAAAATATTATAAACCCGATCTTCACTCGAAGGTCGGGTTTTTTTTATCTAAGATTGTATCAGCCTTCGCTCCGTGCTATAGATCCTATAACTATCAATTTGCATAGATTAAAAATAGCGGGGAAAAGCATGGGTAGACACGAAACAGTGCAAGATATTCATAAGATTTTTGCAGACTTAAAATGTGGACCTGAAGGACTAACTTCACCGGAAATCCGTCTTCGCCTCGATAAATACGGGCAGAATGCTTTAAAGACTGAGACTGTCAGTCCACTTAAAAAACTACTCAGTTATTTCTGGGGGCCAATACCTTGGATGATTGAAGCGGCTGCCCTGCTCTCGCTTATAGTACAGGACTGGGTGGATTTTTCCATCATCCTTGTTCTACTTATTTTCAATGCAGGTATAGGTTTCTGGGAAGAAGCGAAAGCGTCCAACGCCCTTGATGCCCTTAAAAATCAAATGGCCTTAAAAGCAAGAGTCCTGCGCGATGGCAAATGGAATGAAGTAGACGCTACGAACCTTGTACCGGGTGACCTTGTTCGTATTCGTCTAGGTGATGTTATACCCGCAGACGTTGTCTTAACCGAAGGCGAATATCTGAGCGTTGACCAGTCTGCTCTTACGGGGGAATCTCTGCCGGTCAATAAAAAAGCAGGAAATGAGGCTTTTTCAGGTTCAGTTGCTAAACAAGGAGAAATGGAAGCAGTCGTAACAGCAACCGGAGAAAATACATTTTTCGGGCGCACCGCAAAACTGGTGGAGAGCGCAGGCACAGCATCTCACTTTCAAAAAGCTGTAATGAAAGTTGGGGATTTCCTGATTTTCATCGCCATCGGACTTGCAATGATCCTTGTGGTCACCGAACTTTTACGAGGCGAACCGCTGATCAAACTCATCCAATTTGTTCTGATTTTAGTGGTAGCATCCATTCCTGTTGCAATGCCCGCAGTTCTATCAGTAACCATGGCTCTTGGCGCCCTTTCTCTTTCCAAGAAAAAAGCTATCGTATCCAAACTTCAAGCCATTGAAGAAATGGCTGGCATCGATATTTTATGTTCAGACAAAACTGGAACCCTGACCAAGAACCAACTGGATCTAGGTGAACCGATTGTTTTCGGAGCCCCTGACAAAAATAACCTTATCCTAATGGCAGGACTGGCCTCAAAAACGGATAATGGCGACGCAATTGACCTCGCCGTACTAAAAGGTATTACAGATAAATCAGAACTCAGCGGGTATGAACAAACATCATTCTCACCATTTGACCCAATCCGTAAAAGAACAGAAGGAACCATCACCAAGGGTGACGAAAAATTCATAGTAACCAAAGGAGCACCGCAAGTTGTCCTAGATCTCGCAAATGTAACCGGTGCTGAACGCGAGAAAGCTAACTCTTCAATAAATAATTTTGCATCCAAAGGATTCCGGGCCCTTGGAGTCGCGAAAAGTTATGATGGGAAACAATGGGAATTCCTTGGAATATTATCTCTGTTTGACCCACCTCGCGACGATTCAAAGATCACAATTATTCAGGCTGGAGAGCACGGTATACAAGTAAAAATGGTTACTGGAGATGACACAGCCATCGGACGCGAAACCGCCGGCCAATTAGGTATGGGAACAAATATGTTCCCAGTATCAGACTTAATTGGCGAAGATGCAGACCCCTCACATCTAACGGACAGTCAAGTTGACATGATTGAAAATGCCGACGGCTTTGCGCGAGTTTTCCCAGAACATAAATACGCAATAGTAAAAGCCTTGCAGGAACGCGGGCATATCGTAGCCATGACAGGTGACGGAGTTAACGATGCACCTGCCCTTAAACAAGCGGATGCTGGTATTGCTGTCTCCGGGGCAACGGATGCAGCCCGCGCGGCCGCAGACCTGATTCTCACAGAGCCGGGCTTGTCGGTCATAATTAAAGCAGTGGAAGAAGCCCGCCGGATATTTGAGCGCATGATGAGTTACACAATTTACCGCATAGCTATGACCATTGATATTATGGCTTTTGTAGTTCTTGCTATGCTCGTCTTTGACTTCTATCCGCTCACAGCTGTCATGATCATTATGCTTGCACTTCTTGATGACATTCCAATTATGACCATCGCCTACGATAACACATGGCTTGATCCGAAGCCTGTTCGCTGGCAAATGGGCCGCGTGCTCAGTATTTCCAGTCTACTCGGCTTCCTTGCTGTAATCGAAACATTCGGGATGCTTTGGATCGGACGTGATATCCTGCATTATCCGGTGGAACAACTTCAGACAATGCTCTTCCTGCAATTGGTCGCAGGCGGTCATTTGATGCTATTTGTCACCCGCACAAAAAAAGCTTTCTGGAGATCTCCACATCCTGCTCCCAAGCTATTCTGGGCAATTACAGGCACCCAGATTTTTGCGGCAGTAATCTGCGGCATGGGCTGGCTGGTTCCAGCTATTCCGTGGATGCATATATTGTGGGTCTGGCTATACAATTTAATTTGGATGGTCGTTCAGGATGTATTTAAACTAGCTGCCTACAGAGTAATGGACGGCAAATCCGTACATGCTCAAAACTTCCTACGCGTCGCAAATGAGCCTATATTCAGCAGGTTCACCAGACATAAGAAATAAATTAAAAGCCGCGTTTCCATTTAACTGGGAACGCGGCTTTTATTTGTAAGAATATTTTTTTCAGGAATTAATTCTATTAAGAAGGTCGCCCTTTAAGCTTATTTACCAAAAGGGAAACCGCAAATCCCGCCACGCTGACAGCTATAATAGTCGCTCCGGATGATATATCCAGCTCATACGACAGAAGCAAACCTGACACGCAAAAAATCATACTGAATATGATGGAAAGAAACATCATTGCATGGAGTGATGAGGTTCTGCTCTCCGCGATTTGTGGAGGAATGGTTAACAGGGCGATGACTAGAATAAGACCAACCACACGAATAACCATCACCACACTAAGCGCAATCAAAGCCAACATTACAAAATAAAGAAAAGTAACAGGAACACCTCTAGCCCGGGCAAACTCCTCATCAAATGACATGGCCCAAAGCCCCTTGTAGCAAACGAAAACTACTAAAAGCACAACCGCTGCCAAGATGGACATCAGCACCAAATCAGAATTGGGAGTGGCAAGAATACCTCCGAAAAGGTAGCTCATGAGGTCTACATTGTAGCCGGGGGTAATATCGAGAAGAATAATACCGAGGGCCATCCCCCCTGCCCACATGACTCCTATAAATGTATCAGCTCGCTCCTTTGCATGCATGGTGACAAGAGCCATGAGAAGAGCAGCACACAAGGCAAAAGCCGCAGTGACAGGAAGCATAGGGAGACCTAAAAAAAATGCCAGCCCAACTCCGCCATAGGAAGCGTGAGCAATACCACCCGCCAGAAGCACTACCCTGTTAACAACAACAAGTGCGCCGATAACTCCACAGATGATAGATGCCAGCAATCCAGCAATAAGGGCATTCTGCATGAATTCGTAACTAAGTGACTCAATCATTCCAGTCTCCTTCAACTACATCCTCACCCGGATGATGCTCAAGAACTCTGTGCGGCAGTTCTCCATGCGTAATAAGCTCAATAGGACATGATCCGCGCTCATTCTCCCCATATGCTTCATCAAGAAACTCGCGAGTGATTACAGGCCGATCATGAAGATGAACCTTCCTATTCACGCAGGCAACGGACTTAACGCCTTGACCTAGAACGGAAATATCATGACTGACCATGACAACTGTCATCTCTTGATTTAACTCTTGAAGCAGGCAATATAAACTGCTTTTTCCGGCCTGATCAATGCTTGCTGTAGGCTCATCAAGTAGAAGTATTTCCGGTTCATCAACTATGGCCCGAGCAATAAAGACTCGCTGCTTTTGACCGCCGGAAAGGTCCGAGACCCTCCTATCAATATATTTAAGCATACCCACACGCGTAAGCGCTTTTTCCACTGCAGCTGAAGAATTATGCCCGAACTTTATACCGAAAACGCCACTTAATCCGGGCGAGACTTTACCCATAAGGACGGCGTCACGCACAGTAATCGGGAAGCTCTCTGATACAGAAGTATACTGAGGCATATAACCGATCTGCCCACCATGCTTGCCGGGTGGAAGACCTAGAATTTCCACCGAACCTTGTTGAGGTATAAGCAACCCCAGAAGAAGCTTGAGCAACGTAGTTTTACCTCCGCCATTAGGCCCAAGCACCGCAAGATAGTCTCCTTTCAGTATATCAAAACTAACGTCGTCAATGACTGTGTGAGGGCCATAGCCGAAGCTGACACCTGAAAAACTAATAGCCTTTTCAGAACTCATTATGGGGAATTACCTCCAGCAGACTATTTACGAAGTACTTACTATTAAACAAAAAGTTAAAAATTATCATCGCATATATCTATAAAGTATTCAATTTAATTACTGAAATACAGGAAGCGCGAAACTCTTCTTACCACTTTTCTGCTAAGCACGCTTGACACGATTATACTAATAATTACTTAGCAACTGTTCCTACTACTTATACACCTTTTTTTTGGAGATCTATATAATGCGCTCATTCGCCAGTGATAACTATGCAGGAGTTCACCCTGTTATAATGGAAGCAATCGTCAACGCCAACAATGATCACATGACTTCATACGGTGATGATCCTGTTTCGGAAGAGGCTGTAGAGCTATTCAAAGAACATTTCGGAAAAGATGTAAAAGTATTTTTCATGGCAACAGGAACCGCCACCAACACGCTTATCTTGAAACACATCACAAATAGCTGGTCCAGTGTAATATGCACCGATACCGCGCATATTACAGTTGATGAATGTGGTTCTACCGAAGCCATTGCAGGAGTCAAGCTCGTGCACGCAGACACAGTTGACGGCAAACTCAGCCTTAGCTCAATAAAACCTCTTCTGTCAGGTAGAAAAGATGTCCACCAAAGTCAGCCTTCGGTCATTTCCATAACCCAAAACACCGAACTGGGTACTCTCTATACTGTGGAAGAAATCAAAGAGATCTGCGACTACGCGCATAGTAAAGGCTTGTGGGTTCACATGGACGGAGCAAGACTTGCCAACGCGGCAGTAGCCCTAGGTGTAAGTTTTAAAGAAATGACAACCGATTGCGGTGTTGATGTCTTATCCTTTGGCGGAACCAAAAACGGTTGCATGTGCGCAGAAGCAGCTGTTTTCATAAACTCTGAACTAGGCAAAAACTTCGACTTTATCCGGAAACAAGGTATGCAGCTTATTTCTAAAATGCGTTATATGGGTGCACAATTCAAAGCCCTACTCAGTAACGGGTTATGGATTAAAAACGCTACCAAAGCGAATGACCTAGCTTCTATCCTCGAACAAAAAGTACGGAAAATAAAGGACGTAACAATCACCCGCCCGGTTCAGGCAAACGCTGTTTTTGCCATCATACCCCAAGAATTCATTGAACCATTACAAGCGCAATTCCCCTTTTACGTATGGGATGAAGCAACAGGTGAAGTCCGCTGGATGACCTCATGGTCTACTACTGAAGAAGATATCAATAACTTTGTTCAGGCTTTAAAAAAGCTCATCTAAAAAACAAAACCTTATAAAATATATTATTTTCCGAAAAAAAACTTGCGTTCCTGATAAATTATCTCTAGTTTTTTAACAGCTTACCTTAAATATCAAATTGAGAATAACTTGGAGACTTTTTGTCCAGTGAAATAAACGTCACTCTTATACAGCTAATTAAATCACTATCCATCGGAATGGATATGATATCAACAGCTGTGACAAACCATCATATGCGAGTTGGATATTTATCTGCGCGCATAGCTCACAAATTGAACTTCTCTGCGGAAATCCAGAGAGACTTGCTTGTGGCGGGTTTAATTCACGATGCAGGAGCTCTATCGCTCAAGAGCAGATTAGATGCGCTCCAGTTTGAAGCTGATGGAATTGTTCACTCACTCGCAGGCTATAAGCTTGTGCAGCCATACCCCAAGCTTAAGATGGTGGCTAATTACATACTTTATCATCACACATCTTTTACTGAGATTTCTGAATCTACTCAAAGAATTCCAGCTGAAAGTAATATCCTGAACTTAGCCGACCGGGTTGATGTTTTAATTAAACGGGACCAGCCGTTGGCGCCCCAAATAGAGAACATTCTGAGTGCCATAAAAAAACATTCTGGAAAACTTTTTAATCCCGAATATGTAAATGCATTCAATGAGCTTACAACTGAGCCTGAATTCATAAAACAAACAGAAAACCCTATTGATTATTTGTATACACTCGCGCCTGAAAAGCTTGAAAATGAAATTCTTCTACACAAAGAATTGCTACAATATACTAAGCTTTTTTCTCAGATAATTGACTTTAGAAGCCGCTTTACCGCAACCCACTCTCGCGGGGTAGCGTCCACAGCAGCAGCTCTGGCAAAACTAATGAACTTTTCCGAGCTAGATCAAGATCTCATGATGATTGCTGGAAACCTGCATGATTTAGGAAAACTTGCAGTACCAGATCACATTATCGAAAAACCGGGACCTCTTGACGACTCTGAATGGAAAGTGATGAAAGAACACCCTGGACATTGCGAGCGAATTCTAGCAGACATTCCAGCTCTTGAAAAAGTTTCAAACTGGGCTTGCAACCACCATGAAAGAATTGACGGAAAAGGTTATCCCTTACAAATATCTGGAAAACAACTTTCAGAGGGATGCCAGATTATGGCTATCGCTGACATTTTTACAGCTATCACTGAAGACAGACCATATCGCAAGGGAATGTCTTTTGAACAAGCTCAGGATGTACTCATGGACCTCGCTGACTCAGCTCTAGATAGTGAAATAATTGACACTGTGATTAGAAACTTTGACCACCTTAACGAAATCAGAATCGAAGCGCAGAAAGCCGCTGAAAAAGAATTTTTCTGCTTCCACAGCACCGAGTAACGAAGCTTTACTCCGAGTCTGCTTTTATCCTCTCAGAAAAAACCAACACCTTCCACCGATTTATCCAATTACGATTTTTTAGTTGCCTCACGACAAACAGTTAAAGCGCAAACATTACCCATGATTACGGAAATAATAAATAAGTCTGACAACCTTTTAGGTCAACTAAAATAGATAAGCCTATACTGGCGCACAAAATAAACGGGACACACAGTCCCGTTTATTCTATTTTTACTTGCTAATTGGTACAAAAATAACTATTGAATAGTCCCTAGATCAGTTTTCATATGCCAATGATCGCTAGGAATAGGAATACAGAAACTGCGTGTGGCAACATCAGCGCAAAGAATCAGCCCTTTTGAATCTTGATCCCAGAAAACGCGGTCTATAAAAAAGGCTACTGCCTGCGAATCTGTAAGTTTATCTGGACGGCTTCCCGGTAGAAATCTTTCCATCACTGCTGATGCTGCCTTTCTCAAGGTAGAAACTGCGATTGTAGAAATGGCTACATCCTGGAAGTCCAGTTCGTGGAGTACAGATTCGTCGCCAGCCATAACCTGAGCGATCTGTACCCGTTCCTCAGCGGTGTTAGACTTAATGAAGTTGTTCATGGGCTGCCTCCTGATGGTGTTACGAGATGCGAGTACTCATTAACATGCAAAAGACGATCCGAAACAAATCTGTCTTTATTTTAACCCGAACTAATTTCGAAAACAAATAAATTTCTGTGAGAGCAAGTATGAAAAAAGAACAATTTGGCGCACATGTTGATAAAAACGGAAATTGCACGTTCAGACTATTTGCTCCACTCATAAAAAACGCTGTAATAACGCTTAATAATGACCCGAACAGCAATTTTATCCTTGATCGCCAGGAAAACGGTTTTCACGAGATTAAGCTCGCTAACCTTGCTCCAGATTTATATTATTCATACACACTTGATGGTTCAAAAAATATTCCTGATCCAGCTTCAGCATGGCAACCGGGTGGCCTTAATTCTTCCTCTGCAATTGTTAATCATCATAATTTTGACTGGGAAGGCGACAATTTTTCCGGCCTTCCTGTTAGAGATATGGTTATATACGAAGCACACGTTGGGACATTCAGTGATGAAGGAACTTTTGCAGGGCTTACGTCTAAACTTGATCACCTTGCAGAGCTTGGCATCAACACTTTAGAGCTTATGCCAGTCTCCCAATTATCGGGAACCAGAGGATGGGGGGACGATACTGTTTTCCCATACGCGGTTCATAGCAACTATGGTACGCCAGACGATCTCAAGGCTTTAATTAAAGATTGCCACAAACGATCAATAGCCATCATTATAGATGTGGCATTTTGCCAACACTGCTTTGTTGATGATATAATTGAAGCTTATAAACCTTTCTTCAGCGATTCGCACAACACAGATTGGGGGAAGGCTCTTAATTTTGACGAGAAATACAGCGACGAAGTTAGAAAGTTCTACATTAACTGCGCCCTGTCTTGGCTTAATGACTACCATGCAGATGGAATCCGCATCACAAATAGCCACTTGATTAATGATCAACGTCCCGTACATTTTCTCGAAGAACTATCATCGGAAATTAGAAAATTTGAGCAAGATAACGATAGAACATGTGTCCTGCTTGTAGATAATAAACACAATTCGCCGCGTCCGGTAATGCCTACGTCTAAAGGAGGCTTCGGAGTCGACGCTCTATGGAATGATGACTTCCACCACGCTATGCATTGCCGCTTAACCGGTGATTCCGCAGGGGTATTCTGTGACTATACTTCACCTGAAAAGTTGTTAGCTACCATGCAACATGGCTTCGCTTTCAGAGGACAAATTTCCAAATTCCATAAAAGAGTCCATGGCGGAAATAAACACGAACTGCCTGGATCTAAATATATAGTATATTCGCAAAGCCATACTCAAACCACTACATCTAATGGCGTGCACAGAGAAATTATGGAAAATGGACATGAAGGCGCCAAACTTTGCGCCGGAATGACGATACTTTCCCCCTACACGCCGATGCTTTTCATGGGCGAAGAATATGGAGAAACGGCTCCTTTTCATTATTTTTCAGATAGCAGCAAATTCCAGTTCCCAGAATCAATCAACAATTCTGCTCCGCCAGAAAGAGAGTCCACTTTTACGAAAAGCCGTCTTAATTGGAACAAACTAAGTTCCGACCAAGGTCAGCTGATGTTTAATTTCTACAAAAAACTATTACAACTGAGGCGTGACAACCCGACATTAAACGAGCCTTGTCACAGCAGATGTCAGGTACAGGAAATTAAGCCAGGTTTAATTCTCATAATTCGTAACCCTTCCGCATGCGACCAAAAGTACGTGGCAATTGTTTACAATTTCAACAGAGTCGCAACTGGGGATCATATTGCAAGCTACTTACCTGATGGTCCATGGACAATGGAACTGGACAGCGCATCAAGAGCGTATGGAGGCTACGGCCCGCCATTGCAAAAGATAATGCCTAAAAATAGTGCTGTTGAATTATCTCCGCTATCCTTCGCATTATATATTCATAGTCCGCTGTCTCTTTGATCAGGATACGGTTTTCCACTAGCTCCGCGGACTAAGTAGCTGGACATATACCCCCATGTTCTGAGATATGGTTAAGGTATAGTTACTGATGCTTGGACAGATAAGCATCAAAAGGAGCTCTCTATGAAACGGTCCAGCGGAATACTTTTACATTTTACGTCACTGCCCTCCAGATTCGGAGTTGGAGATCTTGGGCCTGCGGCATATGAATTTGCTGATTTTTTAGCTGAAGCAGGACAAAGATTCTGGCAGGTTTTGCCTATCACTCCGACTTCGAGCGAACTTTGTAATTCACCTTACTCCGGATTTTCTGCGTTCGCAGCGACCCCTTTGCTTATCAGCCCTGAGCTAATGGTTGACTATGGTCTTTTAAAATCGCATGAAATAGAAAAATTCATACTTCCGGACTCAAATAAAGCGGACTTCGATGCAGCTGCACAAGCGAAAGAAACTCTTTTGCGAACAGCATTCTCCCGCGTAGCAAATGACTTATTAAATGACCCAGTCTTTTCTAAATTCATATGGGACAATATACACTGGGTTAATGATTTTGCCCTTTTCACAGCACTCAAACAGCATTTCAACGGCGACAACTGGACCAAGTGGCCTGAAGAGATCCGTGATCGAGCGGAAGACGGAATGAAATATTGGGGAGAATTTCTCGCGCGCGAAATCTTATTTGTTAAATTTTGTCAGTGGATTTTCTTCCGTCAGTGGGGGCAGCTGCGAGATCATTTAACTGAAATCGGGGTTGAACTAATAGGTGATATACCGATCTATGTAACGCACGACAGTTCTGATGTCTGGGCAAACCGCGACATTTTCAAACTTGATGAAAACGGAAAGTCACTCGTAGTGGCAGGCGTTCCGCCAGACTATTTCAGCAAGACAGGACAGCTTTGGGGAAACCCCGTCTTTAACTGGGACGTGCTTGAGCAAGACGAATTCGGATGGTGGATTAGCAGGCTTAAACATAATCTTGGTCTATATCACTGGGCAAGGCTCGATCATTTCAGAGGATTTTCCGCATACTGGGAAGTCCCAGCTGATGCAGAATCAGCAATAGACGGTTACTGGGTCCCAGCTCCGGGACACAAATTATTTGAAAAACTTTCCTGCGAAAAGGGATGCCTGCGAATTATTGCCGAAGACCTTGGACACATAACGCCTGATGTTGCTCACCTTAGAGACCGGTTTCAACTGCCGGGTATGAGCATTTTGCAATTTTCATTTGGCAACGACATTGGAGTTTGCGGTGACGCTCTACACAACCACAGACGTAATTCTGTCGTCTACACAGGAACTCACGACAACAATACGAATCGTGGCTGGTTTAATATTGACGCAGATGATGTCAGCCGCAAAAATATGCTGGCATATCTCGGCCACAACTGGATGGATGAATCAAAGGTATCGTGGGAATTGATCAGAATTTTGATGTCTAGTGTAGGATGCCTGTGCATCATTCAAGCACAGGATATACTTAATTTAGGCGGGGAAGCCCGTATGAATGTCCCCGGAGAAGCAGATGGCAACTGGGGCTGGAAACTTATGCCCGGTCAGCTGACAAGACTCCTTAGGGAGCGTCTGGGAGAAATGACCGAGCTATTCGGCCGCACCAGCCGGATAGATTAACAAACACGATTCAGCCCTCATATAAGAAACCATATGGGGGCTATTTCTTTCCTATGTAGTAAAATCCATTGGCGCGATTCCCGTTCATGGTCGTATATACAACCTTCTTGAACTCAACAGCTGTAAATATGCTTAGCAATTCTTTAGTACGTTCATCAGAAAAATGACGCAAAATCCCTCCCCCTTCTAATTCAAAAACACCATACGTCCCATGCTTCTTCTGAAAATGATCATACCTTTCGACATTACGATCATCTGTGTTCAGCAAAAAATCATTAATATAAATGATGCCGCCTGGTTTAAGAACTCTGTATATTTCGCTCATCACTGAATTCTGATCTTTATCTTCGGGAATACATGTAAGCACAGCAACCAAAAGAGCAGCATCAATCGATGAATCCTCAAAAGGGATTATTCCAAGATTCATTGGAAGAACATCTAAAGGCCTGCCTTCATCAGCGACTCTGCGCCTCAAAGCCGCAGAAGGCTCAACTCCTTTCACGTCCGTAAAGCCAGCATCAAGAAGCTCGGTCATTACGCGCCCGTACCCACATCCAACATCAAGAAGCTTCGCTCCGGCTGAGACATGCTTCTTTAATTCATCCATCTGAACAGGTGTCGAAAAGTTTTTTAACGATCCTTTCTCTTCCCAATACTTTGCATACTGATCTGACTCTGATTTCATTATTCTTCTCATTTAATAGTAGTTAATTCATTAAAGTGGAGTCGCAAAATTGTAAACAGACTGTCACCACACTGAGATTCTTTAAAAATAGGCCATGTCTATAATCCCTACAGTCCAAAAAACAATAAATGATTGTAAACATCGCATGGAGTGAATCATGAATACGACTCAAAGAACTCTCATTAAAAATCACCTCAAACAAAAACTTGCAGAACTTATCCAACGTACTGAAAGCCGAGATACAGTTGTTGAAACCTGTGCTGATGACAATGAATATGCTTCTCGCATTAGTGAGCAAAAAATCAACCTTGCTCTTCATATGCGCGAAAGAAGCCTCATCCATGAAACAGAGGAAACTCTAGGCCGCGTCGATCATTATAACTTTGGCGTATGTAGCGAATGCGAAAAAACAATAGGTATCCCAAGAATCAAAGCTCACCCGACTACACATCTATGCGTATCCTGTCAGGAGCTCTTAGAAGAGGAAGAAGGACAACTCGCATGGGTTGGCTAAGTACCGACTTAAATAACGGACAGAGGATAACCACGTAATCTTACCGCTACGGAGAGAGGCGCTTGATCAATCCCTTCCGACAATGCGGGCGGTAGCGCTTGTGATCATAATTTCGATCACTTCTACGGCCTTAGCGGAAACAGGATCGATATCACATTGCTTACTGTTAAAATGCTCCATCACGATGTTTAAGGCACCGACCTTTTCTAGATCTTCAAGGACTCTAGGAACTCCAGTCCCAACTACGGAACGGAATGAACAGCCCCACTTGCACGGCTTGTCGTCGGGCACAACAGCATATGTAGCAATCACGCTGAAACCTATTTCCTCTCCCGAAGCCAGCGCTAAAATTTTACGCCCAACCTTGGAAGAATGTATGTATATCGCGCCATTGTTATAACCATAGTTAACCGGCACGCTGTATAATCCGTCTGCATCTTTTAGTGCAAGATGGATAACATCACCTTCGCTCAAAACTTCAGCGACAACATCCTCATCATCGCTAAAACCTTTCCGAAGTTTTAATTCCTGACTCATAAACACTCCCCCTTTATTCTAGAAGACAAACAGTATAAACAAAGCGAATGTCTACCAAAGCAACACTATCAATTATCATTCCCGTGTTCAATGAACAATTGCTAATAAATACTTGCATTAATAGTATCAAAGCAAATCTCGGTAGCGATCACGAAATCATCGTTGTAGACGGATCACCAGACAGTTCTACAATTGCCAGCATCAATGATAAAAGCATTATATGCGTCTCAAGCTCGGCAGGCCGCGCCATACAAATGAATACAGGAGCAATGATTGCCACGGGCGACATACTAGTATTTCTTCATGCGGATACAACTTTTCCGCCAAACTCAGCTAGTCTAATTCGTGAAGCTTTAACTCCGCCCGAAGTAGTCGCTGGGGCCTTCAAACTCAGCTTCGATGACAAATCATTTTTAAGTAAACTGATTGCGTACATGGCAAACATACGGACAGCTTTGGAACGAGTGCCTTATGGAGATCAAGCTCCATTCATTGATAAGGATACATTCATTACCATTGGAGGCTTTCCTCTTATCCCTATAATGGAAGATGTCGAGTTGTTTCAGGATATAAAGAAAAGAAAACTAAAAATTATTTTGCTTCAGGAGACTGTAACAACTTCTGCAAGACGATTTAAGCAAACAGGAATGATTTGTGGTTTTTTGCGAAACTGGTTACTCCGCATACTTCATACATTTGGAGTAAGTCCAATTAATTTAAAGAAAATGTATAAAAATCATGGTGATCGACGGTGAAACAGGCATTGCTTTTCTTTGTAAAATTTCCAATAGCAGGCTGCGTAAAATCACGCCTTGGCGACGATATAGGATATGAACTGGCAGCTCGTTATTATTCTGCTTTCGTATTAGATTTATTAGCTAGAATCGATCGTCATGAGATTGAAACTTACATCTTTTTCGATCCAAATCACTCTGTAGATATTTATGAAAGGTGGCTTGGAAATCGCAAAATGATTCCCCAGCATGGAAAGGATCTTGGCGAGCGTATGTTTAATGCTTTCGAGGATGCTTTTAAGCTTGGGTACGACAGTTGCGTACTTATAGGAAGTGACTTGCCCGACCTTACAGCGCAGGAAATTAATCGTGGAATGGATAGTTTACGGGAACATCCTGCCTGCGTTGGCCCCGCAAAAGACGGTGGATATTTTTTGATTGGATTTCAGAAAGAAGCTCTAACTAAAGTTCCATTCACAAACATGGAATGGAGCACCCCGAAAGTTTTCACTGAAACAATCACAAAGATCAAATCAGTTGGACTTGAAGGGTTTATCCTACAAGAACACGCAGATATTGATACAGCGCAAGATCTAGTTCAGCTTATGAAACACAAAGATATTCAAACGGAGTGTCCACACACCTTAGCAGTATCTATAAAAGAATAAGCTCACTCGAATAACTAAACAGCTAAGAACGAAAGGAATAGCTGCTACATGAACTTATTTTTAATTAATAATTTACTATATTAAGACTTTCTAAGCTGCTTGGTTTTCTACGGTAAAATCTTAAGATATCAAATCCTAGGTCGGTAATAATTTCGATATTCCATGCTCCACCGGAACCAAACCCGCTCATAATTTCTTCGCGAATACCCGTTCTGATATGAAAATCAACTACTCGGGCTGAAGTAGCATCAAGCTGGGCGACAATACCGGGAACAAGCCCGCAAGTAACAGCTCTCATATCAACAATTTTATTTTTTGTTTCTTTTGTCATTTTATTTTCCAACACAGAATTTACTGAAGATTGAATCAAGAATTTCTTGAGGAGTAATCTCACCTGTTATTTCTGATAGAGCTGAGCACGCTGTCTCAAGTCTAACACCTAGCAAATCATATGGAATGGTCAGATCAATATCTTGAATGAGACCATCCAGTTCAGAAAGAGCCTTTTTAAGAGTCGCGGCCTGACGAGAGTTAGGTACAAGCTCATCAGGATCAGGTTCACCGGCCCCTGCTAAAATATGCTCACGAATGGATGAAGCAAGTTCGTCGATACCTTGTCCCTTTTTCGCGGAAATTTCAATGACCTCATAACCAGCCGTTGCCATAATATATGAAGGGGACGGGGTGGATTGCGGAAGATCAGTTTTGTTTATAACCGCAATGCATTTGCCGCTTTCGGCAGAAAATTCGGGATCAATTTCGGCAAGGTCAAAATCATTTGACCCGTCAATAATTAAAAGTACGAGATCCGCCTGCTGAGCAAGTTCGCGGCCCATATCAAGACCGGCCTGTTCAACCTTATCGCTTGTTTCGCGAAGTCCGGCAGTATCTACAACCCGTACCTGCAAGCCGTCTAGGTTCAATGTTTCTTCAATGAAATCTCTTGTGGTTCCGGGGATATCAGTAACAATTGCACGATTACGACCTAAAAGAGCATTCAGAAGACTAGACTTACCCGCATTAACTTTACCGGATAAAACGGCCAGACCGCCCTCTCTCCAGGCGCGCGTTCTTTCTACTCCAGATAAAATTTCAGAAATATTTTTTACAGCGTCAGTGACTTCAGTTTTCATTTCATCGAGAGGTAGACATTCCAGTTCATCTTCAGGAAAATCAACCGCCACACATAAATGTGCGCGAAGCACTTCAAGCCTGAGACGAAGTTCTTCTATACGCTTACCAAGTACGCCGGACAACTTAACTCTTGCCAGCTGCGCAGCACCTTTTGAAGGAGCGTGAATCATTTCCGCAACAGCTTCCGCCTGAGTCAAGTCCATTTTACCATTAAGAAAAGCCCTGAGAGTAAATTCTCCAGGGCGGGCAAGAGTAGCCCCGCGGGATAATATTTCTCCAAGAACCGCTGCCAGAATTGCCCTGCCGCCATGACAATTAAATTCAACAGTATCTTCCCCGGTATAAGAACCCGGACCGGGCATAAAAACTGCCAGTACATCATCCAGTTCAACGGAATCAGCATCAAGCAAAGTACCGTAATGCATGGTATATGGCTTGAATCCTGAGAAGGAATCCTTCGCAGACTTAAACATGGAGTCCGCTATGGATAAAGCCTCATCACCGCAGACACGGATGATCCCAACTCCGCCATCACCAGGTGGCGTGGCAATCGCAGCAATTGTTCCGGAAGAACTGAGTGACATAAAATTTCTCCATTAACAGATTAAAAAATTAACCCCGCAGACATGGTCCACGGGGTTAATTAAAAGGTCTGTATTCACCGCGTGTAAACTAAGGTCTAATAGCGGTTGTAACGATCATCGCCGTAGCTTCCGACGTTACCAGTGTTACCGTTTTTATCACTGTTACCATTGCGGTCGTTGTTTTGGCCCGGTGCGCGATTGCCAAAGTTCTCATCACGTGGTGCACGATTACCAAAGTTTTCGTCACGTGGTGCACGGTTTCCGACATTCTCGCGAGGATCACGGTTACCGAAGTTTTCATTACGGCCACGAGGAGGTGCACTATTTTCAGTGCGGCCACGAGGTGGCGCGCTGTTTTCAGTACGGCCGCGAGGAGGCGCGCTGTTTTCAGTACGACCGCGAGGAGGTGCACTGTTTTCAGTGCGGCCACGAGGAGGTGCACTGTTCTCAGTACGACCGCGAGGAGCATAACCTTCTGTACGTCCACGGCTTCCATAGCTGTCAGTGCGACCGCGAGGTGCTCCGCCAGGTCCGCGTGGTGCTCCGCGCTCAGGCCCGCGTGTGTTATCACGTTCTGGACGAGGTGCTCCAGTACGTTCAGGTCCACGAGGTGCTCCGCGCTCAGAACTGCGACTATCATAACGCTCGGAAGACTGAGGCTTATAACCTTCTGGTCTTTCTGGACGCTCTGAACCACGTCCGCCAGCATTGCGGCTGCGACGAGGTAAAATCAATACGCGCTTCATAGGGCCATCGCCCTTGCTGCGGGTATTAACGTGTTTATCTTCCTGCAAAGCCATATGAACGACTCTGCGGTGATAAGAACTGAGAGGTTTTGTGCTCTGCACCCTTCCAGTATGCATTGCTTTATCTGCAAGATGCCATGCGAGCTGACGAAGTTTTTCGTCCTGACGTTCGCGATAGTCACCTGTATCAATCTGTACACGGACAGAAGTCTGAAGTTTTTTGGAAACCATCCTGTTGCAGAGATACTGCAAAGAGGAAAGAGTCTGTCCTTCACGACCAATAATAAGGCCTGAATTCTCTTCATCATCAACGAGAACGTTGACTCTGTCTTCGCCCACTTCTATTTTAAGATTCGGAGCTTGCTGAACAATTGGCTCTATCATTTTTTCTAGAGCTTCACGGACAGCGGCTTCAATATCTTTAGGATCAGCTTCCATTATGCTGCGGCGTTCTCTGAACCCTTCAGCAGGAGCGGAATCCACTTGTCCTTCTTCTCTATCAGCAGAAGGAGAACTTACAGCTGGTGCTGCAGCTTCTTCTCTAACAGCAACAGTAGCATCTTCTTTGACAGCAGGAGACACGGCTTCTGGTCGCGGAGCTATTGCTGATTCTTCTTTAACTGCGGGAGTTTCGCGAGAAACTCTTTCCGGAGCTGGCTCAGACCTTGTTTCGACTGGACGTTCTACTGGTCTTTCAACGGACCTTTCAACCGGTCTTTCGACTGGACGCTCTACAGGTCTTTCAACTGGTCTTTCAGATCTATTGTTAAGTAATGGCCTTCCCTCCCCACCTCTGGGGCGAGCCTTTACTTTCGCATTCTTCTTACCAACTAATCCAAACACCCCGGTTGAACCACCGCTGAGTATTTCAATTTCAAGCTTATCGCGATTTAAATTAAAGTGATCACAGGCATTATTAATAGCCTCGTCCAGATTTTTACCCTGGAATTCTTTGAATTCGCTCATTCTTTCTCCTAGTAGTATTCTTCACTCCATAACCCCAAGATACGTACGCCCTAATTCTTAACTTTACGAGTGATAATCCACTGCTGGGCAATCGAAAGTACGTTGTTCACTAACCAATATACAACCAACCCTGCGGGGAAGTTGAGGAACATAAATGTGAACACTAGAGGCAAAAGCATCATGATTTTCTGCTGAGTAGGATCACCGGCTGACGGTGTCATTTTCTGCTGAAGGAACATGGTAGCACCCATCACGATCGGAGTGATGTAAAGCGGGTCTTTAGCCGAAAGGTCGGCAAGCCAAATGATATCAGTAAAAGGTAGATAAGTAATAAAGTCGGCATGCCTCAGGGCAACCGTTCCTAATAAAGCCTTATACAAACCGAAGAAAACAGGAATCTGCAGCACCATGGGTAAACACCCACCTGCCGGGTTGACGTTATACGTCTTATAGAGCTGCATGGACTCTTTATTGAGTCGCTCTTTATCATCGCCATATTTTTCACGAAGCTTAGCAACCATTGGCTGTAAACGCTTCATCTGTTCCATGGATTTGTAACTTTTCTGCGATAAAGGCCAGAATAAGAGTTTAATCGCAATCGTTAGCAAGATTATGGATATACCATAGTTATGCACATACTGGTTAAACCATTCTAGCGCTATTGTCAGCGGTTTTGCAATAATATCAAACCAACCGAAATCAATTGCTGAACCAAGGTCGCCAGGCGCTTTGGCCATTGCAACAGGATCCATTGGCCCAAAGTAGTAAGAGCAGGCAAGCTTACGTTCTATTCCTTTATCAAGAGAAACAGTCTTTTCTGCTGCAAGTCTGAAAATATCATCCTGAACTTTACCCTTGATAGTAACTTCTTTGAACTCAGGCAGAAGAGCAAGAATGAAGAAGTTGGAATCAATAGCACCCCAGTTCAAGGCTCCAGTTACAGAAACACCGGTTTCTTTCAAGTCATCACGGCTATCTTCTGTATCAAGACCTTCAGGACCGAACCACGCGATACGAGTTGGGTTATACTGGTCATCTTCAGAACTGAGACTCTTAGTCGCAGTAGTGAAAGCCAATCTGCCCTGCCCGCTAGGGTTTGATACATTGAGGACGCGAACGTCTTCATCTATCAAGTAGCTATCAGCGTGAAATGTAAGACGGCGTTCAATTCTGAACCCTTCTACATCTCCGCGGAAAATAAGAGTTCCGATTTTGTCCCCATCAAGAGACAAATCATTACCTTCATAAGCCCATACGCCATTAACCCAAGTAGCAATCCCATTAAGGATAAGACCCATAGGAGCTTTGTTAAGAGCGTTTTCACCGACCATATCCACATCAGGAGAGTTCGGATCAATTGTTTCTTTGTAACGTTTGAGCTGGAAATTCTCTAAGAGTCCACCCTGTGAATTAATCACAGCAGAGTAGAGAGGTGTTTCCACTTTAAGTCTAGTTCCTTTAGCAGAAACTATCGCAGTGGTGGTTATAGGATCTGGAAACTGATTTGATACAGGTCCGTTAGAAGCTGTATTCGAGTTCTGATTCTGTGTAACGGATTGCTGCTGGATCGGCGCTGGTTGTTGCGGCTGGGGAGGAAAAAGGAATTGCCAGCCGAGAAGTACGACAAAGGATAAGGCAACAGCTAAGATAACGCGTTTGTTTTCCATTTTTTAATTTCTCACTCATTTGACCTTTAAATTCAGGTCGAGACTGCGCGGTGGTAGATTTTTAGGGACGGGGACTGGATCATGTCCGCCCTTGCATAGCGGATGACAACGCATCAGACGCCACAAAGCAAACACCCCTCCTCTGATCACTCCATGAAGGGAAATCGCCTCTATGGCATATTGCGAGCAGGTAGGATGAAAGCGGCAGCACCCCGGAAATAACGGGGAAATAAACTTCTGATAAAAGCGTATTGGGTAAAGAAACAGAGTCCGCATTCCCTGATTTCTCATTCCTGAACCTGATTTACAGCCAGCTTATTAAGCTTACTAATAACCGTGCTCAGTTCTTTTTCAGCAAGACCAAGAGTGATTTTCTTGCCGTCCAAAGCTCGTTTGGGCACAAATATTATGTCCGCCTGAACTTTGATTTGATTTTGATAGAGCCTGAAGAATTCCCGTATCACTCTTTTGATACGATTCCTGACAACAGCAGGCCCCTTTTTTCTGCTCACGGTAAGGCCCAAACGAACCCCGCCGGGGCCGCTACCATGGCAAAGCACGAACAATATAAAATTCTTCGTGTAGTGTTTCTTTCCCTGCTCATAGCAGAGATCGAAATCAGGCTTCTTAAGGAGACGATGCTCCTTAGTCCACTTTAACAACCTAATCTTTTGCGTCCTTTAGCACGGCGTCTTGCAATAATTGCGCGACCGCTTTTTGTGCGTGAGCGAACGAGAAATCCGTGAGTTCTTTTTCTTCTGATTACACTTGGCTGGTAAGTTCTTTTCATACTATTTCTCCAAAAATTATTTTCTTGATTCTACCGGAATATTCCGGTCACAAGGAACGGGAACATATATCCCCAATGGGGGACATCGTCAAGAAATGTTTTTCAAACTAAACTGGTTCTAAACACTTTTAATCTCACTCCGAATAATTTATGTTCCTTCGAAATGAAAACAAGACCGCATACCCTGATGTTTGCCATACTGTCAAAGTCTAATAGCATATAAAACACATTTCTTTCAATTTCGTCCTGTTTTTAATAAAAAGAGATTAAGATGTATGGCTTATATCTTCATCATGGTTATGTTGCATTTGTTAAGACAAATTTGGCAGTAAAAAAACTTTATGTCGCTTATAAATTATTTTAATTAGGGCTATTTGCATTGCTTACAGTCCGAATATCAAAGGAGAATTTCATGTCAGTCATTCAAAACTTCTGGAACTTAAAACTCGGTGAACTCAAAGAAGTGCTCGAAGACAACGGCTTCACCACTCATGTTGCGCACAACGGAAAAGCAGCTTCCATGCTGATTCTTGACAAAATTATCCCACAGCTCTCTCCTTCTTCCATCAGCTTCGGCGGTTCTATGACTGTTGTTGATACAGGTTTATTCGATCAGATCAAAAAACTTGATAAAGTTAAAGTAATCGACACATATGATGTAAAACCTCCTATGGCTGAAAGAATTGAGCGCCGCAGACAGGCACTACTCACAGATCTTTTCATCACCAGTGCCAATGCTCTCACCGAAGAAGGCGAGATTGTTAACCTAGACGGCACAGGCAACAGAGTCGCAGCCATGGCATTTGGTCCGAAGAACGTTATAGTACTGGTCGGTAGAAACAAAATTTGCGGAGACTTAGACGCAGCTACACGCCGCATTAAAGAATATGTGGCTCCTGTAAATGCTATGAGACTCAAAAGAAAAACACCTTGCGCAGTAACAGGAACCTGTGCGGACTGTAGCTCCCCTGAGCGCATCTGTTCAGTATGGGGAATCACCGAAAAGTCATCCCCTAAAGGACGTATTCACATTGTCCTTATTAATGAAGACCTCGGATACTAGTTCAATATAGCTGAATATTTTCACTACACATCGATATTCAACAAAAGGGATTACAGGTCTTGAAATTTTAATTCTCGTCTGTAATCCCTAGTTTATGCTCATAGACCACTATTTATCTTTAATGACGGAACAAAATTGACCAGAAAAAAGCACACTGATCACGCTCGCAATTACCGAAAAAACGTTACTCATTCAAAAGCAGAAACTTCTTTTCAAGTTGTTGTCGAGCAGACAGATCTTTTTATCATCGCTGAAAGAAACCTCAGCGCAGAAGCTGCTGCGATCATTCACGAGGTTCGTTCCGTTATAAAAGCTCACATCTTCATTAATCCGCTATTCGGTGCAAGCCTTGCCCCTGTGCAAGTCCCTGATGGTGCTGATCCTGTGATTTTAGCAATGGCTGAAGCAGCTGCCCTGTGCGAAGTCGGCCCGATGGCAACGGTGGCCGGAGCGGTTGCACAGGAGGTCGCGACTAGGCTCGCTCCCTTATCCGAAAACATTATAGTGGAAAACGGTGGTGACATTTATATGAACTCCACAACCCCCCGCACAGTCGCCCTTCTATCAGATCCAGACTCAGACTCACAGATAGCCTTAAAGATCGATACAGAAGAGTTTCCTGTGGCTATCTGCTCATCATCAGGAACCATAGGACACTCACTAAGCCTCGGGAGCGGCGATCTGGTCACGGTAAGATCAAAAGATGCACGCCTTGCGGACGCAGCAGCAACTGCATTGGCTAATCTTCTCAAGTCTCCTGCGGACGTGCCTCTCGTAATAGAAAAAGCCCGGACCCTGTCAGAGCAACTGACAAAATCCGGGACTAAATACGGTTTAGATGGAGTTTTCGTTCAATACGATTCCAAAATCGGAGCATGGGGCGAAATTGAGCTGATTGCGCTGTAATTTAGCTTACTGACTTACAGCCCCTTGTATCGCCATGAATGGAGGGCTGATGGTATCCATCTTATCTCTGTGGAGCACCATTCTATAGCCGAAAGAAATGAACAAAGGTCCTGACATTATCTGTTCCGGCTTAAGCTCGAAATCGAAAGGTACACCAACGCCGGCTTGCAACTTTTCAGGAGAGAACACTTGCATTCCCTGCGCCAATACGACCCCGTCATCATCGCTTAAGTAGCCCTGAATCCAAAGCTCACCAATCCACCTTGCCCACTCAGGAACATTATCTTTTTGGATAAAAGCCGTGCCACGTATACCAAAGCTGTCTTTGCGCGGTACCACCTGATAATCAAAATCCATAAATTCCATCGAGATCTTGCTGGGACTTTCAAGCACCCAGTGATCACGATTCAAATGCGAAACGTCAAGATGAGCGCACCCTGCGGACATCAGAACGAATAGTACAAATAAAACTCCGGTAATTTTTTTCATCTCAAAGAATACCTATTTCTCCGGTAGCAGAAATTAACCGCAACCTGTAATTAGCTTAGTTCTATTCGACTTTACTCTATTTGACTCAATTCGATTCATTTTAATTTACATTAATTCAACTTAGACTCAACAGATTCGACCTTTCCATGAAGCCGATCCTCTGCGCCGCGGCGGCAGTCGGCCTTCATTACTATATAGATTCGGTCACAATCAGTCGCCAGCTCGTTATAACATTTTGTTATCGCAGCCATGATATCATCCCACTCTCCTTCAATGCAGGTCCCCATAGGACCGAGCTGGCAGGACAATCCACTACTTCTAATAATATCTACAACCCTAGCAACATAAGGACTAACGCTAACGCCCTTATCGGTAGGGAAAATAGTTAATTCTACTAATACACTCATGTTGTCTTCTCCATTTTGCATTGATATAGATTAACCACACAGGTTTAATGTACATCTCCACACCATGAGAAGGCAAGCATGTAAAGCATTATTCAGAATCTTTTAGAGCCTTAATATTCCAGATATCTTCAGCATATTGGCGCATAGTCCTATCCGTCGAGAACTTGCCCATACGCGCAGTGTTCAATATCGCTTTCCGAACCCAGATAGCGGGCTTAGCATACTCTTTATCCACTATCTTTTGAGTAGCAACATATTCCTCAAAATCAGCCAGATGCATATACTTCTCATTGTCCGTCAACAACTTCTCTACCACCCAGCGGTACATGCCCGGCTCTCCGGGAGAGAATCTACTGGACGCTAATGCATCCAGCACCTGACGCACATCCTCAGATTTTTCGTAAATCCCGCGCGGATGATAAGTGCCTTCCATTAAAGTTTTTTCAACTTGATCCTGCCTGAGCCCGAAGAGGTAGAAATTATCAGCCCCGACTTCCTCACGCATTTCAACATTTGCGCCATCCAGAGTTCCAATGGTCAAAGCTCCGTTCATTGCAAACTTCATATTTCCAGTCCCTGAAGCTTCCATTCCCGCTGTTGAAATCTGCTCACTCAAATCACAGGCAGGTATCATTTTTTCAGCAAGTGATACACGGTAATCAGGAGTAAAAGCGACCTTAATTAACCCCTTAACGCGCGGATCTTTATTTACAACATCTCCGACACTATGGATGAGCTTGATTATCTGTTTAGCTTCCCAATATCCCGGAGCGGCTTTCCCTGCGAAAATAAAAGTTCTCGGGCAAAGCGGCTCTTTGCCGTGATCAACCAGTTCAATATAAAGATGAATAATATGCAAAACGTTGAGCAACTGCCGCTTATACTCGTGTATCCGCTTAGCATGGATATCAAAAATTGAGTCAGGATTAACTTTAATATCCAAAGTACTTCTTATAAAATCTGACAAAATTATTTTATTCGTACGTTTGGCAGCAGTATACTTTTCACGGAAAGCAGCATCATCAACGTATTTCTCTATTCGTTTCAAGTCACTAAGGTCAGTGATCCACTTCTTACCGACAGAATCTATCAGCAGTTTGGACAACGCCGGATTAGACTTAAGCAACCAACGACGCGGAGTTACACCGTTAGTTTTATTATTAAATTTATCGGGGTCCATTTCATAAAAATCAGGGAAAAGCCTACGCTGTACGAGATCAGAATGAAGCTCTGAAACCCCATTTACTGAATGCGAGCCAATAACAGCCAGGTTCGCCATACGAATTTCTTTTTTGCCATGCTCGTTAAACAACGACATACTCTTAATTTTCTCGGCGTTACCGGGATATTTTTTTGCAACACCGGCGAGGAAGCGACTGTTAATCTCATAAATCAACTGTAAATGGCGCGGCAGGACTTTTTCAAACAATTCAACCGACCAGCTTTCAAGTGCTTCTGGAAGTAACGTATGATTGGTAAAAGCACAGGTGGCTGTAGTGATTTCCCAAGCCTTTCCCCACTCAATACGCTTTTCGTCCACGAGAAAGCGCATAAGTTCAACCACAGTCAATGCCGGATGAGTATCATTCATCTGAATGGCCACATAGTCAGCAAATTGTGAGAAGTCTTTATTCTGAGCGGAGAACCTACGGGTAATATCTCTCAAACCACAGGCCACAAGGAAATATTCCTGAATGAGGCGTAGCTCTTTACCAAATGAAACAGATTCACTCGGATACAAAACCTTAGTGACCATCTCAGATTCAACTTTGCGCTGAACTGCTCTGATGTAATCACCCTGATTAAAAATTTCCATGTCGAAATTTTCGGAAGATTTAGCTGCAAACAATCTAAGATAATTTACAGTTTTGCCGCCAAAACCGACAATTGGGATATCGTACGGAATACCGATCAAATCTTCCCAGTCCATCCACATGGGCAAATATTGACCATCAGGAGAAAGGCTATTCTCAACCCTGCCGTATAAAGGAATAATTACCGACTGATCTGGCCGCGCAATTTCCAGCGGCATGCCTTCGGTCATCCAATAATCGGCCAGTTCCTTCTGATATCCATTTTGGATGGACTGCCGAAACAGTCCATATTCATAGTGGATACCGTAACCGCACCCGGGCATATCAAGAGTTGCAAGGGAATCCAAAAAACAAGCTGCAAGACGTCCGAGCCCCCCATTACCAAGCGCAGGGTCACGCTCACTTTCGCGAACTTCGTCAAGATCATAACCGATCTCTTTAAACAACTCTTCGCAACGTTCAAGAAGTTCCATATTGCACAGGGAGTTACCCAGACAGCGCCCAAGAAGATATTCGATAGAAAAATAGTACATGCGCTTAGCTTTCGTTTCACGATATCTGTCGCGCGTCTTAATCATGCGCTCAACAAGACGATCCCGCATGGCAAGGGCCAACGCTTTTCCCATATCATGCTCACTCGCATCACTGAGCTCTTTACTAAGGGAAAACACAACATGATCGCTGATGTCACGAATGAGACTTTTGCGGTCGTTTTTCTTTTTTAAAGTAAACTTTCTTTTTTTTATCATGGGCGCTCCTTATTATTAACGAACAATAATATAAATACACTAGCAGTTTAAATATTCTAAATCTACTTTAATAAAATAGGCTTCACTCCCCAGACCAAGAATTCTAAATACATATTTAACATCATTCTAGAATTTACTCAGCAATGGTGTTATTAATATTCAAACAACAAAGTATTTAAGCCTTAGCACCATACGCTAGAAACAAAAACACATTGTATTTACAAATATTTACAGAGATAAAACCATGAAAAAAGAAACTAATGCCGAATCTTCACTAAACAATATTCTTCGTGAGGCAGAGCAAACAATTGCGCAGATAGTTAAAAGCGGAGTGCCGGAAGACATAATCATTCAGCAGATACAGAGATTTAAAAAAGGTTTTCCCTTCACAAAAATAATAAAGCCATGCAGCCCGGATGATGGAATACTTATAATTCCCCAAAAGGAGCGCGCACAACTTATCGGTAAATATATCAAAGCGGCAGAAGCAGGACGAGTAACCAAATTTGTCCCAGCCTCAGGCGCGGCAACTCGTATGTTTAAATCACTGCTATCTCTTTACAACCGCTCACACGACAATAATTTTGCAATAGCTAAGGATGACGAAGACTATCAAACTACTCTTGATTTTATAAACTCAATACACAACTTTGCCTTTTATGATGAATTGAAACACCTCATGAGTAAAGATGGACTTGATCTTGATGAATCGTGTACAAAAAAGGATTATCAAACAATCCTTAAATACGCCCTAACACCAAAAGGTTTGAACTATGCAAACCTTCCTAAAGGGTTGATCCCATTTCACACATACTCTGATCATGTTCGAACCCCATTTGCAGAACATATTGCCGAAGCAGTTGAATATACAAAGAGTAAAAACGGACAAGTAAGCATCCACTTTACAGTTTCACCGCTACACAGGGAGAATATTGAGCAGCACGTATCTAAAGAGCTAAAACACTACCCTGACATTGATTTTGAAGTTTCTTATTCTGAACAAAGAAAACAAACGAATACTATCGCCGTAGACCTTTCTGACAAAGGATTTCGCACAAATGAGGGGCACATACTCTTTAGACCTGCTGGGCATGGAGCTTTGATTATTAACCTTAATGAACAAAAAAAAGACCTTATTTTTCTCAAGAACATAGATAATGTTGCTCCTGACAGGCTTAAAGAAGACACAATCGAAAGTAAGCAGGTGCTTGGGGGGTTGCTCATAGAACTACAGGAACAGATCTTTAAATACGTCCGCACTTTAAAAGGAGATCTTCCAGACATAGCTACGCTTAACTCGATAGTAAAATTTGCAAAATCGAGTCTATCTATGGCTTTCCCGGACAATTATGAAACCTTAACTGGAAAAGAAAAAGTGGAATGGCTCCTGTCCAAATTAAACCGCCCAATACGAGTATGTGGTATGGTAAAAAACCAAGGAGAGCCAGGCGGCGGACCTTTTTGGGTAAAAGGGGCAGATGGGCTTCCCGCGCAACAAATAGTTGAAAAAAGCCAAGTAGATTTAAATGATGCTACGCAGGCGGAATGCCTGACATCAGCAACACATTTCAACCCTGTGGATATTATATGTGGGGTTCGGGACTATGAAAATAAGCCATTTGACCTATTAAAAAGAATTGATACGAACACGGGATTCATATCACTTAAATCTAAAGACGGAGAAGAATTGAAAGCGATGGAGCTTCCCGGACTCTGGAATGGATCCATGGCTGATTGGATTACTATATTTTCTGAAGTTCCGCTTAGTACCTTCTCTCCGGTCAAGACAGTGAATGACCTACTGAAAAAGGAGCATCAGCCTTAGATATCCCGATTGACGAAAGCAACCAGCGGGCGAATCTAAAGTTATTACTCTTTAATTTTACCCATAGAAAAATGAACAATCATATCTGAAACTTCTTCCAGCCATGAATGGTCATGACTAACTATGACGAGAGTGGTTCCGCATTTATCACGGACTGTAGCGGCAGCTTCACGAATAAGAAGTGTACTTTCGCGGTCCAAGCTGGCTGTAGGTTCATCAAGAAGCATAACGCGTGGATTAATTGCCAGCCTTGCCGCAAATGCAACCCTCTGCGCCTCACCGCCGGATAGTTCATACCAATGACGTGACATGAATAAATCTGGATCGAGGCCAACCATATTAAGAGAATCCCGCACAATGCTCTCAATATTATCAGCATCCCTAAGCTCTAGCCCGTAGGCAACATTTCTGCCAACAGTTCTCTTCAGAAGATACGGCTCCTGCGTAAGTAGAGACACTTCACGCCGCAAATCGGTATTAGCAATGTCGACCAATTTACCATCATAAAAAATATCACCGGAAGTGGGGCTTTCGAGAAAAGCCAAAATGCGCATCATGGTGCTTTTACCGCTACCATTATGACCGGCCAGACCTACAATAGCGCCTTTGGGTATTGAAAAATCAGATACATTCAGAACAGTTTTGCCGGCATAGCTCTGGGTAACATTAGACAATTGGTACAACATATCACTCATGATCCCACTCTCTTTTTAATGCCGGACATTGCAAAATTCACGGAAAATGCAACTATCATCAGCACTAGGCCCAACGCGATTCCCATTGAGAATTCGCCTTTCCCCGTCTCAAGCGCAATTGCAGTGGTAATGGTTCGCGTATGCCACTTAATATTCCCCCCTACCATCATGGAAATACCGATTTCGGAAACAATCCTTCCATAAGCAGCAGCAGCGGCAAGCACTAAACTATAGCGGGCCTCCCAGAGAGTTGTGCGTAATATCTGACTGTGGGCAGCACCCAGAGTGAGGAGTGTATTTTTTAGTCTCTGATCAAGAGCTTCAACAGCAGTTGCCATCATCGCGATAACAATCGGTAGCCCTAAAAGAGCCTGTCCGATAGCAATACCGGGAATAGTAAAGAGAAGCCCCATTTCTCCAAGCGGACCCTTGCGGGAAAGAAAGGCATAAACAAGTAGCCCTATTACAACCGTTGGAAAAGAAAGCATTGAATCAACGAAAGTCCTAAGAAATTTTTTACCGCGAAATTCATGATAACCAAGTAAGAAACCAAGAGGAGCACCAATAAGTAAGCTGATTGATATCGAAACGGTTGAAACAGCAAGAGTAGTAAATATAGCTGAATACGTCTCAGGATCTCCTCCGAAGAGAAGAACGAATGCGTGCAAAAACCCATTTACAATAAAATCCATAGAATACTGCCTCTATATAAAAAAAGGGGATGCATGTGCATCCCCTCAAAATAAACTTAGTCTAACATTAAATTATTTTGCGTTAGGAATGAATAATTTTTTGCCAAGAAGCTTAAAGTTAGCAACTTCTTTCTGAGTTTTAGGAGAAGCCATCCACTCAGAGAACTTTGTAGCAAGTTCGTACTTGGCACTTTTGCACTTTTCAGGATTTACAGCAAGAACACTGTACTGGTTGAAGAGAGTTTTATCGCCTTCTACAAGTACTTTAAGGTCAGGAGAACCATTCTTGTTAGCTTCATATTTAATGTATGTACCGCGGTCAGTCATGATGTAACCATCACGTTCTTCAGCAACAGTAATACTTTTAAGCATGCCCTGTCCTGTCTGAATGTACCATGTGTCTTTATCTGGGACAGCCATGCCTGCACCCTTCCAAAGAGAAAGTTCTTTTTTGTTTGTTCCTGAATTGTCACCGCGGCTTACGAAAGCAGCTTTTTTAGCAGCAATAGTCTTCAAAGCTTCAACAACTGGAAGACCTTTTACGCCAGCAGGATCAGAAGCAGGTCCGATGATAACGAAATCATTGTACATAACTTCTCTACGATCTTTCAGTGCGCCCATGTCTACGTATTTCTGTTCAGCAGCAGGAGCGTGAACCATCAATACATCAACATCACAATTTTGGCCCATTTTAAGAGCTTTACCTGTACCTACAGCGGTCCAGCGTAATTCAATTCCTGTATCTTTCTGAAATTTAGGAGCTAGATCATCAAGCAATCCAGTGTTGGCAGTACTAGTAGTTGTAGCCATCATCAAAACGTCAGATGCCTTTACTAAGCTAGGCGCGACTAGTAATGTAAAAATCGCAAGAGTTGAAAGAAGCACATTAATTTTTTTCATTTTCCCTCCAAAATGGAAAAGTTCGTATTTATAGTATCAAACAGACCTACCGTAACGGCCCATTGTAAAATAGGGCCATCATTGTTATTACGTCCTAAATCAGAAAAAACAAAATATGTCAATACTCACATAATCATACTTTCAGTTTGGACCTAACTAGTTTACTATACCTAATAAGTAGGTCTTTCCATAAATAATTCTGTGCAGGACTTGAAGCAGAAAAGAAAACCTTGCTCATTTTGTGATACTTACTCTAGCTATAAGGAAACAGGCAAAGGTGCATAAATGATAAAAGACAGCTTGGATTTCACAGTCAAAGAATACTCTAATAATTCGTTCACAGAAAAACATATTAAGAGTATTCTTGAAATTCCGTTAACTATTAATCTTAACGGACGGGAAGTTGTCACATTGCTGACCACTGCGAAATACCCTAAATTTTTAGCCATAGGTTTCTTAAAATCAGACGCTTATATTTCATCACGCGATCAGGTAATAGATGTTAAAATAACTGAGTTTGAGGACAGAATAATTGCGGACGTGACTACAAGCCATGATCCATGGAAAGGACGTGTTCTCGAGTATTCCATCACATCTGGTTGCGGAAAAGGAACAAACTTCGGACGAAATGTCTCAACCATTTCTAAGAAGACAATCTCCTCCGATCTAAAGGTCACCCCTGACCAGATTTTGCACCATGCCCGCACTCTGCATGAGAGATCTACCCTCTATGGAAGAACCAGAGGCTGTCATAATTCTTCTATCTGTACCCCTACAGAAATGCTCTATTTCAGAGAAGACATTGGAAGGCATAACGCTATAGATATGATAGTTGGACAATGCTTCTTTGAAGAAGTCCCGACTAACGGAAAAATGATTGTTTCGACCGGACGGGTTGCCTCAGAAATTCTACTGAAAGCTGTGCGCATTGGGGTTCCTATTTTAGCTTCAACAGCTGTTGCCACCAGCTTCTCCGTAGAGCTGGCAAGAAAAATAGGAATTACACTCATAGGTAATATCAGCGACACAGGATTCTGGGTATACAATGATCAAGGTCGCATTGAAGGCCTTTAAAGATCACTTTGAAATAAAATGACACACTCATTTATATTATGCCTTTCTGCACACAATAACATTTAGCGTACCCAGATAACCACTTTATCTAAGCGTAAAAAAAAAACGCATTGCGCACCATAAAATCAAATCATTAAAATCCCTTATCTTATTTATTCACATAAATATGGTAAGGGATTTACTTTTGGATATCTGTTCATTTTGGCACAAATTAAGCAAAATCTCTGATCTCAACTTTTTTATAACAACTCGCTAACTAGCCCTGATTACGCCTAAAAATATCTACATTAAATCACTGTTGACTGGCTACTTAAAAAGGGTATGATCCGTGCAAGAATGAAAGCAAGTAACACCCCTATGCACCTTTCGCTAAGAAGGTCTACGCCCTACTTAGTGTAAAAACGAAAGCAATACTTGAGAAGATGCAGTATGGGCTTTTGAATTTTACCGTCAAAGCAAAAGAATTTAAGCGCGTCATCCGGCGCAACGGGCAAATACAGGAGAGAAATTATGACTTTTGACTACACCAAAGCAGAAAGCCAGTTGGATAAAAAAATCATTGAACTTAGCAAAAAAGAATTTCTTCCGGCTGAACTTGTTAGCCTTATATCAAATGTAGCAAAAATTCAGCTACAAGCCGAAAAACAAGCCTCCCCTGTTATGCCAGAGGCATCAGCTCTTGCCTCTGCGGATGAAAATATCCAAGGACGCCCACTGCTCGCACGAGCCGATTTTCCATACGATCACAAGCAGGCCGCAGAACTATTTGAATCATTCACTCAAATACTTATAAACTTAACTGGCCCAATTGCCGACGCCACAGCTCTGATTTCCGATCAAATTAAAAATGGAGAACTTGAGCTGGAAAAAGTTTTCTCAGCCTACCTCGAAGGTGATGATAGCTTTTTCGCAAAATGCGGTGAAGACACCCCCGAAGCTCCACGCACACTAAATTTTCTCGTCCAATCCGCAATAACTCCATCAATTAAAGTAGTAGCTAGAAATATTGCTGAGAATTTACCTACACTTGCAAAAGAAGAGGTTGAAGCTCCTACCAGTGTAGACCTTAACATTGAGCTAAGCCCTCCAGCAGCACGTAATCACGGACATTGCCCAGTATGCGGCAGCATCCCTTTTATACATGAACTGCGCCATAAGCAGGGATTCCGTTATGCAGACTGTTCATTCTGCCACACTGAATACCGTGTACGTAGACTAGCTTGTGCTTATTGTGATCAAACAGATCAGTCTAAAATGAAATTTTTCAATGTTGAGGGCGAACCGGGATATCGCGTAGAAGTATGCGACAGTTGTAATAACTACATCAAAACTATTGATTTCAGAGAAATGGATAAAGTTTCGATTCCGACACTTGACGATCTCGAATCTCTTCCATTGGACTTTCTAGCTGTTGAGGAAGGATACAAACGCGGCACTCTGTCTTCTTGGGGGTTCTAAAATGACTTTGATCGACAAACTTGGACGAAGTGTCAGTTATCTAAGATTAAGCGTGACCGATCGGTGCAACTTACGTTGCTCCTACTGTGTTACTAAAGATTTCAAATACACTCCGCACCCGAATATTTTGAGGTACGAAGAAATGCTGCAGCTAATTGATATTGCAGCATCGCTCAACGTCTCAAAACTCAGGCTAACTGGCGGAGAACCATTTGTTAGACTAGGATTCATGGATTTCGTTTCGAGCATTGTCAAAAGTCATGAAGATATGGATTTACGAATTACGACCAACGGCACAGTGCTTGAACAATATGTACCTGAGCTAAAGAGACTGGGTGTGAGCAGATTAAACATCTCGCTGGACACTTTGAATAAAGAAACATTTGAGTCCATTACTGGCTGCGATTACTTAGAAAAAGTTTTGAGTTCCATTTCAGCATGCCTTTCTGCTGGAATACACATTAAAATTAATGCCGTAGCCATGAAAGGAGTGAATGATCACGAGCTTGGTTCTTTCATAGAGTTCGCCAAGGAAAACCCCGTTGACTTTCGCTTCATAGAGTTCATGCCCATGGGACAAGACACACGGTGGACGGACGAATCCTTCTGGGGGGCAGACGAAATACTAGAACAATCTCGCCAATTTGCTACTCTGACTCCAATAAAAAGAACGGCAGAAAGTAGAGGTCCCGCTCAAATGTTTTCCATTAAAGGTGGAAAAGGAAAATTAGGACTCATATCACCAGTTAGCTCCCACTTTTGCGCAACATGCAACCGACTTAGGATCACATCAGACGGAAATCTCCGTACCTGCCTCTTTTCTGATAAGTCCTATCGTTTACGCGAAATTTTACGAAACCCGAAACTCAGTGACAAACACATCTTACAAGTTCTTGCCAATGCGACCAAAGACAAACCTCTCGGAAATAACATATTGCAAACGAGAACAGGAAGTGAAGGCGTATGCGGAACACAGATGTCAGCAATCGGCGGGTAGTCGATAATGATAACATGATCCAAATGGATGAACGCACAGCAATGTTTAAAAATTTGACATCCTCGGAAGAGGAAGCCAAAAATTTCCTTATCGCCAATTGCTTTGGGGACAGAAAACCCTTCTGCCCAAGATGCAGAGAAAACAAGTTATACACGCTTAGCGGCAGTCGTTATCGTTGTTCATCATGTAAATATACATTTCAGGACTTCAGCGGTAGATGGATTAATAATGGGGGGCTATCCTGTACAGAGTGGATACAACTTATTAAACTTTTTGCTGAAGACAACACCGCGCATGCTATCTCGCTAGATTTGGGTATTTCATACAATGCAGCCTACAAGGCTATTTCATCCTTAAGGTTTGCGATTCTGGCTCAGGCAATTGATGCTGTGCAGCTTCTCGGACCGGAAACAGGCCTTAACAAGCACCTGAAGAATAAAAAACTGACCGGAATACCCGCAAAATCAGGTTCAGAAATTATTCCTGTATTCGGCATACTCGAGAAAAATGGCTGGGTGTTTATTGACCTTATGCAAAATATAAGTGCTGAATCAGTTTTCCATTTCAACCATAATTTCCATCTTAAATTAGTACGCCACGGAAGTATTATTCATACTGACCGTTATCAAAAGTACACAGCTCTCATACTTTGCGGAGACGACTCATTGCCGCTGGACTACATCCGTAAATATCCAGGAGTAACCCCTGAAATTGAAACTTCGGGCGGTGAATTCTGGAAGTTCGCAAGAGACAGGTTCAAACGTTACAAAGGAATTTCTCCGCATAGATTCCCTCTGTACCTCAAAGAGCTTGAATTTAGGTTTAATAACCGTAACAAGGATCTCTTTGAACTTTTGGTAAACTATGTTTGTAAAATCGTCCCTGATGTAGATTAAATTAATCTTAGACACTTATTCAAAAATAATCGCGCTACCCCTGAGCACAGGAGTAGCGCGATTATTTTTTTGAATTTACTGCTTATTTTGAGACTTCAGGGGCAAAGTAAGCAAAGATCATCTTTTTATTATGTACACAAAAACATACTTTACAAAAAGTAACACTATATCAAGATGTTGCAGCACAAAAGACCTATCAACACCATTCTCCACAATTATTACGCAAAAGAATATTCACCAAAATGCAACAAAAAGCGTATCAAATAGCCTCTAACTATATACTGCCGAGCCTCTAATGTCCAAAAAAAACTTAAAATAATGGGTTTAGTGTAAAAGCAGGTTCAAGCACGACTTTGTATCTTTAAATTAGATCCACCGCTAAACAGTTTATCACAAGACAAAAACAATCACACATATTTCTACCCTACCTCCTCTTATTTTAGGGTAAGAACGAAGGCCGCCAGAACTCTGTCCTCTGGCGGCCTTCATCCATTTTTAGCTCCTCACAAAAAAACGCCCAAAAAGAAACTATGTTTCAATTCAGGCGTTACTTAATTCAATTAATCGTAAATATGAAGAGCTTCTCACACCGTAACAGGCTCAATAGCTAAGCGACAACAACCCTATTTTTACCCTTATCTTTAGACTCGTACATAGCATTATCGGCCCTAATATTCAAAGAATCAAGGGTATCTCCAACAATGTACTGTGCTACACCACAGCTGACTGTCACGATCATACCTTCAACGGCTTTTTCTGATATCTCAGCGCAAACGCTAGTGTTTTCCACAGAGCTCCGTATACGTTCAGCGATTATCGCCGCCTGTTCGCTATCTCCATGGACAAGAATAATAAACTCATCTCCACCCCAGCGAGCACAAATATCACTATCTCTTATGCTGGAATCAATAACACCCGAAACCTCTTTAATCACGCGATCCCCTTCATTATGTCCACAGGTATCGTTCACGGCTTTAAACCCGTCAATATCAAGTAGTACAACAGAAAAAGGGCTGCCATTCTTAGAGTACTTGCTCATCGCGGAATCAACTCTTCTCTCGAAAGATCTGCGATTGGCAATTCCCGTAAGTTCATCAGTATTTGCCTGAACCTCGAGTCGTACCTGAAAATGATTAATTGATATTATCGATAAAAATATTATGAGCAAAGTAGCCAGCGCACCGATACTTAACGTTCTGATAAAGTTATCCCGAGCAGCTTTCATTGCAATGCTTTCGTTCTGCTCAACGATTAAGAACCAATGAAATTCAGGAATAAAACGAGCAGTCAGATGTACAGTTTCATCGCCATTTTTGTACTTGAACAATGCAGGATTCTTTCTATCCATATCAAGCACTTCGCGAGCTATACTTCCAAGCCCCGGCACATCGTTAATGTTTAATTTTTCAATTAAATTTTTATCAGTGTGCGCCTGAACAACCCCTTCGGGGTCTACGAGAAAAATATTTTTAGAATACTTTTCAGTAAATGTCTTAAGAAGTCCGGCGACTTGATCCATCTTAAGACCAACGCCGGTCACTCCAAGAAGATTGCCATCACGGTCTTCAACTCTATGATTTATAAAAATAGTTAGAATATCATCAGCGGCCTCATTTGAGTCCACATCAAAATCATAAGGTAACCCAGAGTCAACAAAGTCATAGTACCAAACGTCGTGCCTATCATGTTTTGAGACAGTCTTTAGAACTCCATCATAATAAAAGTAGTCGCTGGTTTTAGCAGAAACAAAAAATGAAGTGAAGAACCCGTATTTCTCTCTTATTTCTCCGAGATAACGCATAATTTGAACAACGTCAGTCTCGCCTTCGGCAACCCAGTCTTTCAAAAATATATCATTTGCCATCAAGGAAGAAACAAACAGCGGACGCATAAGACCAGACTGCATTTCTGAATATATATTGTCACGGGTTAGTGGCAGTGCTGAATGCTGAATTTCATCACGAGCGGAATCCCGGGAAACATTATAATTGAATAAAGATACCGAAATAAAAGCGACAACTAAAATAGTCGTTAGCGCCGATATCAATTTAAGACGTAGAGACATCTATCCTCCTGAAAACTAACTAAAAATAAAACTTGAAAGGTAAGTCTAGCACACTTTACCCCTCCCAAGAGAATATACAATAAAAATTATACATGAAAAATGAGCACTAGCATATTAAAAATAGCTTGCCCTCATTCTAAACATAAAACATCAAAATATTAAAATAAAGTTTTAGAATTTCCGTGAGACTGTAGATGCTGATAGGCTTTTGCTGTTGCCACTCTGCCCCGTGAAGTTCTCTTCAAAAAACCGCACTGAATGAGATAAGGTTCATAAATATCTTCGATAGTTCTAACTTCTTCCGAGCAGGCAACCGCGATTGTTTTAATACCAACCGGACCGCCTCCAAACTGATCAATCAAAACAGAGAGAATCTTACGGTCCATCTGGTCAAGGCCGAAAGGATCTACATCAAGGCGATCAAGGGCCATATCTGCAATCTCTGCGTTAACAACACCATCACCATGCACTGTGGCATAATCCCGCACACGGCGAAGCAGTCTATTCGCAATACGGGGAGTCCCGCGCGAACGTCTACCAATCATGAATGCACCCTCATCTGTAACTTCCAGATCAAAGATACGCGCGGCACGGGTAACAATATGCGCCAGCTCGTCGGGAGAGTAAAATTCCAGTCTGAAAATACATCCAAATCTGTCGCGAAGAGGCGAGGTGAGAAGGCCTAAGCGAGTTGTCGCGCCAACTAGGGTGAACGGCTCAAGGTCAATTTTAACAGTCCTAGCAGCCGGGCCCTGACCTATAATCAAGTCAAGGTTAAAGTCTTCCATAGCGGGGTAAAGCACTTCCTCAACAGAGGAAGGCACCCGATGAATTTCATCAATGAAAAGGATATCGTTACGAGAAAGATTGGTAAGAATTGCGGCAAGGTCTCCGCTTCTCTCTATAACTGGGCCGGAAGTGGAAATCAGGTTCACACCCAGTTCAGAGGAAATAATCCGGGCCAGCGTAGTTTTGCCAAGGCCGGGATTGCCATAAAACAAAGTATGATCCATCGCAGTTCCGCGCCCGCGTGCCGCCTGAATGAATACATCCAGATTGCTGCGCAAGTCATCCTGACCGATAAAATCGGTAAGCCGCTGCGGTCTAATATTATCATCAGGAAGAGTGCTCTCGATCATACTTCTAAACTACTTTTTACTTTGGGAAATTTTCTTTAACGCCACCCGTATCGCACCAGCCGCGTCAAGATCAGGCTCTTCATCAAAAATATCTTTAAGGAAAGTTCTAACTTCGTCATCCGCATAGCCCAGATTGCGCAGGCCTGATAGAGCATCAAGAAATTCGCTTCTGTCCCCCTCAGTAGGGCAAGCTCCAGAGCGGATAGTGGCAAGCGAAAGCTTATCCATCTTATCTTTAAGGGACCATAGAATCTGGCGCGCAGATTTAGGGCCGATACCTGGAACAACAGATAAAGTTTTAACATCTTCGCGGAAAACAATATCCTGTAATTCTTTCGGATTAAACTGCGAAAGTATAGCCAGCGCTTTTTTAGGTCCGAGGCGATCTATAGAAATCAGGGTCTGAAATACTTCGCGGTCATCGAAGCAAGGGAAAGCGTAAAGATCGAGGGCATCTTCTCTAACTACAGTATAAACATAAAACGTGACGTCAGAACCGGACGCCGGGAGCGTTGAAATGGCTGTGAGGGTAAGAAATAGTTCATATCCCACCCCGCCGGAGGTAAGCACTATGCAGGACTTGTCTGTTGCCTCAAGCAGTTTACCGTGAATATAGGCAATCATTTCCCAGCCATCCTTGCAAATCTACGTTCATTCAAATGACAAATAGCTATAGCCAGCGCATCAGTGGTATCGTTAGCCCACTTGGTATCTTTTACACCCAGTATGCGTTCCACCATAAATGCGACCTGACTTTTATCCGCGCGACCTGTCCCCACAAGATTTTGTTTAACCTTTGTGGGTTCATAACCAGAAACAACTAAACCAGAAACTGCACACGCGGCCATTGCTGCCCCGCGCGCTTGTCCTAATTTAATAGCCGAAGACGGATTAGAAGCGACGAAGACATTTTCTATCGCCGCTTCGTCCGGTTTATGGCTTTCTAAAAGCTCGGCCAGACGGGTATAAATTTGCCCGAGTCTGGCACACATGGGGGCTTTGGTATTGGTCCGGATTGCGCCGGCTTCAAGCAAAGTAACCTGACCGGAAACTTCCCTTACTATCCCGAACCCAGTTACACGGGTTCCAGGGTCAATGCCGATTATCACAATACCGGGATTTTCCACTTAGCCGTCCATTTCTGACATAAGCTCGTCAGGGAAGTCTGCATTAACGAAAACGTCTGTTACGTCTTCAAGATCCTCAAATCTTTCCATGAGATTCATGATCTTTTTAGCGGTAGAGACATCAACTTCAACAAGGTTCTTAGGAACAAAAGCAAGTTCAGCGCTCTGACTTGTACATTCAGCCTCTACAAAAGCCTGCTGGAGGGGTGCGAAATCTTCAGGCGCACAATGAACGGCAAATGAATCGCCTTCATCAAGAACGTCTTCAGCACCACCTTCAAGGCCGATTTCCATGAGTTGGTCTTCGTTGTAAGCTTCCTTGTCGAAAATCATTACGCCTTTTTTGTCGAACATCCATGCGACACTTCCAGACTCACCCATAGACCCGCCAGCTTTACTTAGAGCGTGACGAACTTCAGCAACAGTACGGTTCTTGTTATCTGTGGCAGCTTCGATAAGCAAAGCAACTCCACCAGGGCCATAACCTTCGTACATCATCTCATTGATATCGCCGCCAGCAAGTTCGCCGGTACCTTTTTTAATAGCGGTATCAATTTTATCATTCGGCATATTAACAGCTTTTGCTTTTGAAACAGCAAGGCGCAAAGATGCATTCATATTAACATCGCCACCGCCAGCCTTTGCTGCGATAATTATGTCTTTAGCCATCTTTGTAAAAATTTTGCCACGTTTGGCATCCTGCCTGCCTTTTCTATGCTGAATATTTGCCCATTTACTGTGTCCAGCCATTATTCCTCCTGAAAGAATCTGCCTCCGTCACAATATGTAGACGGATAATTTATAATTTTCCTTACACAAGATGCCATTAAATGAACCTTGATTTAAATTCCACCAAGGGTCTGACATTCCCGCAAAAAAGGGTCCAATACTATATTAAAATGCAATTTCCACAAAATTTAGCTCTGAGGCGAAACTAAGTGTAAAAGGACATTTACTCTTCAATGCCACGAAAGCCAAGCGCTACAATAAAAAGCTCCATACTTTCTTCTCTGGAACTTTTCGGCTTGAAATTTTTCACCCTTGAAAACATCTTACGTAATGAGTCCGTGTACCCTCTTACGTCAGAGCTATCAAAAATCTTTACAACAAAATGACCGCCCTTCTTAAGTCTGCGAGGAACCAGATCTCTAGCTCTCTCACACAGCTCAAGTGAATGAAGCTGGTCAGCAAACCGAACTCCAGTTGTTTTGGGAGCCATGTCACTGATAATCAGATCATAAGGAAGGTGCTCTGCCATCGCATCCAGCAGAACAGAAGAATCTTCGAAAACATCTGTTTGTAAATAAGTCACGTTCTCAGGAAATTTAGTTATAGTCGTCTGAATATCCACACCGAGAACATATCCTTTAGGACCGACCTTTTTAGCTGAGAACAAGGTCCATGATCCCGGAGCGGCTCCCAGATCTAAAACTTTTTGCCCCGGTGAAAATATGTGAAATCGTTTGTCAATTTCCATAAGCTTATATACTGAACGAGCAGGATAATTATCCTTTTGCGCTTTTTTGAAGTAATGATCTTGATATGTTTTCATTGTCTCTTTTTTGTTTTGCCATCCAAGGAAAAGACATTTTCCAAGGACTGCGGTATAAGGTGACAGGAAATTAACTTAATACGGCCCGCAAGCCAAGTCTAACACCATGCAACGTCCCCAAAGAATCCGCATCAAAAACGAATCCGAAAAATTGCAATCTCTGCCTGAAGGTAAAGAATACTTTCAAGACCTAGGGGGAGATGGTGATATACTTTTTCTGGGCCTGGGCCCAAATCCTTGCCAAGCGCTTGAATTATTTAGTGAAGAAGGCAAAGCCCACTACATAGAATGCCCAGACTTTGAAAAACAAATCCCTACAGTCCGAAAAATTTCAAACAAGTTTACGAGAATTAACCCAGAAGAACTTGATGCTTTACCTGAAAAGAATTTCCGCTTGATATTATATACGCCTAACAAAAGGCTATTCCCTTCATTCTGGGAACCCATCATATCAAAGCTTGCACTACAGAAAACCGCTTTTTTTTCAAAAATTAAAAGCAAGACTGTGTGGATTCCGGGTAACGACAATTCGTTGCTTGTACCCGAACTGTCTCGCGCCTTCGCAGGTGCAGACTTCACATACAGGGTTATCGCGCCGGACGCAATGCAGCGGGACCTCCTATCCCTTCTAAATCAAGAACGTCCCGAAATAATTTTCAGCATAAACTTTAACGGACTGGATAATTCGGGTGAAACGTATTTCATGCTGCGCGAGGCTGGAGTTAAAGTCGTTGTTTGGATGGTGGACAACCCCTTCCATATAATCTCCGGCATTAAATCCGAATATTGGAAAGAAGTACCCATGCTTGTCACGGACGAATGGTTCGTCAACCCCCTTAAAGATCTTGGCGCCAAAAAGGTAAACCACCTACCACTCGCAACCGATCCTGAATTCTTCAATCCAGATGTTCCGGAATATACAGGGCTTGAGAATCGAACAGTTTTTGCGGGTAGATCTAGTTTTCCAAAGAAAGATACATTTTTTGCAGGATGCTCCTTTTCGACACAAGACGAGCAAGCGGCAATAAAGGCTATCGCAAATGGTATTAAGCCCGATTTTGAATGGTGGGCAAAGCGCGACGAACTCACCTCATTCTGGCCGGGAAAAAATGTCCGAGATACGGGATTTAAGACAGAGCAATCCGGTACAATATGGCGCACCCAAGCTCTTGATAATGCGGGAACTAATCTGACAATTTTCGGTGACAAAGGTTGGAGAGAATTACTTACAAACGCAGACATTCGCCCGCCTATAGACTACTTTACGGTACTACCTGCGATTTATGCAGGAGCAGCTATTACGTTAAACATGACAAGTCCACTATTACCAAACGGGCTGACGCAGCGGAATTTCGATGTGTGGAGTGCGGGTGGATTTCTTCTAACAGACTATACGCCAGGACTTTCAATTTTCCCTGAGGATCTTGTTGCTGAATGTTCATTTTCTAAGCCAAAGGACTTACCAGCCCTTTCCGATAAGTTTCACGCAAACCCGAGACTCAGGAAAGCTCTTTCAAAAAAATGGCGCGAAATAATTTTAAAAGATCACACTTACCGGAACAGGGTTATTAACATCCTTGATTTTATAAACTAAATATCTAAATATTTTTTAGGCATATTTTCTGCATTACCATTCCAAACACTCTTATCAAGGAAGATATGGGAATGCAGAACTTTAAGACACTATGCCTATTGATCTTCACACTTACCTGCTTAAACGGCTGTACGGCTTCCATACTCATGCCGCCTTTACCAGGACCGACAATGATCCCTTCTGCTATGGGCTCAATCTATACGGCTTATGCTGCAAGTGTGGACGAACGAGGTTTCCAGACAATTGTTGAAGACGAGCTTCTGGAAGCCAACATCCAATCCAAGATACTCCACCAGAAGGACCTCGAAGTTCTAGGCGTTAGCACCTACTCATACAACGGTCATATATATATAGTTGGGCAGTTCGATCAAAAGGAAGATTTCAATATGCTTCGTAAGATTGTCAGAAGCGCAGGCAAGGTTAATTCACTTACAACTTTTCTTTTTGCCGAGTCAGAAGATGCTATTTGTAACGCAGCTGAAGATTACATACTGCAATCAGAAGTGAAGGCCGCACTACTTGATAATGACTCCGTCTGGGGGACGAACATCGCAGTGAAGTCTGTTCAATGTAATATTGTTCTTCTAGGCAGAGTTGGAGATATCAACGAGATAGAGCACGCAAAGCGAACAGCATTCCAAATAGAAGGAGTTCAAACAGTGAAGTCTTTTCTTCGCTCAAGCAAGCAAAATAATTACCATTTGCGCGGAAGTAAAGTTGCTACCTTAAAGTAATTCACAAAAAAAGGCAGCCTAATTAATAATCAGGCTGCCATAAAATTAGACTTATTGAACTATTGGACTATTGGACAATACTAAAGTGGCTTTCTAAACTATTTCTCACCAAATCTAAATCACCAGCAGAAATGGCCTCGACAATTAAACGATGCTTATCAGCCTGCTCCATCAACAATGGAAAATTCTTGATTTCAGCATTAACACCGATATATATCCAATAATCATTGGCTAGTGCATCCCATGCGATACGCAGTGACTTGTTTTCTGCGGAATCTATAAGCAGCTCGTGAAATTTCACATCAGCTTTACGGATCAACAGTTCATCATTTGCTTTAGCTCTTTCATACATGAGGGCAACTATAGCGCTAAGCTCTTCAACCTTAGAAGTGTCCTTTTCTATAGCCCACTGGACAGCAAAAACCTCAAGTTCCAACCGAATCTTGCAGTAATCTTCAAAATCTTCCGCCAAAAAGACTTTAACTCTAGAACCTTTGTAAGGCTCAGCCTCTACAAAACCCCGAGCCTTTAAATCCCTTAGAGCTTCACGCACTGCACCCTGACTGACATGCAGATCTCTTGAAACCTTAGTTTCAACAACTCTCTCGCCAGGCTTCAAATCTCCACGCAAAATTTCTTCAATGATATATTCGACGACATCATCTCGTAAAACACGCCGTTTAAGACCTTCTTCATTACTCATAAGCTACCCCCATTAGTGTAGCAAAAACACACATCCAAGGCACTAAAATGATGCACCATAACTTTTTATAATGCTGACATTAGCTTTTTTTATGCGAAATGCAAGCCCCAAACATATTTTTTAAAATATATTATGCATAATCATCAAAGATGTACATAGTATGTTACACTACAACCATATTATACAAATACAACGGCATGTTTACGTGCAAAATTAAAATTCTGCACACATAATGGTATGGAATTTACTAATACAATATACATCACGCATCACAGCAAACTATAACAAAAAAACAAAGGCCACCCATGCAGAAGCGACCTTTGTTAAGTAAAACATATAAATTTAGACTTTTTAAAAAGTATGCAGAGACTAAGCGTTAACAATTCCCGGCAGCCTGATCACAAATTTTGTGCCTTTCCCAGGCTCAGACTCTACCAGAAATTCTCCTTCATGATTTCGCGCTATAATAAAGTATGAAACCGAAAGGCCAAGCCCAGTTCCTAAACCGACATGCTTAGTTGTATAAAAAGGTTCAAACACCCTTTTACGAACATTCTCTTCCATACCAGGACCATTATCCTCGACTTCGATCCGAACATACTTGCCATCTTTTCGAGTCCGTAATGTCAAACGTGGACGTTCATCGCCAAAGTCCTTTTCAGACATAGCATGGGCAGCATTCTTAAATATATTGAGGAAAACCTGCTCAATTTCAGTCTCTGTAATATTAACTTTCGGAAGACCCTGCTCAAAATCACGCCGAATATCGATAGTTTTAAAGTCATATTTTTTCTTTAAATCATAGTCGTTTGCAGCAAGACTAAGAGACTTCTCAAGAAGAGACTTGACCCCCATTAAAGAGCGGACAGACTCACTTTTTCTACTAAACTCCAGCATATTACGGACAATTTGAGCGGCCCTTCGACCAGCATCACTTATCCCTCTCAGATATCCGAGAATGCCGCGCTTATCCATGTACTCCTGAACAGCATCCAGATTAAGACCTAGTTCAGACGCAACTTGCACGTTTTTAGGCAGCGAAGGAGACAAACGCCTCTCCGTTCCTTGAACTCCAGATAATATAGCACCGAGCGGATTATTAATTTCATGAGCCATACCCGCCGCCAATCCACCGACAGACATCATTTTCTCTGTTTGAATCATCATCTCTTCAAGACGAGATTTCATGGTGACATCATCCATAAGAAGTATAGCCCCACCACCTTCCTCACTATCAAGAAGTGGGTATACTTTAAGATTCTTATATAGAATCGACCCGCCGACAGTAAAAGGAACCTTCGACTTTTCCCTGACTTCGGAGCGACTGATAGCTTCTAAAATAAAATCCAGTTTGCTTTCAAACTGTGGGAAAACACTAATAAGACTAACACCTTGGACATCTTCCCACGACAACCCTGTTTCTTCCTCAGCAGATCTATTCCACTGTATAATAGCACCTTTCTCGTCCACGCCTACTAGAACAGTAGGCATCGAGTCGATCGTGTTTTTAAGCAAATTTCTCAAGTGTACCAATTCGTTCTCAACGGATTTCCTTTCAGACACATCGATAACAATGCCCATAAAACTTATTATAGTGCCATCGCCATCTCTAACAACAGTTGTACTGTCTTCGATCCAAAGAACTCGCCCGTCAGGAGCCACAATCCGGTAATTCTGATTAAAGTTGTCTAGCTCCAAACGGATATGATCTGCGACCTCAGCTTCAATTCTAGGCCTGTCATCCGCATGAATTACATCAATAAACTTTACTTCACCGGACATAAAATCTTCAGGAGTAAACCCTAACTGGTTCACATTTTTTGAAACGAGCTCTACCGGCCACCCGTCCTGCGCAAACCATTTAAACAGAACAACGGGGCTGTTTTCTACAATCATATTTGACTGCCGAAGAGCTTCCTCTGTCTTTTTACGCTTCTCAATATCTCCAATCAGGTTGACTCGCATTTCATTAAACGCCTTGGCAACCATGTCTAATTCATCTTCTTTTCTATTACTATTGCGCCTATTAAGTACGAGCGGACGCTCAAGACTATCGATATCCATTTCCCGCGCATAGTCAGCTACTGTCTGCAAATGCCTTGTGATCAGGTAATGAATGATCATAAGAATGAACAAAGCAACTAAAAATGTTTTTACAGCCTGAGTCGTTAAAACGATAAAGACTCGGTGTTTCAACCGACTCAAAACGTCCTGAAGGTCAGCAACTACAACAAGTTGTCCTACATCAACATTTTTACCGTCAACATTATGAATCAGAGAAAAAGCTCTTTCGATAGTGCGAGAGGTGAGAGGCCTGAATCCTGCGGCAGCTATAGGCTCAGTGGTCCCGGCAGTTTTATCTGTTACTTCTAAATAACGGATACCGGGCAATTTTAATGCGCCATCAAGTTGTATATTTACATGCTCAATATTTATATCCCAGAGACTCGCTGCAATGGTATTTGCATAACTATCATCGATCTGCGACATAGCATTTCCAATTTCATCGACATCGCTTCTGTACTCCATATACAATTGAACACTGGTGCCTAAAATCGTAAAAAAAGAGCTGCATATCAATATATAGACAAGAAGCCTGTATGGTAAAACCTGGCCTTTTTTGATGCCGAATTTCTTAATCATTATATAAAGCCCCATCTCGTATTTAATATATGAAACAAACTTATTGTCTCATCTGAACGGTACTAATAATAGAGCTAATGATTACATATTAAACAACGATATGGAAGTTTATATATACTCATTCAAACATAGCTCTAAACAAAACGTAATTGCCCAACTCTTTCTGGCGCAATACGATAGACCTTATCTAATTTCTATGAGAATTATATTTTAAGAACACATTAATTATCATCAAATTAAAAAAAGAACGCAAGAACCAGTTCAACAAAATTTACCATGCAAATCAATTACTCACACATAAAAATGGGCTTTTTAGAATGTTTATCCATTCTTCTAGGTATATTTTTGTGTGTGTGCATACCAAAGATTGCAACAGGGGCAATTTTTCAACCAGAGGATTCTACAAAAGAAGTAAGCATAGGCCTAAATTATATCGTTAAAGTTTCTCTTTTTGAAGATGCTACCGAGATTAAACAGAAGATGCTACGAGGAAGAGAAGACATCGATATTTCGAACGAGAACACTAAACCTCAAACCGCCGATGAGGTTCAGCCTTCCCCAGATCTTAAAGACATAATAGACAGAATAAAAAACCAGACTATTCCAACAGCATCTGAGGCTCACAAAAACAAAGAAGCGGAACAGATATCTGAATCGACCAGAAACATCATCAAAACACAAGGGAATGCAACTGCGGCTGACAAAGTCGCCCCTTCCCCTGCATTACGTGCAGTTCTTTCGGCATATCATAACGGGTCATTGAATTATAGTAAGCAGACCGCCGAAGAAGAACAGATATATTTTCATCAAGTCTACGCCGATATCAGCTTAGATTCAATCTATGACCTCACAATTCTGCGAACCGGTCAGGATATATTCCTTTCACTAGGATACCAGCCTCTTATGCAATCGCAAAGGGTACAGCCGGACAATTCCTCTCAAAAAATAAAAGAGCTGCAGCAGACAATATTTGCCATCAAGCGACGAGAGGCCAAAAAAACTGGCCTTCTGACTAAAGAAGAGATCGAACTGGAGCGCATAAAGCAAGCATCAAAAAGTACAATGTCTCCCAGAAAGCTCATGACTGAGCGAATCCTAAGTTTCTTTGGTATCAAACGCAAAAAAATTGAGGACAACTACGAAGAGATGGCTCATTCATACCACCTTTATAAGCAATGGTCAGAGCGTTGGCAACGCTGGGATAAAATGATTATGAACAAGAAAACCAGACGCTACAAAGTAGCCCCTGCAGCCTCGCAGTACGAAAAAAGTATAAACAATAATAAGGATAACTTAATTCAACCATACGGCAAGCAGCTACAAATAACCCCGTACTCAAACGGGAATGTCATTTTTTCGAAGCCAAACAAATTCTAAATAGATTCTGGAATGCTAACTTTTGTGTTCTGCCCATTTATCGACGGCATCTAAGAACATGAAAGTTTCAGTAGATTTTATCCCGCCAACGTTAGAAAGATCGTCCACTAGGCACTGTCTGAATGCATTACGTGATGGAACAAAAACTTCAACGAGCAGATCATATCTCCCTGAAACGTTTATAACAGACTGCACGCCACTGACCTTAGAAATTCTATCCATAACTTCACGATTTGCACGGCCTTCTAAGTTTACTCCGACCAGAGCTATCAGGCTGTTCTCAAAATAAAGCGGATTTACAGAAGCTGTAATACGTAAATAATCATTTTTTATCATTCGTTCAGTGCGCAGACGAACTGTTCCGTCAGAAACACCAAGCTTACGTGCTATATTTTTATAAGACTCACGCCCATTACGCTGCAACTCATCAATTATTTTGCGATCTATATCATCAAGTACTAAAGCTCTATCTTTCACCCGAAATCTCCTGCTTTCAAAATTACAAAATTTTTATACCAATCAAAGAACGTATGTATAGTGACAAAATGACAAATCCGTCAATCCATGTTACGTATCACCCTTAAACCGAAATAACTTTGCTTTTTTTTGCGTTTTTATAAATTATAAGCTGAATTTTAACATTGACAACGTTTATCATATGGTTTTTTAAGTAAAACGAAGTAAGTAATTTTCTAATATGGAGGATTAATATGCCAAAGAATTTATTTCAGACTCTTTCCGAGCAGACTGAGAATCTAAAAAACACAGGTCTTTACAAAGATGAAAGAATTATAACCTCTCCGCAGCAAGCCGAAATAGCTGTTGCCGGAAAAAAAGGAATTCTTAACTTCTGCGCTAATAACTACCTAGGCTTATCAAACAATTCCGAACTTGTTAAAAAAGCTCAAGAAGCGTTAGACAAATACGGTTTTGGCTTGTCTTCCGTCCGATTTATTTGCGGGACTCAAGATGTGCATAAAGAATTAGAGCAAAAAATAAGTGATTTCCTGCAAACCGAAGATACAATCCTATATGGATCATGCTTTGATGCGAATGGCGGACTGTTTGAAACAATTTTGTCCAGTGAAGATGCAGTCATCAGTGATCAACTGAACCATGCATCGATAATAGACGGGGTCAGACTCTGCAAAGCTAAGCGATTCCGTTATAAGAATAACGACATGGCTGATCTGGAACAGCAACTTAAAGATGCTGCGGACTGCCGTTACAGACTTATTGTAACTGACGGTGTTTTTTCAATGGACGGGATCATTGCCGACCTGAAATCCATTTGCGATCTAGCTGATAAGTATGACGCCCTTGTCATGGTTGATGATTCTCACGCTGTGGGTTTTGTGGGCGAAAACGGCAAAGGAACACCCGAATACTGCGGAGTTCTTGGCCGGGTCGACATCATCACAGGCACTCTGGGCAAAGCTCTTGGTGGTGCATCAGGCGGGTACACATCCGGCAGAAAGGAAATCGTAGAATGGCTGCGTCAAAGATCGCGTCCTTACCTTTTTTCCAACACACTGGCTCCAGTGATAGCATCTACATCAATTGCTGTACTTGATATGATAACTGATCACCCTGAACTTCGAACCAGACTAAATGACAATAGCGAACTTTTCCGCTCACGCATGGAAGAAGCCGGATTCAAACTTGTACCGGGTCACCACGCGATTATCCCAGTGATGCTAGGCGATGCAGTGCTTGCCCAGCAAGTAGCAGAAGGATTACTGGAAGAAGGAATCTACGTTATAGGGTTCAGCTTTCCTGTTGTTCCGCGAGATCAGGCAAGAATCCGTACACAAATGTCCGCAGGCCACACTACTGATCAGGTAAATAAGGCCGTTGATGCATTTATCAAAGTCGGGCGTAAGCTTAAAATAATCAAATAGAAGGCTCTAATTAATGAAAACGATGAAGGCTCTAGTTAAAAGTAAACCGTGTGAAGGACTCTGGATGGAAGAAGTTCCCATTCCTCAGTGCGGACACAATGATGTTCTTATAAAAGTCAACAAAACTGCAATTTGCGGTACTGACATTCACATATACAATTGGGATAAATGGGCGCAGCAGACTATTCCGGTCCCAATGGTTGTCGGGCACGAGTTTTCCGGCGTAATTGAAAATATCGGCGGCGAAGTACAAGGCCTTGCTCTTGGCGATAGAGTTTCCGCAGAAGGTCACGTAACCTGTGGTCACTGTCGCAATTGCAGAGCAGGCAAAAGACATCTCTGTCGCAACACTATAGGGGTTGGCGTAAATCGCCCGGGATGTTTTGCTGAATATGTCTGCATCCCGGCATCAAATGTATTCAAATTGAATGACACAATTTCAGATGATGTGGGTGCAATCCTTGACCCGCTCGGAAACGCCGCGCATACAGCTTTATCTTTCAACCTTGTCGGGGAAGATGTCCTCATCACCGGAGCCGGACCTATCGGCATGATGGCGGTTGCTATCGCTCGTCATGCAGGTGCTCGCCACATAGTAATCACGGACCTCAACGATTATCGCTTAAACATTGCAAAAAAACTTGGAGCTTCACGTACAGTGAACGTCACCAAGGAAAAACTTTGCGATGTAATGGCAGAGCTGAATATGACTGAAGGATTTGATGTTGGCCTAGAAATGTCCGGCAGTCCTATGGCTTTCGGCGAAATGCTGGATAAAATAAACCACGGCGGCCACATTGCCCTGCTCGGAATTCTACCTGAAGAAACCAAAATTGACTGGAATATGGTAGTATTCAAAGGGTTAAAGCTTAAAGGTATTTATGGCCGTGAAATGTTTGAAACATGGTACAAAACAGCCTCTATGCTTCAATCTAATCTGGATATATCTCCGGCCATTACTCACCATTTCAAAATAGATGATTTCCAGAAAGGCTTTGATGTAATGAGCTCCGGCCAGTCTGGCAAAGTAATCTTGGACTGGACTTAATAATCACACCAAACATTATACTTTTGCAGGTCAAAACACCTTCAGTTTAATTGAAAGTGTTTTGACCTGTAAAACTAATTCCGAGCACTGGTCCATAACCTTCGAACATGCCGCTCCGAGATCCCAAGCCTTTCTGCGATATCCGAGTTCTCCACACCATAATTTTTAAGTTTTATAACTTTTGCACCAAGCTGGACATGCTCCACAAAACGACTTGATATGTAAACTCTGTCATTGGCAAATTCTCTAATCACATTAAGCGCCGCGCTTTCGGGACTTTTCTCACCAATTCTGACATTTTTCATCTCGCGAACGATAGCTTCGTATAAAATATTTTCTTTCATTTCTCTCACTCCGATTTATTATCTATTGATGAGTATAGACTACATTTTAAGAGCGCCACATTCTGCCAGACAGTGACCGATAAACAAAAAAAGGGTGTTATCTTTATTCGACTAAAGATAACACCCTATTAATTTAACTATACACAGGCAGCAAACAATCCTATTTTATAGTATAAAACCTACTACTTGCGACAAATAAAATCATTTTAAAATCTAGAAGAAACTTTTTATGGAATCTCCTATTTTTTTCACAGGATCAGCTTTCTGATCTCCGGAAGAGGTTGAACCGCCTTTTCCAGTGATTGTTTTACCAAGACCTTCAATCACATCTTCCACTCCGCCGATAACACTATTAACAAGAGTAAAGCCTGACTCAGCTAGGATCACGGCAAAACGAGGTAGGTCGACCATTATAGAAGGATTAGCAACAGGACCGGTAATATTGAGCGGAACCGTCAAACCGATAAGGTCATTACTACTTTTGCCGCCCTGACCTTCCAGAGAGCCCACTATCTTAGCGTCTACACCATAATCGAGCATCATAGTGTTAAGGTTCAAATTACCTTTCCCGTCCGCTCTGAAGAGTGGAGACTTCAAAATTAGATCCTTATTAACAGCTACTCCTTTAGTAATGATAGCTGTTGCCGAAGCTTCACCGAACTCGGTTTTGTTTGTGCTGGTCTTATCAAAAGTGCCGCCAGTGAGAATATTAAATGCGTCTCCGGCTAGGAACAAAATATCAAATCCAGTCACATAACCATCCAGAACCTTGAACCCAAAATTACCCTTAAGATTTGCAAAAACGGTCTTTAGATCGTTACCCTTACTTGCAAGTTTGGTATTAAATCCCATTTTCCCGGAGAAATTATCCTTTCCTGTCATTTGCCTTGATAGAGTTTCCCCATCCATTCCACTCAAACTACCTGCGAACGACATGGTTGGTGTTTTACCTCGCACATTCAGACCTGCGGTAGAAGTAAACGCGCCCTTCGCAGCATTAAGCGATAAAGGCTTGATGCTGAGAACTCCATCTTTGGCCCGGACTTTCAAAACAACGTTGGTCAAATCGGCCTTACCTGCAATCAACTGTTTTACACTAAGGTCTGTTTTAAGAGTCAGTTTGCGTAAGAATTCAACAGGAAATAATTCCGTCTTCTCTGTTTTCTTAACGGCCTTATCATCTGACCCTTTTGTGTCAGCTTTTGTTTCGCTTTCTGGTGGAAGATATCCATCTAGATTAAACTTATCTACATCCAAATTAAGTACTATATTAGGGCGATCAGGATTAGCAAAAGAACCTGCCCCTTTGATTGTTGTTTCATCAAGGTTGATCAGCAAATTTGAAATAGCGACAGACTTTGCAGTCCCTGCAACAGCGAAGTTGAGACCGACACTAGTTAAAGCCTTACTGTCGGACATTTTAACATCCATCGCCATCTGATCGAGAGAGCTTCTTGCATCAAACCCGGGCACATTCATATCACCACTGAATTTAAGTGTATCAGTGCCTATTCCAGTAGCCTTGAATGAGCCTTCAGCCTTCACGCCATAAGCTTCAAAGACTAGGTTTCCAATGTCAGCAGTCTTTGCAACAAGGTTCAGAGCAGCGTCACCAGTAACCTGAACTTTACCCTTACCACCAGGCACGGCAGCACCAGTTGCATCAATAGAAAGACTCAATCCCTCAACTGAAAAAGTCTTGAAATCAGCAGAAAGAGTCGCAGTTCCTGAAGTTTCAGTGTCAGCAGAAATCTCTGGTTTCGAAGAT